>NZ_JACFSE010000006.1:0-242959 GCF_016100545.1 Gilliamella sp. W8128
TGTTTCAGTTTGCTGTCTCAAGGGCTGCGTATACTACGCTACACCTTTTTATTCGTCAAGATCTTTTTTTAAAATTTTTGACCTTGCTCACTAACACGACCTTTGTCTGCTTGTCGCTGACGCCGTGTCAGTGGATGCGCATTATAGGCACTTCATTTTTTTTGGCAAGTGAAAAATTACAATTAGGATTCTGTTTGTTTTTTATTTGTTCAATGCTCATATTGGTATATTCATAATATATATCTACCAAGAATTATAAACAAAATAAAAAACAAAGATTTGCTGTAAATGACACTATTCAACATCCAAAAAATAAAAATATCTATCTTTTTTCTCTTTTAGTAGCAATTTTATTTTAACGATTGCCACCAATTAAATATTTTGCTTTATCTTTAAATATTAACTTTATTAGATTTGCAATAATGATACTTATCGTTAATGCAGATATTAAAAAGCTAATTGCACCAAGTGAAGCTAATTGTCCGTTATCAGTTTTAATCACGTCCGCTATTGGTGAATTACCCACTTGTTGTTCCAAAAGTAACACGATAATTTCATGAATAAAGTAAATAGGAAAACTGATATTAGCCATATATGAAAAAAACTTATATGTTCTTCCATGTTCATTCTTACGATTTAAACCATCTAAAAAGTAAAGCGCTAAAATAAACAAAATAATTTTTTGTAATGTATCATAATAAAGTTTTTCAACACCTAGATGGTCAACATAACGATAAGCAAATGGGATACAAAAACATAAACCAAAAAAGAAAATCACTAATAATAGATTATCTTTAACTAGTTGCATAATTTTTTCATAATTCTGTTTTATCATCATACCGGTTAAATAAACCGGTCCATAATGCAACAAATTTAATAACGGTTTTGTATAATCAGGTTTAGTAAACATAACTATCCAGAACATTGAAATCAAACCAATAATAATCAGACTTTTTTGAGACCACGAATATAATAAAGGACTGATTGCAAAAATCATGATAATCATCGGCATAAACCACAGTGGTAACAATTGTGTTCCTGTCAACATCATTCTAACAATAGAACCAACCGCACTCGGTTCAGTAAATGAAAAAAAAGGTAAACTGGATAAAGACTGATAGTGAAAATAGAGAAAACAGAAGATCGATACCGATATATATGGACATACTACCGTTTTGAATTTAGATAAATAATATTCTCTTACTTTATATTTGTAGGTCAGATGTTGAAATAAAAAACCCGCAATTAGTACAAAAAAGGTGGTGAAGTTAAAAGCAAATAAATTCAAAAAAGAAAATAAATAACTATTAGCAATTAAATTGCTATTTTTAAATACGCCTAAGCAATGACTAAAGACGATCATGATGATAGCTACGCCACGCAATACATGAATAGAATGGATTTTTTGGGGTTTGACTGTTGTCATTTTAATAAGCAAAATATAACAAAGAAAATTTAGCATACATTAGCACAAAATCTGCTAAGAAAAACTAGGATTATTATAGAAAAACAATAAAATATTTCTTGACAAAAGCTGGAGAAAATTACAAGAGGTCTATATATAAAATGGACTTTATTTAGTTATTCAATTTATTTTTAGCAAACGAACATAAAGGTATAATTTCACGCTTTTCTTGCTGTAATGTTTTCACAACAAGTTCAAGCAACTTATCTGCAATACCGTGACCTCGATAAGCAGGATCAGTAAATGTATGATTAATCGTTGCCTTATCATACCCAATTCGAGTAAATGTCATTTCTGCTATTTCTTGATTATTATCATTACAAACATAAAAACGGTCATTATCTTGCTTATATTGTAGTGTCATAAAAACCTCAAATTTGTATCGAAATTGATTAAATATGACCAGAAGAATACTTTGAATATTTATTGAGTAAACAATCTTTATAAAATCAGTAATGTGAATAATTGATATATTTATTTAAAAGCTTAGCCTTATCAATTATTCACATCTTATTGTTCGATTATCAATGGAGCAATTTTTAGAATAAACGTTTTGCAGTGTTATAAAGATCCATGTCAAATGGTCTTTTCATATTATTAATCGCATCAATAATATCATGATGGACTAGCTTACCATTTTGAATACCGACACTACGGCCTGCATGACCTTTGATAAGTAATTCAACAGCATAAGCCCCCATGCGTGAACCTAAAATTCGGTCATAAGGCACTGGAGAGCCACCACGTTGTACATGTCCTAAAACTGTTGCTCGAGTTTCATGATGAACAGCCGCTTCGATATCTGCCGCTAATTGGTTAACATCACACATATTTTCAGTCACAGTAACTATCGCATGTTTTTTACCTTTAGCAAAGCCTAATTTTATCTCTTCAATTAAGTCTTCTTTAGTATAAGAAACTTCAGGGATAATCATAAACTCACACCCACCAGCAACTGCTGCATTTATTGTCAAATCACCGCAATCACGGCCCATGATTTCAATCACAGAGATTCGATGATGCGAAGAACAGGTATCTCTTAATCTATCGATAGATTCTACAGCGGTGCCTAAAGCAGTAAAATAACCAATAGTATAGTCAGTTCCACGAATATCGTTATCAATGGTGCCAGGTAAACCAATACATGGAAAACCTTCTTCAGTTAAACGCATCGCCCCCATATAAGAACCATCACCGCCAATTACAACTAATGCATCGATTTGATGTTTCTTTAAATTAGCGATCGCTTTTTTTCTAACTTCTTGGTCTTTAAATTCAGGAAATCTAGCTGATCCTAAGAATGTACCGCCACGAGTAATAATATCTGAAACGCTAGAACGATCTAACTGAACGATTCGATCTTCACACAGACCTAAATAACCATCATAAATGCCAAAAACATCTAATCCTTCAGTTAAGGCGGTTCTCACAACACCTCGAATAGCTGCATTCATCCCTGGCGCATCACCACCACTGGTTAAAATACCTATTTTTTTTATCATACAAAATAACTCCAATATATAAACCTTCGGTTATTATAAGGTCATAATAATTAACTAACAATAAAAGTTTAGAAGCTATTTTGATTAGTTTCTCTACTTATTCATTTCTAAGGGAACAACAGAAACAGGATCTTGATGAATAATCACAGTTGCAGGCGCAAATTCTTGAGCAATATGTTTCTCAATCGCATCGGCGACTGCATGCGCTTTGATTAAAGGCATATCATCGTCTAATTCAAGATGTAACTGTATAAATTTTAACGGACCAGCTTGTCGAGTTTTCAAATCATGAAAACCATGTACATTTGAGTATGAAGAAACAATTTCACAAATTTTTTGGTTATCACTTTCTGATAAAGCTTTATCTAACAAGTCTTGAATTGCACTATAGGCTATTTTATAAGCATTATAAAAAATATATAACGCAATAAAAAAAGCAAAACAGGCATCAGCATAAGTAATACCGTACCAACTTAAAAATAGAGCTACTATAACCGCAATATTCATAAACATATCAGAAGAATAGTGCAACATATCAGCTTCAATTGCTTTACTTTTAGTCTGTTTTATTACATATTTTTGATATAGAACTAATACCCCAGTTACAATAACTGAAATCACAGATACGGCAATACCTAATAAAGGTGAGGCTATTGCTACAGGATGAATAATAGATTTAATACTTGAAATTAACAAAATAGTTGCAGAACCAATAATAAAGGTGCTTTGTGCTAATGCAGCCAACGATTCGGCTTTTCCGTGACCAAAAGTATGATCATCATCAGCCGGTTTTAATGCATAACGAACTAAGAAAAAGTTAAGTCCAGATGCAAGTAAATCAATACTTGAATCTAAAAGAGAGGCAAACAAACTCATCGAGCCAGTAAACCAGCACGTAAGTAATTTTATAATAATTAGGAAAACAGAAATTAAAACAGCACTTAGTGTTGCCCTTTTAATTAACTTTTCGTACAAATGTGATTTTGACATTTGTTACCTATTTATTGGTAGGATGCTATCCCTTGTGGTAGAACCAATTGAGCGGCAACTTGAGCTGCAGCCTTTTTGTCTAATAGAATTTCAATAATTTTCAATGCAAAATCAATAGACGTTCCAGGACCTTGACTGGTAATGACTCTATTTTGTGCATCAAAATAAACTCTATCCGATTTCCAATGTTTAAAAGCATCTCTCGTTTCGGGATAACCGGTCATATATGCATCTGGAAATAAATTATGATGTTGCAGAACCATTGCCGGAGATGCACAAATGGCAGCAATCAAATTGCCGGCTTGATGTGATTGTTTTAATTTTTTAATTAATTGCGGGGAGTCACGAAAGTTTTCCGCACCTTTTAATCCACCAGGTAAAATAATCACATCAAAATCAACATTACTAACTTCTGAAAATACTTTTTGGGCTAAGATTGTTACTCCACGAGAACACTCAACTAGTCTATCTTCTGTGATACTAGCGTAAGTAACATTTATTCCGGCTCGAGTTAATAGATCAATAGTTGTAACAGCTTCGGTTTCCTCACAGCCATTCGATAAAAAAACTAATGCTTGCTTTGTCATATTACACTCCTTTTTATCTAATAGCTGTGTTTAAACAGCGTCAAAAATTAAAACTATTTTACTCGTTCGATATTAGCGCCCAATTTTCTAAGCTTCTCTTCAATATTATCATAACCACGATCAATATGGTAAATACGATCAACAACTGTCGAACCTTCAGCGATACATCCGGCTAAAACTAAACTTGCTGAAGCTCGTAAATCAGTCGCCATAACTTGAGTACCACTAAGTTTTTCGACACCATGAGTAATTAATGTATTACCTTCGATTTCGCCATGTGCCCCCATACGAATAAGTTCTGGCACATGCATAAAGCGATTTTCAAAAATCGTTTCTTTGATGATTCCAGTTCCTTCTGCCACCATATTTAATAATGAAAACTGGGCTTGCATATCCGTTGGGAACCCCGGATGTGGTGCAGTATGAATATTTACAGCTTTTGCTCGTTTGCCTTGCATATCTAAACAGATCCAATCTGCACCTGTTTCAATATTAGCACCAGCCTCCTTCAATTTTGATAGCACAGCATCTAATAAATTTGGATCAGTTTTACGACAAGTTATTTTACCTCTTGAAATAGCAGCTGCAACCAAAAAAGTTCCTGTTTCAATACGATCAGAAACAACCTCGTGTACGCCACCACCCAGACTAGTAACACCTTCAATTTCAATACGCATCGTGCCAACACCGGTAATTTTAGCGCCCAGCATATTTAAGAATTTTGCGGTATCAACAATTTCAGGCTCACAAGCTGCATTTTCTATTATAGTTTTACCTTCAGCTAAGGTTGCTGCACACATAATTGTTACTGTCGCCCCAACACTCACCTTATCCATAACAATGTGAGCACCTTTTAAACGACCATTAACTGTTGCTTTAACATATCCTTCATCTAAAGTGATTGTCGCACCTAACTGTTGTAAACCAGTAATATGCAAATCTACAGGTCTTGCACCTATTGCACATCCACCCGGTAATGAAACTTGCCCTTGCCCAAATCGAGCAACCAGTGGACCTAAAGCCCAAATTGATGCACGCATGGTTTTGACGAGTTCATAAGGTGCACAATAATTGTCAATTTGGCCAGCATCAAGATGAATAGAACCGTTACGTTGGTATTTCACGCCTAATTGCGCAAGCAATTCAAGTGTTGTATCGATATCTTTTAATTTGGGAACATTTTGCAACTCAACTGGTTTTTCAGCCAAAATTGCAGCAAATAAAATAGGTAGCGCAGCATTTTTAGCGCCAGAAATGACAACTTCCCCATTTAAAGAAGTAGGGCCAGTAACGTGAAACTTTTCCATTGTTAACTCTTATTCATTTTAAATGGCCGTTATTATAGAAGTTATTTATCAATAGATAAATGAATTTTACCAAAATATAATGACTAATTTATCTTCACTAAAACAACCCAACACAATTTCAATTATTTAATATACCTCTTTTATTTTTACTAAATTTTATTTAATAAATTAGATTAAAATTATTATTAATCAGAGATTGACTCACTTCACATCGACATTTATAGTGAGATTGATATCTTTGAAAATATCAACTGTTTAAAAATAAAATAATTTTAACTGCTTTGTTTAATAAAAGAGATAAATATGTTTGACTCAATCGCTAAAGCTGGAAAATATTTAGGTCAAGCAGCCAAACTAATGGTTGGGATTCCCGATTACGATACGTATGTACAACATATGAAACTAACTCATCCAGAACAAACACCTATGACTTATGAAGAGTTTTTTAAAGAACGACAAGATGCTCGTTATAGTGGTAAAGGTGGCTTTAAGTGTTGTTAAATAGAAAGGAATAGTTTATGACACAAGATATTAGCACTTCCTTGTTACCAGTTACCTTATTAACTGGTTTTCTCGGCTCAGGAAAAACAACACTCATCAATTACCTGCTTGAAAATAATCACAATGAAAAAATAATGATTATTGAAAATGAATTTGGTCCAGTAAATCTTGATAGCAACTTACTTACACCAAATCATGATATTCAAATTGTTGAAATGACCAATGGTTGCATTTGTTGTACTGTGCAAGGTGAATTGACCAAAGCACTCCATCAATTGCACGCAGAAAGACAAGCTGGTAAATTGCAATTTGATAGACTTATTATTGAAACCACTGGGCTTGCCGACCCGGCACCTATTATTCAAACTTTTTTTATTGATGAGCTAATTAGAGAAACCATTAGACTTGATGCAATTATTACGATTGTTGATTCTCAACATATTTTGCAACATTTAAATGAACATCGAGTTGCTGTTTCTCAAATTGGTTTTGCCGATCGTATTATTTTATCTAAAACCGACTGCATCACCGAACAACAACAAATTGAAATTCTAAATCGCCTTCAGAAAATTAATAGTAAAGCAACTATCTATCAAGCGATTAATGGTAAAATTTCCAAATCACAATGGTTAGATATCCATGCTTTTGATTTAGATGAAGAATTAGTTCTTAATAAAGGTTTTTTTATTGTTAATCCATCCAAACAGTTAGAAACTAATTTTAAAACAATTCCATATCAAACCTCATCCTGGAATGATGATATCTGTTCCTATCTTTTTGAAGCTGGAGAGCTTGATCTTAAAAAGATTGGCTCATTTATGGAAAATCTAGTTGAAAAATATGGCAATGATATGCTCCGCTATAAAGGAATACTTGCAATTAAAGACAATAACCAAAGGCTCATTGTTCAAGGAGTCCATAAAATTGTCGGTTTTGATTACGGTTCTCCATGGCAACAAGCTTCCGAAAAAATATCTCGCTTAGTTGTGATTAGTCGAACTTTACCATTTGATGAATTAAATAAGGAATTTTTACAGACGGTAGCAAATTAACTGATCACAATTAATTAAAATCGACTAAAAAACCCCTTTCCTCAAAATTTTTTAGTAAAATCGAATAAATCTTCGATTTTACTATTAACTGCCTTTTTATCGAATGTGGTAAAATGGTCAACTTTCAACCAAATAAAATAGACAACACAAGAATATGGATTACGATATTGCCATCATTGGACTTGGACCTGCCGGTAGCACGCTCGCTCGGTTACTTAGCCCATCTTTTAAGATCATTGCATTAGATAAAAAACATCAAGCTGGTGATGAAGGTTTTCAAAAACCATGTGGTGGCTTATTGGCTAATGATGCACAAAAAGCGTTTGTAAGACAAAAGCTAAATTTACCATTGGATATATTAACTGATCCGCAAATTTTCAGCGTAAAAACCATCGATCTGCAAACGAAACTGATCCGTAATTATCAACGCAGTTATGTCAGTTTTGATCGACATAAATTCGACCTATGGTTAAAGTCGCTTATACCAAATAGTGTTAATGTGTTACATAATACGCTATGCAAAGAAATCAGAAGAGTCATTGATGGATATCAAGTCACTTATATTGATGAAAGTAAAATTGAACATAAGATTACCGCTAGATACGTAGTTGGAGCTGATGGCGCAAATTCAGTTGTGAGACGTATGCGCTATCCTAATCATTCCATTAGACAATATGTTGCTATCCAACAATGGTTTACAGACAACCATAAAATTCCTTTTTATTCTTGTATTTTTGATAATAAAACCACAAATTGTTATGCATGGAGCATCTCCAAAAATAAACATTTCATTTTTGGTGGCGCCTTCCCTAAAAAGACAGCCAATCAACATTTCGAGTTATTAAAAGAAAAATTAGCTCAACAAGGTTTTATTTTTGGCGAACCATTAAAAACCGAAAAGTGTCTTGTTGTTTATCCAAACCGATTCCGAGATTTTTATACTGGTAATGAAAATATCTTTTTAATTGGTGAAGCTGCGGGCTTTATTAGTGCTAGCTCACTAGAGGGTATCAGTTATGCTCTTGATAGCGCAGAAATTCTTAGCAAAATATTAAATAGTGGCGTAGCAAAACCTAATAAACATTATTATCAAAAAACAATGCCTTTACGCTTTAAACTATATAGCAAAATTATTAAAGCAAAAATTCTTACTACGCCAATATGGCGAAAGTTAATAATGAAAAGTAAAATTCAGCATATAAAAACAATTTAGTTAATACAAAATTAGCAAATGTTTCTAACAATGAAATATAACAAGGAATAGACATTATGTTTGATGTTAGCGATCTTATTCGCTTTAATCACGAATGGTCAGAAAAAATAGAACAAGAAGATCCTGATTTTTTTAAACAGCTTGCCATTGCTCAGAACCCAAAATTTTTATGGATTGGCTGTTCTGATAGTCGAGTACCAGCTGAAAAATTGATTAAATTAAAACCCGGGGAATTATTTGTTCACCGTAATGTTGGTAATTTGGTTATCCATACCGATCTTAACTGTTTATCTGTCGTGCAATATGCCGTTGATGTACTTGAGATAGAAGATATTATCATTTGTGGACACTTAGGTTGTGGTGGAATTAAAGCTGCAGTCGAAAATCCCGATCTAGGTCTAATTAACAATTGGTTATTACATATTCGTGACTTATGGTTCCGTTATAGTTCTTTAATTGGCGAGTTTCCCGCCGATATTCGTTTAGATATTTTATGTGAGCTTAATGTTATTGAACAAGTTTATAATCTAGGACATTCAACCGTTATTCAATCCGCATGGCAAAGAGGCAAAAAAGTTAATTTACATGGTTGGGTTTATGGGATTGATAATGGCAAGATTACTGACTTACATATTACATCATCAAGTAGTGAAAACCTTGAAATCAATTATCGAGAAGCTATTTCTTATCTGTTAAATTTGCATAAATCACAATAATTTTACTTAAATCGATGGATAATTTGATTACTGCTGCCTCGCCATAAAAGTTTGGGATCAGCCAGTTCTTGCACAAATTTGCCATCAATCAAAACATCTATATAGGGAACTACAGCTTGTTGAGCATCGGTTAATTCATCAAGCTTATAGCCTGTCCACAACCAAATATCTTTATTATCACACTCATTTTTTACTCGTTTTACCAGTTTTAAAATGGCAGGGACATTTTGTGGGTGCAAAGGATCACCACCAGAAAGTGATAATCCTTGGCGTTTTATTTCAGTATCTTGTAAATCTTTAATAATTTGATCTTCAAGTGATTGTGTAAATGGCTTACCAGAGTTTATTCCCCATGTGCTTTTGTTATAACAGCCAGGACATTGGTGTACACAGCCGGCAACAAAAAGTGCACAACGAGTCCCTTCGCCATTAACAACATCAACAGGATAATAACGATGATAATTCATAATGATAAAATAATTTATTAGCCTATTTGCCCATTGTCTAAATGTTTAACTCGGCGTTTGACTTCTTCTTGTTTACCCGCATTAAATGGACGAGCATCAGGGCTACCTAAATATCCACAAACACGACGAGTCACAGAAACTTTAGCTGAATCATGATTACCACAGCTAGGACAAACAAAACCTTTGCTAGTACATGAAAATTCACCGGTATAACCACATTCATAACATTCGTCAATTGGCGTATTGGTACCATAATAAGGTACACGCGTATAGCTGTAGTCCCACACATCTTCTAATGCTTTAACATTATTAATCATGTTAGGGTATTCGCCATAACAAATAAAACCACCGCTTGCTACTGCTGGATAAGGTTTTTCAAATTCGATTTTTTCATATGGATTCACTTTTTTCTCAACATCAAGGTGGAAACTGTTAGTATAGTAACCTTTATCTGTTACTCCAGGAATAATACCAAATTCAGAAGTATCTAAACGGCAGAATCGGTCGCATAAGTTTTCACTCGGTGTACTATATAAACTAAATCCATAACCAGTCTCTTTTTTCCATTGTTCAACCGCTTTAGCTAAATGTTCAACGATTGCTACACCTTTATTACGTAAGGTTTCACTATCGAATGGATGAGTTTGGTTACCATAAAGTGCATTTAAAGTTTCATGCAGACCAATATAACCTAAAGAGATTGATGCACGGCCATTTTTGAAGATTTCAGAAACACTGTCATCTTCTTTTAAGCGAACACCACAAGCACCTTCCATATATAAAATCGGAGCAACACGAGCTTTCACACCATCAAGACGAGCAATACGAGTCATCAATGCCTTTTTACAAAGAGCTAAACGTTTGTCTAAAATTTCCCAGAAACGAACTTCATCACCTTTAGCTTCAATGGCGATACGAGGTAAGTTAAGACTAATAACACCTAAATTATTCCGGCCATCATGAATTTGTTGACCGTCTTCTTCATAAACACCTAAAAAGCTACGGCATCCCATTGGTGTTTTAAATGATCCAGTTACTTCAACGACTTTATCGTAATTTAAAATATCTGGATACATACGTTTACTTGCACACTCTAATGCTAACTGTTTAATATCATAATTAGCATCACCTTGTTTGTGATTAATACCATCTTTAATGGCAAACACTAATTTAGGGAATACCGCCGTTTTATGATTTTTACCTAACCCTTTTATTCTCACTTTTAAAATTGATTCTTGAATTAACCGCGATTCCCAACTTGTTCCTAAACCAAAACCAAAAGTAACAAATGGGGTTTGTCCATTAGCAGTATGCAAAGTATTTACTTCATATTCTAAAGATTGAAATGCATCATAACACTCTTTTTGGGTACGACTTTCCGCATAAGCCTCAGGATTTGGAATATTCCATTCCTCAGCAACTTGCTTATGTTTTTGATAACTAATAGTGACAAATTTTGCTAAAATTTCATCAATACGATTTATGGTGGTACCACCATAAATATGACTAGCAACTTGCGCAATAATTTGAGCTGTTACTGCTGTTGCTGTTGCGATAGATTTTGGCGGTTCAATTTCAGCATTACCCATTTTAAAGCCATTAGTTAACATGCCATCTAAATCAATTAACATACAGTTAAACATTGGGAAAAATGGCGCATAATCAAGGTCATGATAATGTATTTCACCACTATCATGCGCGCGCGAAATATCCTTTGGTAATAAATATTGTTTCGCATAATGTCGAGCAACAATACCTGCTAATAAATCGCGTTGAGTAGGAATGACTTTACTATCTTTATTCGCATTTTCGTTCAAAATAGCGACATTACTTTGTTCTATTAGCCCACGAATATCTTGATTTAAACGGCTACGCTCTTCACGAGCACGGTCACGATCATGTCGATATTCAATATAGGTTCTTGCTAATTTTTTATAAGGCCCTGACATTAGTTGATTTTCAACAACATTTTGAATTTCATTAATATCGACACTTTCACGATCCATCATTTGATTAGTCACTACGCGAGCCACCGCTGCACAATAATCTGGATCGTTAACATTAGCCGCAACAGCTGCTCTTATAATAGCATCTTTAATACGAGTCTCATTAAATGCAGTCTGACAACCGTCACGTTTGATTACTACGGGCATATATACTCCTCAATATTCATTAATAGTTAGCGCTTAGCATGAGTTTTTATCGACCTTAATAGTTAATGTTCTTATTCAAAACTATTGATTTTTTATTAAAATATGAGGCTTTTTGATATAAACTCGGATTTTCACATCGCTTTAGAAAATACTATATATAGTAAATATGTTTGAATTATACACCATATATTGTGTTTTTCTAGCTTTTTAAAAAAATAATTTACTTGACAAAGAAAACCCAATAATCACAAGTCTTCCGGTGAATAGCATTAAAAAAATTTGAATAAATAGGATATAAAAGGTAAATAAATTTTATAAGAGTACAAATTAATTTTGCACTCTTATATAAGAACAAGTATAGATATTAATCAGAATTAAGATTCAATATTTAACCAATCAGTATGGAATACACCTTCTTTATCGATTCGTTTATAAGTGTGCGCACCAAAATAATCTCGTTGAGCTTGAATCAAATTAGCCGGTAATACTGCTGAACGATAACTATCATAATATGCGATTGCAGCCGACAGTGTAGGAACAGCGATACCATGCGAAACAGCTAAACAAATTACATCACGCAATGATTGTTGATAAGCTTCAACGGTTTTAGAAAAATATGGCGCTAAAAGTAAGTTATCAATATTATTATTTTCATTATAAGCATCAGTAATTTTTTGTAAAAATTGTGCCCGAATAATACAACCTGATCTAAAAATCTTAGCGATTTCACCATAATTTAATTGCCAATTATAATGTTCTGATGCAGCTTTTAATTGCGCAAACCCTTGTGCATAAGAGATAATTTTCCCCATATAAAGCGCTTTACGAACTTTTTCAATTAATACTTGCTTATCTCCTGTAAATGCCTCTTTACTAGGCCCTTTTAGTACTTTTGACGCAGCAACACGTTGATCCTTAATCGCTGAAATATAACGTGCAAATACCGATTCAGTAATTAAAGATAATGGTTCGCCTAAATCTAATGCGCTTTGGCTTGTCCATTTGCCAGTACCTTTATTACCTGCCGCATCCAGAATCTTATCAACCAAATAATCGCCATTTTCATCTTTATGTTTAAAAATATCTGCCGTAATTTCGGTTAAATAACTATCTAACTCACCTTTATTCCAATCAGAAAAAACGTCAGAAAGTTCATCATTAGTTAATCCACCTACATGTTTTAAGACACTATAGCTTTCAGCGATTAATTGCATATCACCATATTCAATGCCGTTGTGAGCCATTTTAACATAATGTCCGGCTCCATCAGGACCTATATAAGCTACACAAGGTTCCCCATTTGCTTTTGCAGCAATTTTTTCTAAAATTGGTGCAACAAGTTCATAAGCTTCTTTTTGACCGCCAGGCATAATTGATGGCCCTTTTAATGCGCCTTCTTCTCCACCAGAGACACCTGTCCCAATAAAATTAAAGCCTTCATCGGATAACATTTTATTACGACGAATTGTATCCTCAAAATAAGCATTACCACCATCAATAATAATATCACCTTTATCTAACAAGGGTCTGAGTTCATCAATGACAGCATCAGTACCTTTACCTGCTTGCACCATAATTAGGATACGGCGAGGTTTTTCCAAAGAATTAACAAAATCTTCAATACTATAATAAGGAACCAATCGTTTATCAGAATGTTCAGCTATAACCTCTTCTGTTTTATCTCTAGAGCGATTGTAAATTGATACTGAAAATCCGCGACTTTCAATATTCAGTGCTAGGTTTCGCCCCATAACGGCCATTCCGATGACACCGATTTGTTGTTTAGACATAATTTGGCTCCTCTACTTTACTTGATTTAATCTTTATAACCTTACAAGATTTGATATTACTGCGCTAACACAATTATTTAGTCGCAATTAGATTACATTCTGCCATAAAAAAAGCCGTATCAATACTTAATACGGCTTTTTTTCATAACTTTAATTAAATTGCTTTAAACAAAGCAAATTATGAGCGTTTCATCATTTCAAAAAACTCGTCATTAGTTTTAGTCATGGCAAGTTTGTCGATTAAGAATTCCATTGCGTCAATTTCGCCCATTGGATTGAGAATTTTACGTAAAATCCACATTTTTTGTAATTCGTCAGGAGAAGTCATTAAATCTTCTTTACGAGTACCTGAACGGTTAAAGTCAATAGCAGGAAATACGCGACGTTCAGCAATTTTACGCGATAAATGTACTTCCATATTACCAGTACCTTTAAACTCTTCGTAAATAACTTCATCCATTTTAGAACCGGTATCAATTAGAGCAGTCGCTATAATTGTTAAACTACCACCTTCTTCCACATTACGAGCCGCACCAAAAAAGCGCTTAGGGCGATGTAAGGCATTAGCATCAACACCACCTGTTAATACTTTGCCTGATGATGGGATAACAGTATTGTATGCACGCGCTAAACGAGTAATTGAGTCTAATAAAATAATGACATCTTTTTTGTGCTCGACCAAACGTTTTGCACGTTCAATTACCATTTCGGCAACTTGAACATGTCTTGCCGCTGGTTCATCAAACGTAGAAGCAACAACTTCACCTTTAACTAGGCGTTGCATTTCAGTCACTTCTTCTGGTCGCTCATCGATCATTAAAACAACTAATTCACACTCAGGGTGATTAACCGCTAAACTTTGAGCAATGTTTTGTAGTAACATGGTTTTACCCGCTTTAGGTGGCGCAACAATCAAACCACGTTGACCTTTACCAATTGGAGAGGCTAAATCAAGTACTCTTGCGGTAATATCTTCGGTTGAGCCATTGCCTCGTTCCATACGTAAGCGAGAGTTTGGGTGTAGAGGAGTTAAATTTTCAAAAAGGATCTTATTGCGAGCGTCTTCGGGTTTATCGTGGTTAACTTCATTTACTTTTAATAAAGCAAAATAACGCTCACCTTCTTTTGGCGGTCTAATTTTACCAGCTATAGTATCACCTGTTCGTAAATTAAAGCGCCTAATTTGACTTGGTGAAACATATATATCATCAGGCCCTGCTAAATAAGAACTATCAGCAGAACGCAAAAAGCCAAAGCCATCTTGCAAAATCTCGAGAACACCGTCGCCAAAAATATCTTCACCACTTTTAGCGTGCTGTTTTAAGATTGCAAAGATAATATCTTGTTTTCTAAGACGGGCAAGATTTTCAAGCCCCATTTTTTTCTCACCAAGCGCTACAAGCTCGGCGACAGAAGTGTTTTTTAATTCAGTTAAATTCATAGTTTTAAAAATTCTTGAGGATAAAATTGATATGTTTGCAATTACTGCTTTTGTTGTATATTTCTTTCATTTACTTATAAAAATTTCTCTTTCAAGCAATGTGTAAAATTAATTATTACTTAGCTTTTGATGATAATTACGCGATTGGATATTGAATTTACACCACTTTATCAAGAAAAACAATGGATTGCTGAAAGGGGTTTCTGTAAGATTTCAAGCAATTTACACTAAAATTATAGGGATGTCTATATTTTTGATTATATTTTATAGAAATAAAAATAATAAGCGCCTTTATAAACGCTTATTACTAATATTCATTGAACAAATTAAAGTTGTGGGTCGATAAATGCTTTAAGTTGTGCTTTTGATAAGGCACCTACTTGAGTAGCTACTAATTGACCATTTTTAAAAATTAACAATGTTGGAATACCACGAATACCAAATTTTGGCGCTATACTCGGATTTTGTTCTACGTTTAATTTGGCAATAATAATTTTATCACCATATTCTTGAGCGATTTCCTCTAAAATAGGGGCAACCATTTTACAAGGTCCACACCATTCAGCCCAAAAATCAACTAATACAGGCTTTGTTGATTCATTAATTGTTTTATCAAATGTAGCTTCAGAAAGTGAAACAATGCTATGACTCATTTAATTATCTCCTAAGGAATTTATCTGAAATTATATTAGGATATTTTCATATCTACTGCTAGTAATTATTATAATAGGATATAATTATTAGTGAAGTTGTTGTATTTAGTATGTTACAATTGCCAAATTCTGATAATTATATTTTAAACAATAATGATTCAATCATATCTTACAAAAACAACTTTCAATCAATTTCCCCTGCATCCATTAGTTATAAAAGCATTGGAGAAAAAAGGTTTCGTTTATTGCACCCCAATTCAAGAACAAACATTACCATTAACCTCAAAAGGAATTGACATTGCAGGACAAGGACAAACTGGTACGGGTAAAACGATTGCGTTTTTGGCTTCAACATTTAATCATTTATTGAATAATGATCCATTACCCGATTATAAGCCGAATCAACCACGAGCTATCATTATTGCGCCAACGCGTGAATTAGTAGTACAAATTTATCATGATGCGCTACCTCTTTCAGAAGAAACTGGTATTAAATTAGGATTAGCTTATGGTGGTGATGGTTATGATAAACAATTAAAAATGTTGTCTTCTGGTGTTGATATATTAATTGCTACCACTGGTCGACTAATTGATTATGCAAAACAAGATTATATTAACTTAGAAGCAATTCAGGTCGCCGTTCTTGATGAAGCAGATCGTATGTTTGATTTAGGTTTTATCCGTGATATTCGTTGGATATTTAAACATATGACATCACCTGAAAAACGCCTCACTATGTTATTTTCAGCAACTTTAACCCATAATGTTCGTGAACTTGCTTTTGAATATATGAATGAACCACAATATATTGAAGTTGAACCAGAACAAAAAATTGGTCATAGGATTAAAGAAGAACTATTTTTCCCATCAAATGAGGATAAATTAGCTTTACTACAAACTTTAATTGAAGAAGAATGGCCTGACCGCTGTATTATATTTGCAAATACTAAAGTTGCTTGTGAGAAAATTTGGCGCCATTTAGTGGCTGATGGTCATCGTGTCGGCTTATTGACTGGTGATATAGCACAAAAAAAACGTTTATCTATTCTTGATAAATTTACGCAAGGTGATCTTGATATATTAGTCGCAACCGATGTTGCTGCACGAGGTTTACATATTCCAAATGTAACCCACGTTTTTAATTATGATTTACCTGATGATTGTGATGATTATCGACATCGAATTGGTCGAACCGGCCGTGCAGGAGCTGAAGGTTATTCAATTTCATTAGCTTGTGAACGTTACTCTCAAAACCTACCAGCTATTGAAAAAGCAATTGATCACGCTATTCCGGTTAGTCAATATGATCCTCAAGCATTACTCACCGATCTACCTACGCCAAGACCTTTCAAAAGAACAACTCGTAGAAAGCCGTCATAATAAGCTAATAGCTAGCGAATTAATTTAATACCATCATTAAACCAATAAATTTAATGATGGTATTTAACTTAAAGGATAAACCGACAATTAATCGACATTTTGCTTGGTTTGCAAAAACTCCTGATAAGCTAACTCTATTTCTTTTTTCAAATCTTGAGATAATAATGCTACATGTTGGCCAGATAATGCGCCATATAATCCAAATAAAATATTAAGTGATAATTTCGGATTCTTATGTTTAATTCGGTAATAAGTTTCCAAGTAACCCTTTCTTTTAAAACTCTGAATATCGGTAATATCAACACTTATCATTAGTTTTTCTAATGATATTGTCATATTAGGTAACGCTTTTAAACGATTTTGAGTTTTTGCTAATTTTTCGCTTTGATCTTGTTTAGCATGCTCAATGACTATTTTTACAATATCATGTAACTGCTTACGGTCTGTCAGTAGGTTGTCCCCGACTTTATAATAATCAAGTAATTTATTTGAACCTTCAAAAACCAAATTAAGAGGCTGCATTCCTAGTTCAATAAAAAGTGATCGATAATTAGGATGAGCTCTTAAATAAACATTTTTTTGATCAACCCACCCGAACATAGTTGACTCACTATTAAGACTAAATCCGCCAAAAAACGATCTTATCGAAACGTCTTTAAAGCCAGAAAACTCTTGTTTTATTTTTTCCGCTAATTTTCTACGCATAATAAGTTCCTTTTTAACTTACTCGTTTAAGTAATTTTAGTGAGTTATTTTTATGTTAAACTATAGCAATTACCTTGATATTTAAATAATTATTTATTATAAATTGATAAATATGGGATCTGTCTTCCATAAATGAACATTAATAATATTTATGCTTGATTAATTATATTTTTTTGTTCTAAAAAATTATGGCTTTTTTAATCGTTCAAATTTGCAGCATCTCTTAATATTTCTTTAAAAAAGAAAAGCTGTTTTTACATTGTTATTATGTTGTAATAATTATACAATCAATAGTAGTTAATTTAATGGTAGATATTTTTTTCAAGATGAATCAACATGTTTAAAAACGTTTTTATATTACTGTTTATGTTTTTTACATCAACCGCATCAGCCGACAAATTAGCTTTGATTGATGCATTAACATCTTGTAATCCTGATTTTTTTAAACATGTATATGAACACAAAGATGAGCTAAAAGATCACACTAACGTCAAAATTTTTAATCAAAATCAAGCTTATATTCCTGTTGAAAACCGTAGTGATACGACAAAAAACTTCGTCTATTTTCAAAGTCCAATCATATATAAAAATCTTAAGCTTATTGGTTACTATGATAGTGCTATGGATTTAAAAAAAATGGGTAAATATTATTTTTGGGGTTTTATTATCGAAAATGATATCCACCAGATCCGCGATAGCTTAGATTTTTTAGAATGGAAAAATATGGAAGATAACCTGCTGTATATTGCTAATCCAAAAATTCGAAGCATTAATGACGATATTCAAGTTTGGCATAAAAATACCGGCTCTGTTGTTGGTGTAAAAACAATTCCTGCACCTAATACAACTGAAAAGTTATTATTACTTGAAAAAGGCGATAATATGCACCTTCTGATTTGTTCAATTCAAGGCGTTATTACTAATAATCTAATTAAGCAAGAACGCCCTGATATTTATGCAGATATGATGCTAATTAAATAGCCGACTCATCCATTTCGCCAGTGCGAATACGGATCACCTGCTCAACGTTATAAACGAATATTTTACCGTCACCAATTTTACCTGTTTGCGCTGTTTTCATAATAGTTTCAATACAGGTTTCTAAAATATCATCGGGTACCACAAGTTCTATTTTTACCTTTGGTAAAAAATCGACCATATATTCTGCACCACGATAAAGTTCAGTATGTCCTTTTTGACGACCAAAACCTTTCACTTCAGTCACGGTCATACCTGTAATACCTTGATCAGCAAGTGCTTCTCGAATATCATCTAATTTAAAAGGTTTGATAATTGCTTCAATTTTTTTCATATCTCTATTTACCCTTAATTCGAGATTACCAATTCTTAAATCCAAAAGCAGAAGTAATTGGATAGCGTCTGCCTTTACCAAAGTTACGTGCAGTAATTTTTGGACCTACTGCTGATTGTCGCCTTTTATATTCGTTAATATCAACTAATTTAATAACACGTCTTATTGTTACTTCATCATAACCTTGTGCAACTAGTTGTTCAATCGAAAAATCCTGTTCTACATAACCCTTTAATATTCCATCTAAAATATCATAAGGAGGTAAGCTGTCTTCATCTTTTTGATCTGGAGCAAGTTCAGCCGATGGAGGACGAGTAATAACGCGTTCTGGAATAACATAAGAGCGACTATTTCGATATTTAGACAATGCAAATACCATAGTTTTAGGTACATCTTTAAGTACATCAAAACCACCCGCCATATCACCATAAAGTGTTGCATATCCGACAGACATTTCACTTTTATTACCTGTTGTTAATACGAGCCTACGACGTTTATTTGACAAAGCCATTAAAATAACACCTCGACAACGTGCTTGTAAGTTTTCTTCGGTAGTATCTTTTTCCGTACCTAAAAACATCGGTGTTAAAGAGATCATGAAGGCATCAAACATCGGTTCAATTGAAATAATATCAAACTCAACCCCCAATATTTCCGCCTCTTCCTTTGCATCAGCGATACTAATATCAGCCGTATAACGAAATGGCATCATAACAGCCTGTACTTTATCTTTACCTAACGCATCAACGGCAATAGCTAAAGTTAACGCTGAATCAATGCCACCTGATAACCCTAATACCGCACCTTGAAAACCATTTTTAGTAATATAATCACGCGTTGCAAGTACTAACGCATCATAAACAGCCGCTAATGGATCGTCATTAAGGCTAGTTATTGGTTTATAATTATCATTGAGCTGAAAAATAGATATTTGCTCTTCAAACGAATTTAATCGCTGGACGATATCACCCTTTTCGCTACAGACAAACGAACCACCATCAAAAACAAGCTCATCTTGGCCACCAATTTGATTCACATACACAATTGGTAATGTGGTTCTTACTGCATGTTGTTTAATAAGTTCCTGGCGATACTGCGGTTTTTCATAGGCGTACGGTGAAGCATTAATCGAAATAACCAAATCGGCACAGTTTGCTGCAATACGATCAATGGGTTCACATTGCCAAAGATCTTCACAGATTAATAAGCCAACTTTTTTACCTTTAAAATCGACCACACAAGTTTGCTCACCAGCAGTAAAATAACGTTTTTCATCAAATACATCATAATTAGGTAATTGCTGTTTGTGATAACACGCTAATTGCTGTCCATTGAGAAATAGTGACAATGAGTTATATATCAAACCATCTTGCCAATGAGGATGACCAACAATTACTCCACATTGTTTACTAGCTTGTTTGATGGCCGATAACGCTTGTTGGCAACGATTTTTAAAGTCATCACGATAAATTAAATCTTCTGGAGGGTAACCACAAATTGCAAGTTCAGAGAAAATAATAAGATCATGAGATGAATGGCTTTGCATCAATTCAATGATTTTCTGAGTATTACCTTCAATATCACCTACACGCCAATTTTTTTGTGCTAATACGAAAGATAAGGACATATAAATTCAACATTACAGATAAAAATTGGCAGTAAGTTTAAATGATTCTAAGTTGCGCTGCCACTTTTTTATCGTTAACATGCAATATTAAATTGGCATAAACTTGTTTGGAAATAATTATGCAAAAGATCCTAGATGTAGCATTAGAAAATCGCAGTTATCCTATTACTATTGGTGAAAACTTACTTAGTCAATTCGAACATTTCAAACTACACAGCGGCCAGCGAGTACTTATTGCCACGAATGACACGATTGCCCCGCTTTATTTACAGCATTTGATAGATATGCTTGAGGCTCATGGGATAAAAACAGATTTTGTTATAGTCCCTGATGGCGAACAATATAAAACCATGGAAACATGGAATCAAATTCTAACCGCTCTACTTGCCAATAATCATACTCGAAATAGCATCCTTATAGCGCTAGGTGGCGGTGTTATTGGTGATGTTGCTGGTTTTGCTGCTTCTGCTTATCAACGAGGAATTAAATTTATACAAGTACCAACAACGTTATTATCACAAGTAGATTCATCCGTTGGAGGAAAAACAGCCATCAATCATCCTCTAGGTAAAAATATGATTGGTGCATTTTATCAGCCACAAGCTGTCGTTATTGATATTAATTGTCTTAAAACTCTACCACCACGAGAGCTTTCAGCCGGTTTAGCCGAAGTAATTAAATATGGCATCATTATGGATTCTGAGTTTTTTAATTGGTTAGAAACGCATATCGATGATCTACTTAATTTAGATGTAGATGCCTTGAGTTATTGTATTTATCACTGCTGTAAACTAAAAGCACAAGTCGTTGCCGCCGATGAAACAGAACAAGACATGCGTGCTATTTTGAATCTTGGTCATACTTATGGTCATGCTATTGAAGCGGAACTCGGCTATGGTAATTGGTTACATGGTGAAGCAGTTAGTGTTGGTATGTTAATGGCGGCACAAACAGCTAAATTGCTTGGTAAATTGACTGATAAAGATATTGAACGAATAAAAAATCTATTAATTAAAGCTAAACTACCAGTTAAAAGACCGGAACGAATGACAATTGAATCTTATATTCCACATATGCTACGAGATAAAAAAGTTCTTTCAGGACAAATTAGATTGGTCTTGCCAACTAAAATAGGTGCAGTTGAAGTCATTGATGTTGTTGATAAACAATTGATATTAGAAGCAATATCATCTATTTAAATTCTCATTTTTTCACATAACCGGCTATATTCAATATACGGATGCATGCAATTCTCTCACCGCATCCGTACATATTTATTTACACCCACTCAAGTTAAATTATTAATACCTGTAAATATTAGCTTACAAAACATTAATTAATCTAACAATAAGTTAATTTTTGATTTACTATTCCGTAATTTTGTGTTTACATATTGCTTGTTTATGTAATTAATATTTTACATATAAAAATATGAATGATTTTAACAAGGAAAACCAAATGTTAAAAGATACACTAAATAATGTTCGAATCAGAGATGAGCATATGTTAATCACGCCCGAAGAAATAAAAAACCTTTATCCATTATCATCTGAATTAGAAAATCAAATTGCTTCATCCCGACAAACCATTGTTGATATTTTAGAACGTCGAGATCACCGATTACTTATAGTTTGTGGTCCCTGTTCTATTCATGATCCTGATGCAGCTATTGAATATGCACATAAATTAAAAAAACTTTCTGATGAAGTGAAAGATAACTTATTTATTGTTATGCGAGTTTATTTTGAAAAACCAAGAACCACTGTTGGTTGGAAAGGTATGATTAATGACCCGCATATGGATAGCTCATTTGATATTGAACATGGCTTAAAAAAAGCACGTAAGTTGTTACTTGATATCACTAAGATTGGATTACCAATTGCGACAGAGGCGTTAGATCCAAACACTCCGCAATACATTGGTGATTTAATCAGCTGGTCAGCTATTGGAGCGAGAACAACTGAATCACAAACCCACCGAGAAATGGCTTCTGGACTATCAATGCCTGTTGGTTTCAAAAATGGCACAGATGGTAGTTTAGACGTAGCAATTAATGCAATGAAATCAGCTTCAATGGCACATCGATTTGTTGGAATTAACCAAAAAGGACAAGTTACAGTATTACAAACTTTAGGTAATCCACATGGTCATGTGATCCTTAGAGGCGGAAAAGCACCTAATTATGATGCTGAAAATGTCGCTTTATGTGAACAGCAAATGGATAAGGCTAAATTAGTCCCTAACTTAATGATAGATTGTAGTCATGCTAATTCCAATAAAGATTACCGTAATCAACCTATCGTTGCAGACTCGATTATTGAGCAAATTAAGCAAGGCAATAACTCGATTATTGGTGTCATGATAGAGAGTAATTTATTTGAAGGTAATCAATCATCTGAACAACCAAAAGAAAATTTCAAATATGGTGTATCCGTTACTGATGCTTGTATTAACTTTGAAACGACTGAGCAATTATTGCGAAGAATGAATAATGATTTAGCACAGCCGTTAAAGAGTAGAAAAAAGTAAACAGTTAAAGATAAAGTTATCTTTATAAATCGCCGACTATTGTCGGCGATTTTTTTTACTAACTAAGTTGCTTACGAGCATTACGGAAAATTCTCATCCATGGGCTATCTTCACCCCAATTATCTGGATGCCACGAATTGGTTACCGTTCTAAATACTCGTTCTGGGTGCGGCATCATAATCGTTGCTCGACCATCACTTGAGGTTACCGCGGTAATACCATTTGGTGAACCATTTGGATTTGCCGGGTACTGCTCTGTCACTTGACCAAAGTGGTTAATATAACGTGCGGCAACCAAACCTGAGTTTTCTAAATCAGTTAAATGCGCTAAATCACGGGTTTCAACTTGACCTTCACCATGTGAAACCGCAATCGGCATATGCGAACCTGCCATATCGGTAAATAGTAATGACGGACTAGATTGAATTTGAACTAAACTAAAACGCGCCTCAAAACGTTCCGATATATTACGAACAAAGCGAGGCCATAACTCAGCACCTGGTATCAGTTCTTTTAAATTCGACATCATCTGGCAGCCATTACAAACACCTAACGATAAAGTATCATTGCGATGGAAGAATTGCTCAAATTCATGACGGACTTGTTCATTAAATAAAATAGACTTAGCCCAACCTTCACCAGCCCCTAATACATCGCCATAAGAAAAACCACCACAAGCAACTAACGTATTAAATTGATTCAAAGTCACTTGACCTGATAATAAATCAGTCATATGGACATCAATTGACTCAAAACCCGCTCGAGCAAATGCTGCTGCCATTTCAACATGTGAATTGACACCTTGTTCACGTAAAACTGCAACTTTAGGCTTCACGCCTTTGACTATGTAAGGTGCAGCAATATCTTGCTCAATATCAAAAGTAAGATGAACATTTAAGCCTGGATCATCATCATTTTGCTTAGCTTGGTGTTCTTGATCTGCACATTGTGGATTATCACGTAAGCGTTGCATTTGCCAAGTGGTTTCTGCCCACCATTTTCTTAATGTCAATCGCGATTCGCTATACACCACGGCGCTATTATTACGAATAATAAATTGCTGTCCTGTTTTAGCGGTTCCTAATGTATGAATCGCCTGAGATAATCCAAACTGCTTAAAGCATGTCATGACTTTTTCTAAATCACCATTACGAATTTGAATAACTGCGCCAAGTTCTTCATTAAATAGTGAGGCAATGACATCGCTACCAAGTGAATTAATATCAATATCTATACCACAATGTCCGGCAAATGCCATTTCTGCTAAGGTTACCAATAAACCACCATCAGAACGGTCGTGGTAAGCAAGTAAGGTATTTTGCACAACTAAACTTTGGATGGCCTGATAAAAAGCGGCTAATTCTTTAGCATCATGAACATCCGCGGTTCTTTGCCCTAGGTGACGATAAACCTGCGCTAATGCTGTAGCCCCTAATGCTTGATGACCTCTAGATAAATCAATAAATAGTAATAGATTATCCTCATCTGTACAAAGTTGGGGGGTAACTGTTTTACGCACATCTTCAACTCGCGCAAATGCGGAAATTACCAATGATAACGGCGAAGTTACCGTTTTTTGCTCACCATCTTGTTGCCATGTTGTTTTCATTGACATGGAGTCTTTACCAACCGGAATGGCTAATCCTAAAGCTGGACATAACTCTTCACCAATGGCTTTAACGGCTTGATAAAGACCAGCATCTTCACCTGGATGACCAGCTGCAGCCATCCAGTTAGCTGAAAGCTTAATACGTTTAATGTCGCCAATATTTGTCGCAGCAATATTGGTAATTGCTTCACCAACCGCTAATCTAGCTGATGCAGCAAAATTAAGTAGAGCAACCGGGGCACGCTCCCCCATCGACATTGCTTCACCGTAATAACTGTCTAAACTTGCTGTTGTCACCGCGCAATCGGCAACCGGCACTTGCCAAGGTCCAACCATCTGATCACGAGCAACCATACCTGTTACCGAACGATCACCAATGGTAATTAAGAAAGTTTTTTCCGCCACAACTGGCAAATGTAATACTCGTTTTACCACATCATATAAATTGATATCGGATGTTGAAAAATGATCACCTTCTGCTTGGCTAGATTTAACATCTCGTAACATTTTTGGCGTTTTACCCAATAGCACGTCTAACGGTAAATCTATTGGATTATTATTAAAATGTTCATCATGTAACACGACCGCTTTATTAATTGTAGCTTCACCAATTACTGCATAAGGTGTACGTTCACGCTTACAAAGTTCATCAAACAATTCTAAGCTTTCTGGGTGAATAGCCAGTACATAGCGCTCTTGTGATTCATTACACCAAATTTCTAACGGTGACATTCCGGGTTCATCACTTAGTATTTTGCGCAATTCAAATTGACCGCCACAACCACCATCACTAACTAGTTCAGGCATCGCATTGGACAAACCACCAGCACCAACATCATGAATAAATAAAATTGGATTTTTCTCACCAAGTTGCCAACAACGATCTATCACTTCTTGGCAACGACGCTCCATTTCTGGGTTATCACGTTGAACTGAAGCAAAATCAAGATCAGCATCTGATTGTCCTGATGTCATAGATGAGGCCGCACCACCACCTAGACCAATATTCATGGCAGGCCCACCTAATACAATTAATTTGGAGCCGATAGGAAATTCACCTTTTTGAATGTGTTCTCGACGAATATTTCCTATACCACCGGCTAACATAATCGGTTTATGATAGCCTCTGACTTCTTCACCATTAAAGCTATTAACTTTCTCTTCATAAGTACGGAAATAACCTAATAATGCTGGGCGACCGAATTCATTATTAAATGCCGCGCCACCTAAAGGTCCATCCATCATAATATCGAAAGCACTTACAATTCGATCGGGTTTACCAAAATCTTGTTCCCAAGGTTGTTCAAAATTAGGAATACGCAGATTCGAAACCGAAAAACCTACTAATCCTGCTTTGGGCTTGGCACCTTTTCCGGTCGCTCCCTCATCACGAATCTCACCACCACTACCGGTTGCCGCACCCGGCCAAGGTGATATTGCCGTTGGGTGATTATGGGTTTCCACCTTCATTAAAATATCGGCATATTCCTGATGATAATCATAGCTTCGATTATCATAATCAGCAAAGAATCGTCCAACTTTCGAACCATCCATAACAGCGGCATTATCCTTATAAGCGGATGACACATAATCTGGCGTATGTTCAAAAGTATTTTTGATCATTTTAAATAATGATTTTGGTTGTTTAACACCATCAATAATCCAATCAGCATTAAATATTTTATGACGACAATGTTCAGAGTTTGCTTGACCAAACATATAAAGCTCAATGTCAGTCGGATTACGGTTTAATTTCTGAAAATTCTCAACCAAATAGTCAATTTCATCTGGTGCTAAAGCCAAACCTAATTTTAGATTAGCTTCCTCTAATGCTTGACGACCTTGTCCTAACAAATCAATAATTGTTACTGGTTTGGGTTGATCAACCCTAAATAATTGTTCAGCTTGCTCAAAACTGCTTAAAACGGTCTCCATCATTCGGTCATGTATCAAGCCCAGAAAAGCATTTTTTTGACAATCAGTTAACGGAGAACTAGCTTGCACATAATAAGCAATACCTCGTTCTATTCGATGGATTTGTGATAATCCACAATTATGTGCAATATCAGTAGCTTTAGATGACCATGGCGAAATAGTACCTTCGCGTGGAGTAACTAAAAAGAGTATTTTACTGGTTTTATCTTCGACATCTATTTGTGCACTTTTAGGGCCATATTGTAACAACTTATCTAAGGTTAATTGTTGTTGAACAGTTAATTCAGCACTTAAATCAATAAAGTGAATGTATTGGGCTTCAATATTTGTTATAGGGATAGATTGTTCACGACAAGAGGATAAAATTTTATTAATACGAAATGCAGATAGAGCAGAAGAACCAGCTAAAATTTTCATGCTAAGAGTACTCTTTTTAAGCCAAAATAGGAAAAAAATAGAACAACATTATAAAATAAACTGACCAAAGAGGCTATCTTAAAAATCATAATATAATGTAATCAAAGAATTTTGAGGAAAGGGGTTTTTTAACGCTCAATTCGGCTTTTTATGATTATTTAAAACACTACAATTTTTTAAAATAAATCTTTAATGTTTATTATTAAATTAAGAAATTTTTTAATTACAATCAGTTAGTAATCATTATTATAAGGATTATATTCATACGGCAAAAGTAAGCCAAACTAACCTTCTGACGATGATATCAATAAAAATATAAAGTAGAGTAGATTAATACGCCAACTAGAGTTGGCGTATTGATTATGATTAAGCTTCGTTCCAACTGTCTCTTAATCCCACTGTTCGATTAAATACTAAATTATCTTCAGTGGCATATTTACTATCAAGACAAAAATAACCTTCACGTTCAAATTGATAAGCTTGTTCTGCTTCAGCTTTTTGCAAACTAGGTTCAACAAACCCATGTTTAATAATTAATGAATTTGGATTGATGGTTGATAAAAAGTCCTCTGCACTACCTGGATTTGGAGTATTAAATAGCCGGTCATAAAGACGAATTTCAGCTGGCTTAGCAAATTTAGCTGACACCCAGTGAATAACTCCTTTAACTTTACGTCCATCTTCAGGATTTTTATTTAATGTGGCAGGATCATAACTACAATAAATAGTTTGAATATTACCGTCCGCATCTTTTTCAACACGCTCTGCTCGTATCACATAAGCATTACGCAAGCGAACTTCTTTACCTAATACTAAACGCTTATAATTTTTATTAGCTTCTTCCCTAAAATCAGCTCGATCTATATAAATTTCACGCGTGAATGTCACTTCTCGATGACCTAATTCTGGGCGATTAGGGTGATTTGGCATGCTAAGTACTTCATCTAGTGTTTCCGAAAAGTTTTCAATGACAACTTTAACAGGATCCAGTACCGCCATTGCTCGTGGCGCATTTTCATTGAGATCTTCACGAATACAGAACTCAAGTGTACTCATTTCAACGGTATTTTCTTGTTTAGTTACACCAATTCGATGACAAAATTCACGAATTGATGCCGGTGTATAACCACGGCGACGCAGACCCGATACGGTAGGCATCCGAGGATCATTCCACCCGTCAACAATTTGTTCAGAAACTAACTGGGTTAATTTTCGTTTAGAAGTAATCGCATATTCAAGATTTAATCTTGAAAACTCATACTGATGCGGTCTTGCTTCAATAGTAATATTATCTAAAACCCAATCGTACAAACGACGATTATCTTGAAACTCAAGTGTACAAAGTGAATGGGTTATATTTTCAATAGCATCCGAGATACAATGTGTAAAATCATACATTGGATAAATACACCATTTATTGCCTGTTTGGTGGTGCTCAGCAAATTTTATACGATATAACACGGGATCACGCATAACAATAAATGGTGATGCCATATCGATTTTTGCTCTTAAACAAGCTTTACCTTCTGCAAATTTACCTTCTTTCATTTGGATGAATAATGCTAGGTTTTCTTCAATGCTTCGATCACGATAAGGGCTATTTTTACCTGCTTGTGTTAATGTTCCACGATATTCGCGGATTTCATCAGCAGACAACTCATCAACATAAGCAAGACCTTTATTAATCAGTTCTATTGCATATTCATATAAACGGTCAAAATAGTCAGATGAGTAACAAATTTCACCATCCCACTGGAATCCTAACCAACGAACATCTTCTTTTATAGATTCAACGTATTCGATATCTTCTTTGGCAGGATTGGTATCATCAAAGCGTAAATTACATTTACCCTGATAATCTTGCGCAATTCCGAAATTTAAACAGATAGATTTTGCATGACCAATATGTAGATAGCCATTAGGTTCAGGTGGAAAACGGGTATGGGTTGTTTTATATTTTCCAGCCGCAAGATCTGCATCAATAATTTGACGAATAAAGTTAGTTGGACGAGTTTCGTTCTCTGTCGGTAATACACCGCTCATAAAAAAACCTCTAATTATATATGTTTACTCATGACCAATTTAGAAATGAGATTTTTCTCTTTTATCATTTGACCAAAGAATATAACAAATTTTTTGTTTTTTCGAAACGTTAAAACAAGAGTTTTAAGTTATCTAAAAAATATTGTTATTTAAATCTATATCTTTCTTAATAGTTTTTGATTAAATTTTATTAAATCTGGCTTGATTATTCATCACCTGATTTTATCGAAACCACAAATCTAGCGCCCCCTAATGGACTCGTCACCACAAAGGCTTTACCGTCGTGGAATTCAGCCATTAATTTTACATAAGCAAGCCCTAACCCATATCCGCCAGTTGAACGTGTGCGGCTAGTATCAAGTCGAGCAAAAGGCATAAAAATTTTTTCACGAGCATCAAAAGGAATACCTGTCCCATCATCATCAATCTCTAAAATCACTCGATGATCCTGTTTCGTGATATTCAACACAGCTTTATGTGCAGCATATTTAAACGCATTGAGTAGTAAATTTTTGACAATAGTTTCAGCCAAATTAGTATCAATTTTGGCTTCTACATCTTGACTATTACAAACTAGCTCAAACCCTTCTGGTTTAAATAGTGCTAATGATTGACAAACTTTTTCGCCCCATTCTTTCAACGATACATTAGTAAGATTTAATTCGATGTTACTCTGCTGCATTTTGAAATAATTCAAGCTGGCATTAATTAGCGTTTCAAGTTCGTCAATATCATCGCTCATCCCTTTTTGCAGTAATGCTTTTTCATGCTCATCAGTAGACTCTTCAAGCATACTTAACTCAAATCGCATCCGTGCAAGTGGCGTGCGAAGTTCATGAGCCATTGCATGCGAAATCGTTTGATTGGTACTAACTAAATGTTCTATGTGAGTCCCCATGTTATTAAGTACATTAGCTAACGGTTTGAATAACCAACCTTTCACATTTTCAGTACGTGCTTTTAAATTTCCCTGCCCCAATTGCTCTGCGGTTTGACGAATATTAACCAGATCTTTCCAAACAGCACTAAAAGCAAAATAGATTAAAATAAAAAAGATAATGGCACTAAACAAGGCCCAAATAATAAGAAATACACTCAACGACATGGTATTCGATTCTAATATATCGCGCATTAAAATCGGACCTAGTTGCAATAGATGTCCATCCTTTAAATCAATATAGACAACCTCGTCATCACCATCATAAGCAAAACCGAGTTTTTCTAACTCTTTTTTAACGGAATGAGACAAGATAGTCTGTTCTGGTAAAACTTTTATTGGATAACCAAAAGAAGGCTGTAATTCATTCACTACTTCTTGCAATGGACGTTGCTTATTTTCATCAATGTGTTTACGAATTAAGTTGACAGTTCCACGTTGTGATTCACGAAAAACAATATGATCATCAGGCATATCAGTCAATGACGAAGGCAATGAATCGAATACTAATAATGCACCATAAGCAATAATACATTGTAATGAAAGCAAAATAACGAGATAAAAAACGATACGGCGATTGAAGAATAGCGGTTTAGCTAATAATTGTTTCAATGGTTTTCCCCTTCACGCATAAATAGATAGCCTTTTCCGCGCACGGTTTTAATCCGCGATGAGTTGTCAGGATCATCTAGTAATTTGCGTCGTAATCGAGAAATACGCGCATCAATAGAACGATCGCTACCGTCAAAATCAATACCTCTTACTTGAGAAAATATATCGTCTCGCGATAAAATCTTACCGGCGTTATTTGCTAATAACCAAAGTAAATCAAATTCTGCCGTAGTCAAATCGATATCTTGCCCATCTAATAACACTCTTCGATTTTCACCATCAATAACTAAATTATCAAAGACCAGACTATTATTGTTAAACGAAGTTATTAGTTCCTTATAGCTTTCTTTATCGGTTTCGATCTGTTTTCGCCGTAACAATGCACGAATACGAGCAAGTAATAACCGCGGTTCTACAGGTTTAGCTAAATAATCATCTGCACCTAACTCTAAACCGACAATTTCATCAATGTTGTCTTCACTCGCGGTCATAATCAAAATATAGTTTGTAAACCACGAACGTATATCTCGACATATATCGAATCCAGATTTTTCTGGTAGCATGACATCTAAAATAACTAGATCGGGGTTGATCTGTTGTATTTTTTCTTCGGCACCGGCACCACTATTATGCCAATCAACCATATACCCCTGACGGATTAAATAAACTTGGATTAAATTGGCTAATCTTTCATCATCTTCGATGATTAATATACGTTCACTCATTTTCGGCTCTCTTTACCGTATAATGTGTACTTCAAAATACCTTATTATACAGGTAAATGAAGCCTCGTTACAAAAGATATACAAAGAGCCTACAAAGTTTACGACCGCTATATGAGAGAATTGGCGCCAATATCTATAACTAAGCAATTTTTACGTTAACTATGAATACTTTTTCATCAATTACTAATCACCTTTTTCAGCCATCTTATACTCACCACCAAAACCCTATTATTTTATGTGATTTTGATGGCACAATTAGTGTTAAAGATGTTACTGATACTTTACTTAGCCAATTCGGTCAAGATGGTTGTGATGAACTTGAGGAATTATGGCTTAGCGGCAAAATCGGCTCTCAAGAATGTATGAGTAAACAGATTGCATTAATGGATGCTAGTCTGGATGAACTCAATCAAGCATTAGCAAAAATTGAAATTGATGATAATTTTAAAGCATTTATTAATTACACCGAAAAAAATCATATTCCAGTTCATGTAGTTAGTGACGGCTTAGATTATGCTATCCAATTTGTCTTAAAACGTCATGGTATTGAGCATCTACCTATTTATGCCAATAAGTTAATGCATAATAATCAACGAAGTTGGCGCCTAGAGTTCCCATTTGCCAATAAGGATTGTATTAAACAAAGTGGTAACTGCAAATGCAATCATGTTAAACAACAGCAACATTTCCCTCAGATACTATATGTTGGTGATGGTACTTCTGATTTTTGCGTTTCTCATCATGTAGATCTGGTTTTCGCCAAAGATAAGTTGATTAATTACTGTGAAAAAAACAATATTAAGCACAGTGCTATTGAGAGCTTTGCTGATGTAACCGAAGCATTAAAACAGATGCAACAAACACTAATTCCAGTCATGGCGGTAAAATAAAGGAATAATAATGAGTACAATTGAAGATTTATCTTATTTTTTACCTGGTAATAAAAATGGCGTGCTATTAATTCACGGTTTAACTGGTACACCAAATGAAATGCGTATTTTAGCCAATGGTTTACATAAAGCTGGATTTACTGTGTATGCAATACAGCTAGCTGGTCACTGTGGTACAGAAGCAGATCTATGTAAAACAACTTGGCAAGATTGGTATAAAAGTGTTCAAGATGGTGCTGATTATTTAGCTCAACATGTTGATAATCTGTTTGTCGCAGGTTTATCTATGGGCGCATTATTAGCGTTAAAATTAGCTGCCGATCGTCCCAATCAAGTGAAAGGTGTTGGTGTTTTAGCGCCTACATTTTCTTATGATGGCTGGAGCATGCCATTTTGGGCTAAAAAATTCTTCTTTTTATTAGTCTATTTCAAAAAACTTGGTATTTTTCAAAAAGTATCTTTTATTGAAAAACCACCTTATGGCCTTAAGGATGAACGGATTCGAGCCGTTGTATCTGAAAGTATGTTAAGTGGTGATGCAGCATCTGCTGGATTGGCAGGTAACCCTTTCCCAGCTTTAGCTGAAATGCAGTTATTGGCTAAACATATGCGTCAGGAGTTACCTAAAGTTACCTCGCCGTGTTTAATTATGCATTCAGGTAATGATGACATTGCCAATATTGAAACAAATGCAAAACTAGTTGAAAAACACGTATCAGGCCCAAAACAGTTAATCGTATTAAATGATAGTTACCATTTAATTACCATTGATAGCCAACGCCGAGAAGTGATTAAAGAATGTGCTTCATTCTTTAATCATATTGTAGAAGGAAATCAAGCATAATGTCATCCTTAGTTATTTTTCTTTGGGTTAGTAATATCTGTTTTGATACTTTAGGACAAGTTGCCTTTAAATATGCGGCAATATCACCGACCAATCGAGATGGTTGGTACTATTGGTTGGATTTGGCTAAAAATCATTGGATTTGGGTAGGAATAGCCTCTTACATTGCCGAATTTTTATTATGGCTAGCCTTTTTAACCTTAGTGCCACTTTCACAAGGCGTATTACTCGCCTCATTCAATATTATTACTATCATGTTAGTCGGTCGAATTCTTTTCAAAGAATTACTCACCCTTTATCGCATTATTGGCATGTTATTAATAACTGCTGGTGTTATTTTTGTGGGGATGTCTTAATATGGCTAAGTTCTATTTGATTGGTTTTACCGTATTACTAATGTTTGACACTATTGCCCAGTGCAGTTTCAAATTGGCTGCAGAGCATGCTCAACCGCTTGCGATGAGTTTTGAATGGATTGTTAGGGTGTTTTCTGGCCATTGGATTTATGTATCAATTGCGGGTTATATTTTTACTTTCTTCACTTGGATGACTTTATTAAAAAAAGCACCTGTAGGACCTGCTTTTGCAGCGTCTCATTTCGAAGTCGTCACGGTAATGATTGCATCAGTTTGGTTATTTAATGAACCAATAACATTATTTAAGTTAATCGGAACAATATTGATTGTTTCAGGAATTATGTTTCTAGCATTGGCAGAAAGTAAACTAACTAATAAAAACATTCATAATAGTTATTAATCAAATCTAAATCAAAAATCAAGCCTAGCTATATTTCATTGAAGAATAACAGAGTAACAATACTAGGCTTTTAAAGCATTTAATAATGTTAAATTGAGTTGATGTTGTTCTTGTTGCCAATCATTTAAGTTTTCTAATGATATTTCTGGTTGTTTATCTAATGAACTAAGTAATCGTTTAAACCAGCTTTTCGGTTGCCATATTGATAATTCACCAGTGATATCACTACCAATAATTCGTGGTTTAATTGAGGAAATAGTATCTAGTAAGTGATAGGTTTGCAGTTTTCCTTGATCCCAATTAGTATGAATAACCTCTTCACTTAATACGTCTTTATCTATCGATAAATATATTGGCTTAGTATTACGATATTGCTCAGATAAAAACTGGGTAATCAAATCATCAGGCGAATCAAAATGACGAAAAGCATGATTTAAACCAATTCTTTTCGCCCAAGAAACATTGACATCTAAGCTCCAATAGGTCAGTTTTTTATGAAAAAGTGGTGACCATCTATTTTCCCAAAAATGCCATAAGCCAATATCATTAGAGGTTATGCCTAACACATGGACATGACTCACGAATGGTAAACTTGCTACATAGCTCACCCATGAGCCACAGTGCACTCCAAATAGATAACGCATATTGTCTGGATGATTATCAAAAATAATCACTTCAATTGGATTATCTGCTGAATATTGCTTAGCAAGTTGCTCAATTAGTAATAACGAAATATGATGATAATCACCGCTCCCCATCAATACTGTGCCATAGTTTTCTGGTAATGCTTGTTGTAATTGCATTTTAAATTTTTGGAAATTTTTTTCATTACAACCAAAACGAATTACATCTTGCCACTGCGTGAAATCAATCGTTTTAGCGTCATTAATTTCACCTACGCTTTGATCAAAATTAAGGATAACCGGCAATGTCATGCTACTTTCTCCTTATCGGTTTCAAAATGGCCTATTAATTTACGTAAAATTACTCTTAACAGAGGATTTCGAATATAAACTAGATGTTTGGTTAAAGTAAAACTAGCACCTAACGAAGCTTTAACTTCGGGATCTGTCCAACCGGCGACATAACTACTTAGTTTCTGTTGTAACGCATATTCAAGATTAACAAACCAGCTAACAAAATAGAGATTCAATTCCCGTGCCTGCGGATAAACCATACCAATATACTTATCAATTAGAACATTATTCACCACAAAACAGATGTTATAACCAATTAATTGGCCATTATAGTGATAAGTGAAAATACGCCCATTTGCTGCTTTACTTTGCAATAATTGGACAAAAAATGGCTTGGTTAATAAATCAAAATGGACTTCACTTTGTTCATATACATTAAGATAAAGCTGATAATATAAATCAAGATTAGCATCATCAAAAAAACAGTCATCACCAGTTTGTAAAATATTAATCTCTAATTTTTCACGTGACTTAAGTTTTCTTCTTAAATTCTTACGACGGCTATAGGATAATTTTGCCAAAAAGTCATTTATCGATTCAAAATCGATTGGAACCCACGCTAAAGCTTGTCCTTCAACCTCAATAAAACCATTATCTTTTAATGAACCAATAACCTGTTTAGAATATTGATTATCCTGCTTACTAAGTAAAGGCGAGTCAGAAGGTAAATCTTTTACAATAGTAAAAGGATATTTCTTTGCATATGCCGTTTTAACATTATCAGCTAATTGCTGCGCATTCACTTTATCAGTTAACAAGCTGTATTCAGAAACTGTCGTTCCGACAAAACATGTCCTTGGTTGTAACCAATGTCGCCATTTCCGATAAAAAGGCAATTTATGAACTTTATGTTTAAAATCATTATCGGCAGTTGTGAGCAAATCAAACTTAGCAGAAAAAGCTGGCACGCCATCTTCACTCATCCAGCTTGTAAATTCTTGTGGTGGATGAGAAATAAAATTATTGATTAGTTCATTTGGTTCTAGTTGGTTAATATATCGCATAACTTTCTATAAAGGATCGGGTATAACTAGAATCCCGCTAACACATATTAGCGGGATTATTTTGCTTTAAGACTTAAAGTTCTTTTTTAGCTCGAGTAATTAATTGGTCAAGTAATTCAATACCTTGATCGATTTCTTGACGAGTAATATGTAATGAAGGAGCAAAAGTGATAACATTTTTGTAATAACCACCAATATCAAGCACTAAGCCCATTTTATTACCTTTCCAATCAAGATCACCTGACATACCGATATCAACCATTTTATCAACTAATGCTTTGTTAGCTGTAAAACCGTCATCGGTACAAATCTCAGCACGTAGTGCAAGACCTAAGCCATCAACCTCACCAATTTCTTTATGTTTCTTCTCAAGTGTTTTTAATCCTTCAAGGAAGTATGCACCACTTTCCATCACCATTTTTTCGTAATCGGTTTCTGAAGTCATTTTTAATACTTCTAAACCAACCGCAGTACCTAATGGATTTGAAGCAAAAGTTGAATGTGTTGAACCAACTGGGAATACTTCAGGATTAATTAACTCTTCTCGAGCCCATAATCCTCCAAGTGGATTTAAACCATTAGTTAATGCTTTAGCGAACACAACTACATCAGGTTTAACATCAAAGTGTTCGATTGACCATAGTTTACCAGTACGATAAAAGCCCATCTGAATTTCATCAACGACTAATAAAATACCATATTGATCTAAAACTTTTTTCAGACCTTTAAAGTAGTTACGAGGCGGAACAATATAACCACCCGTTGCTTGTAATGGTTCTGCATAAAATGCTGCATATTCAGCTTGTCCAACTTTTGGATCCCAAACTCCGTGATATTCTGTTTCGAATAAACGAGCAAATTCAGCGACTAAATGTTCACCATATTCTTCTGAAGTCATTCCTTTAGGGCGACGGAATGGATATGGGAAAGGAACAAACATAGCACGATCACCAAAATGACCATAACGACGACGATAACGATAACTTGAAGTGATTGATGATGCACCAAGAGTACGACCATGGTAACCACCTTGGAAAGCAAACATTAGTGATTTACCGCCGGTAGCATTACGCACTACTTTTAATGAATCTTCAATACATTGTGAACCACCAACATTAAAATGCACACGGCCTTGGTAACCAAATCGTTTTTCCATACCTTGAGCAATAGTTTTTGCTAATTCAATTTTAGTTGGATGAAGATACTGACTTGCACATTGCGGTAAAGTATCGATTTGTTTTTTAAGTACATTATTTAGACGCTCATTGGCATAACCAAAGTTACAAGCTGAGTACCACATTTGTAAATCAAGAAAGGCTTTACCTTCTTTATCATACATGTAGCTACCTTCACAGCCATCAAAAATCTTCGGTGGTTCAACGTAATGCACGGTATCACCAAATGAGCAATATTTTGCTTCATCAGCTAATAATACTGCGTCGTCAGGGCGACTGTTAATCATTTCTTTAGTTGGTTTACTCATAATTTATCTCACTAATCCATATTCAAATATGACAAAATGTGGCATTATTATCGGAGAAAAGTGATTGTAACAATGTACAATTACTGTATAGATTTTGTGACGACAGACTTGAGATAAAGAAATCACAATAGCTCTCGTAAACCATATCACTATGAATAGGTATTAAAATGAAAAGAATAAGCTGTATAATTTCGCTATTATCAATGTGTTCTCTAGGATATACGCAAATTGTATCAGCAGAATCTAACTCATTGGGAATCGGTCTAGGTTGGTCAACTTCACCATATAAAAGTTATAGTTCAAACTACTATCCTATACCACACATTGATTATGACAATGGCTCGTTTTTTATTGATGATCTTTCTGCTGGAGTTTATGCACTCAATGATGATAATCAAAGTCTATCCTTTGGCGCTCGCTATTTAGCTAATGAATTTAAACCTCACGATTCTGATAATCATAAACTAAAACAGCTTGATAGCCGCCACTCAACCCTACTTGCTGATATTGAATATTCACTTAATACCAATTGGGGAATTTTTTCTAGTAGTATTGGCGCTGATATCCTTGATAATAGTAATAGTATTTTAGTTAATGCTGATTATACTGTGCCTTATATTGAAAATAATTTGATTGTTGCACCAACTATCGGTATAAATTGGGCAAATAATAAACATAATGACTATTATTATGGGATTTCGCACAAAGAATCTGCACGTTCAGGCTTAGGTTATTTCAATGCTGATAGCTCTTTTACGCCTTACTTTGAAATTGCGGCTCAATATTCGTTAACAGATAATATTGCAACCTTTGGTGGAGTCCATATTGATAAACTAACAGGCGATGCAGCCGATAGCCCAATGGTTGATGATAGTACGGTAACATCTATTTATATGGGTGTATCTTATAAATTTTAAAGAATTTTTTATCAAATCTTATTACTAAGGCGATAATATATTATCGTCTATGAAATTTTTATTATAAATCGTTATGATAAAATAAACTTCATAAAGCAAATTTTTGGAAATATAACACTATGCTTTGGTTTAAAAACGCAATTATTTACCAACTTAATAATGACAATTTACTTGATAAACAAACTATTGAACAAGCGCTTAAATCGGCTTCATTTTCGCCGTGCGGTAATTTAGATACCACTAAGATGGGATGGGTTTCGCCTTATAATGATAATAACTTAGATAATTTCATTATTGATATGCAAGGACATTTACTGTTACGGATTAAAAAAGAAACTAAAATATTACCAGCGCCAGTAATTAAACAAGCACTAATTGATAAAATTGATAAACAAGAGAAAGCATTAAGTCGAAAGCTCAGCAAAAATGAAAAAGCAACACTAAAAGATGAAGTAATGATCGATTTAATGCCTAGAGCATTTAGTAAATATAACCATTATTGGTTATGGATCGATACTGAAAATAGAAGAATTATTATTGATTGTAGTAGTTTTAAACTAGCTGAAGATATTTTAGCAATTTTACGTAAAGAGCTTGGATCTTTAGCATTAACCCCATTATCAATTGATAAACCACTTGAAAAGATAATGACTACTTGGGTTAAAGAAAAGTTAAATTTCCCTCCTTTTATACTAGGTGATGAAGCTGAATTAAAAGATCCACTGGAAGGTAATGGAATTATTAACTGTAAAAACCAAGATATTACTAGCGACGAAATGTTAGTTCATTTAGATTCTGGTAAATGGGTAACCAAACTTAAAATTATTGATGAACGTGGTATCAATTTTATTATAAACCCAGACTTTACATTGAAAAAAGTAAAATTTGATTCTATTATAATGGACGAAAATGAAGATATTGGTTCTGATGAGTTTGATAAACGACTTGAAGCGGATTTTTACATTATGGCCAATACTTTATCTAACTCTATAAATGATTTATATATTACAGTTAATAAAATTGGTTAATGCCAATTAAAGTTATTTAATTTTTAAAATGTAGGATTATTCTATCTAGCTTTGCGCAATTTATGTGCTATAATTAAAGCTAGATTATGTGTAACATAATTATTAGTAATATCTATTTATAAGAAGTAAATTTAAACAATAAAATCAAATTAAACAACGTCTATAACAAATAAGTTGAGGCAAAAAATGAAAAAAACGACTCTAGCTCTAGCAATTGCAGTTGCAAGTTTAACCGCTACTGCCGCTAATGCAGCATATGAAGACAACACTTTTTATACAGGTGCTAAATTAGGTTGGTCAGAACTTTATAAATTAGATGCAAAAAAAGTTCGTGCTTTTGATGATGTAAGTATAAAAACATCTAATCGCAGTAATGTTGCTGGCGGTGCATTCTTAGGTTTCCAAGCTAATCCTTACTTAGCATTTGAATTAGGTTATGACTGGTTAGGTTCAGCTAAATACAAAAGATCTTTTCATTATGCAGGTAAAGGATACGATTTAGGAAAAAGTAAAGTTTCTGCTCAAGGCGTTTCTTTAACTGGTAAATTAAGTTATCCATTATCATTTATCTCTGACGATTTAGATATCTATGGTCGTGCAGGTGGAATGGTAACTATCGCTAAATGGAAAAATGGTGGTTTGACTAAAGATCTTTATGGTAAAGGCGGAACAAAAACTGATGTATCACCTGTTTACGCTTTAGGTCTTGATTATCGTCTTAACGAAGACTTCTCAACTCGTTTAGAGTATCAATATGTTCAACATATTCATACTAAAACTGATGCATCTCCAGACGCAGGTACTGTTAGCTTAGGTATCACTTACCGTTTAGGTTCACCAGCGGTTGCGGCTCCAGTTGAAATCAAAACTGAAGTAAACCGTTATGTGTTAAATGAAGATGTGTTATTTGCTTATGCAAAAGCTGACTTAAAAGCAGAAGGTCGCCAAGCACTTGATAACTTATTAGCAACTCTTGTTAAAATTAACCCATCTGAAAGTGCTATCGTAGTAATTGGTCACACTGACCGTATTGGTTCTGATAACTACAACCAAAAACTATCAGAACGTCGTGCTCGCACTGTATTAAACTACTTAGTACAAAAAGGTGTACCAGCTGAAATTATCACTTCACGTGGTATGGGTAAATCACAACCAGTTACTGGTACTAAATGTAATGCACTTCGTGGCGCTGACTTAAAAGCATGTTTAGCACCAGATCGTCGTGTTGAAATTGAAGTTAAAGCACGTAACGTTCAAGAAGTTCAAGTAATTGATCAAACAAAATAATAATTGTTGATTAATGATATCTGTTAAAACCCAGCTTCAAGCTGGGTTTTTTATTTATACCCTTTGTTAATTAATAAATTATATCTTGTTTTTAAGCTATAAATTATCCACAAAAAAGATTATAATTATCGCAATATTGTTAGTATCCTAATTAAAGGAGTAGCCGTGCCTACTGCAATTTGGCAAGATTGTCTTTCTCAATTACAAGAGGCCCTTCCAACAACAGAGTTCAACTTATGGATTCGCCCGTTGCAAGCAGAAATGATTGAGAATAAACTTTATATTTATGCGCCCAATAGATTTGTATTAGATTGGGTCAAAAATAAATATTTAACGACTATTTCACAGCTATTAAATACACTTTTAGGTAATGATTCTTTAAAATTATATCTTGAAGTCGGCTCCACTCTGTCAGTAGAAAAAAAATCTGAAGTTAATCAATCTAAGCCTGATATTGCCCCAGCTTGGAAAACAACCAAAGAAAACAATAGTAACCACACATATTATTCAGGAATTAATCATAAACATACATTTAATAGTTTTGTTGAAGGTAAATCTAACCAACTTGCTGTAGCTGCAGCAAAACAAGTCGCTGAAAACCCAGGAAAAGCTTATAACCCATTATTTTTATATGGATCAACTGGGTTAGGTAAAACCCATTTATTACATGCAGTTGGTAATGAAATTATAGCCGGCAAAGCCAATGCCAAAGTGGTTTATATGCACTCAGAACGCTTTGTGCAAGATATGGTAAAAGCACTACAAAATAATGCTATTGAAGAATTCAAAAATTATTATCGTTCGGTTGACGCACTACTTATTGATGATATCCAATTTTTTGCTAATAAAGAACGATCTCAAGAAGAATTTTTTCATACCTTCAACTCATTATTGGAAGGTAATCAACAAATAATCTTAACTTCTGATCGTTATCCTAAAGAAATTAATGGTGTTGAGGATCGTTTAAAATCGAGATTTGGTTGGGGGTTAACCATTGCTATCGAGCCACCTGAGCTTGAAACTCGAGTTGCGATTTTAATGAAAAAAGCGGAAGAAAATAATATAAAACTACCTGAAGAGGTAGCATTTTTCATTGCTAAACGTTTGCGTTCCAACGTGCGTGAATTAGAAGGAGCATTGAATCGTGTGATAGCCAATGCCAATTTTACAGGTAAATCTATCACTATTGATTTTGTAAAAGATGCTTTGAAAGATTTACTTGCCTTGCAAGAAAAATTGATTACTATTGAAAATATTCAAAAAACGGTTGCTGAATATTATAAAATCAAAGTTTCTGATTTATTATCAAAACGTCGCTCTCGTTCAGTTGCAAGACCAAGACAGGTCGCTATGGCTTTAGCAAAAGAGTTGACGAATAAGAGCCTTCCAGAGATTGGAGATGGTTTCGGCGGTAGGGATCACACAACTGTATTACATGCTTGCCGAAAAATTGCAGAATTGAAAGAAGAAAGCAATGATATTAAAGAGGATTATTCCAATTTAATTAGAACATTATCAACTTAAAAAAGAATTAACACTATGAAATTTATTATAGATCGTGAAAAACTTATTAAGCCCTTACAGCTTGTTAGCGCACCGTTAAGCAGTCGCCCTACTTTACCTATTTTAGGTAATTTATTATTACAAGTTATTGATAATACATTATCAATGACCGGAACCGATTTAGAGATTGAGATGATATCTCATCTTCCTTTAACCGAACCTTGTGAGCCAGGGGCAACAACTGTTCCCGCAAGAAAGTTCCTCGATATTTGCCGAAATCTACCAAGTAATGCCCAAATTTCGATAAGCGTTGACGATAACCGATTAATTATTCAGTCTGGACGTAGCAAATTTTCCTTAGCCACATTACCTGCGACAGATTTTCCTAATTTAGAAAATTGGCAAAGTGATGTTGATCTATCCATACCACAAAAGACAATCAAACGACTTATTGATGCAGTCCAATTTTCAATGGCGAATCAAGATGTAAGATATTATTTAAATGGTATGTTATTTGAGATCGAAGATGGATTATTAAAAACCGTTGCGACAGATGGTCATCGTTTAGCTGTGTGTGCTCAACCCGTAGGTCAAAATATCGCGGAATCTTGTTCAGTTATTTTACCTAGAAAAGGGGTAATAGAACTAGCTAAACTGGTTAGTGACAATGATGAGCTAGTAAATATGCAGATTGGCAATAATAATTTACGTGTTAATCTTGGTGATTTTACCTTTACTTCAAAACTTATTGATGGAAGATTTCCTGATTATAAACGAGTGATGCCTCGTAATCCGGACAAACCACTTGAAGTATCATGCGAAGAGCTTAGAAATGCATTATCACGAGTGGCAATTCTGTCAAACGAAAAATTTCGTGGTATAAGATTATATGTACATAACAACCAAATAAAAATCACAGCAAATAATCCTGAACAAGAAGAAGCGGAAGAGGTGATTGATGTAAAATATGAATCACAAGAGCTTGAAATTGGCTTTAATGTGACTTATTTATTAGATATATTAAACACACTAAAATGTGATAGCGTACAATTATTATTAACAGATGCAACATCTAGTGTGCAAATTGAAGATATCAATAATCAATCGGCTACTTATGTTGTTATGCCAATGCGCTTATAATAAATAAATAACTATCTATCAAACTTCCGGTTTCGGCCGGAAATTTTACCAACATGACTCTTTCACAAATCAAAATCCACAATTTTCGAAACATTGATTATGCTGAATTATCATTATCAAATCATTTCAATTATATAGTTGGTGATAATGGTAGTGGAAAAACCAGTCTACTTGAGGCTATTTATATGCTTGGCCATGGCCGAGCATTTAGACATATTCAATCAAATAGAATCATACAACATGAAAAGCCTGAGTTAGTTTTATTTAGCCAAATAGAGTCATCTCAACAAATTCGCACAATAGGATTATCAAAAACACGAAATAATGATAATACGATAAAAATCGATGGTGATGAAGGATTTCGATTAACTGACTTAGCTAAGCTATTACCTATTCAACTTATTACTCCAGAAGGATTTGATTTACTTACTGGTGGTCCAAAATATCGTCGCGCGTTTATAGACTGGGGATGTTTTCACCATTACCCAGAATTTGTATCACTATGGAACAATTTAAAACGATTATTTAAACAAAGAAATGCGTTATTAAAACAATCTTCTAACTATAATCAATTATTACCTTGGGATAAAGAACTAATACCAATTGCCGAAAAAATCAGTCAAATTAGAGCAGATTATAGTCAAAATATATTTCCGCAAATTATAGAAACTTGTCGGAATTTTTTACCTGAGTACCAACTAAATTGCCAATATTATCAAGGTTGGGAATATGGGATGAATTATTCTGATATTTTATATAAACAATTTGAGAGAGATAAATTCATTAATTACACTTCATTAGGCCCACATAAAGCCGATATAAAATTACGTATAGATAACATTCCAGTAGAAGATTTGCTATCTCGTGGACAATTAAAATTACTCATGTGTGCATTACGTTTATCACAAGGTGAATATTTTTCAGAGAAAACCGGACTATCATGTATTTATTTAATAGATGACTTTACTTCTGAACTGGATCAAAATAAACGTAATCTATTAGCTAAGCGGTTAAAATCAGCTAAATCTCAAGTTTTTATTACTGCAGTTAATCAAGAACAAATTACCCATATGATCGATGAAAATGATAAGATTTTTCACATAAAATCTGGTATAATTTCTTAAATATATAGAATGATATAAATAATTAAACAAGTCGAGAAATCCATGTCTAACTCTTATGATTCTTCAAGCATTAAAGTACTTAAAGGACTTGATGCGGTTCGAAAACGTCCAGGAATGTATATTGGTGATACTGATGATGGTACAGGCCTTCATCATATGGTTTTTGAAGTGGTAGATAATGCCATTGATGAAGCATTAGCGGGTTATTGTCACCATATCGAAGTTACTATTCATCCAGATAATTCTGTTTCAGTACGAGATGATGGCAGAGGAATTCCTACCGGCATCCATGAAGAAGAAGGTATTTCTGCTGCAGAAGTTATTATGACCGTTTTACATGCTGGTGGTAAATTTGATGATAATTCATATAAAGTATCCGGTGGCTTGCATGGTGTAGGTGTCTCGGTTGTAAATGCATTATCGGATAAATTAGAATTAGTTATTTACCGTGAAGGTAAAATCCATAAACAAACTTATCATTTAGGCGTGCCAGAAGAACCACTTAAAGTTATTGGTGAAACGACTGAATCTGGTACTTATGTTCGCTTCTGGCCAAGCCCAGAAACTTTTTCTAATATTGAGTTTGTCTACGATCATTTGGCGAAAAGATTACGTGAGCTATCATTTTTAAATTCTGGTGTTTCAATAAAACTTACAGATGAACGAACTGGTAAAAGTGAACACTACCATTATGAAGGTGGTATTCAAGCATTTGTTGAATATTTAAATAAAAATAAAAATCCAATCCATCCAAAGATTTTTTATTTTAGTACTGAGAAAGATAATATTGGTGTCGAAGTTGCTTTACAATGGAACGACGGCTATCAAGAAAATATCTATTGTTTTACCAATAATATTCCTCAACGTGATGGCGGTACCCATTTGGCTGGTTTTCGTGGAGCAATGACTCGTACACTAAATAACTACATGGAAGCTGAGGGATACAGCAAAAAAGCTAAAATCAGTGCCACAGGCGATGATGCACGTGAAGGGCTAATTGCAGTAGTATCAGTAAAAGTGCCAGATCCTAAATTTTCATCACAAACCAAAGATAAATTGGTTTCGTCTGAAGTAAAATCAGCGGTTGAATCAGTGATGGGTGAAAAATTAGCTGAGTATTTACTGGAAAATCCATCGGATGCCAAAATTGTGGTTGGCAAAATTATTGATGCCGCTAGAGCTCGTGAAGCAGCACGAAAAGCACGAGAAATGACACGCCGTAAAGGTGCTTTAGATTTAGGTGGCTTACCAGGTAAACTAGCTGACTGTCAGGAAAAAGACCCCGCATTATCAGAACTTTACTTAGTGGAAGGGGACTCTGCGGGTGGTTCTGCAAAACAAGGGCGTAACCGTAGAAATCAAGCAATTTTACCGTTAAAAGGTAAAATCCTTAATGTTGAAAAAGCCCGTTTTGACAAAATGCTTTCGTCTCAAGAAGTCGCAACTTTAATTACTGCTTTAGGTTGTGGTATTGGTCGTGATGAATATAATCCAGATAAAATGCGTTATCACAGCATTATCATCATGACCGATGCGGATGTGGATGGTTCACATATTAGAACTTTATTGTTAACCTTCTTCTACCGTCAGATGCCTGAAATTATTGAACGAGGTTATGTTTATATCGCACAACCGCCACTTTATAAAGTTAAAAAAGGCAAACAAGAACAATATATTAAAGATGATGATGCAATGACTCAATTCCAAATTGCTCTAGCTTTGGAAGATGCATCACTACATGTTAATGATCATGCCCCAGCTTTAGCCGGTGAAGCTTTAGAAAAATTAATTGCTGAATACCAAAAAGTTGAAAAACTAATTACTAAAATGGAACGTCGCTATCCAAAAGCGTTATTATCTGAATTAGTCTATCAAGATGTATTGGATGAAAATATCTTAAAAGATCAACAAAAAGCTGAAAACTGGGCAAAATCAATTGTTCAAAAATTATCTAATAAAGAACAACATGGTAGTACCTATCTTTATAGTGCCGATTACAACGAGAAAGCAGCGTTATACATACCGGTTATTAAAGTAAGAACGCACGGTGTTGATACCAATTACACACTAGATCAAGTATTTATTCATAGTAATGAATACCGAAATATTTGCCATTTAGGCTCACAATTGAAAGATTTACTGGAAGAAAGTGCATTTATACAACGAGGCGAACGAAAACAACCAGTAAGCTCATTCGAAGAGGCTGTTGATTGGTTAATTCGAGAATCTCGCCGTGGATTAACTATCCAACGTTATAAAGGTTTAGGAGAAATGAACCCCGAACAACTATGGGAAACAACCATGGATCCAACCAGTCGTCGTATGTTGCAAGTAACCATTAAAGATGCAATTGAAGCAGATCAATTGTTTACTACATTAATGGGAGATGAAGTCGAACCTCGTCGACTATTTATTGAGGAAAATGCATTAAAAGCAGCTAATTTAGACTTTTAATAACAATTATTTAATCAATAAAAAACCAGACATCCTGTCTGGTTTTTTTACTATTTTTAATAGTTATTTTTATTAAAGATAACTATTGATTAAAATCTAGTTCAAATCATTCGGCATTATCAATTTTATTTATCTGTTTACTGGCAAACAGGACGATTAATTTTTAAATCAGATACCGCTTTATTCATCTGTCTAATCATATCTTTAGGACTCTGTGCAATATAAACTTTACCTCGAGTAGCGTTAGCAACACAATCTATTTTATGTTCACCCGCTATATCAACGATATTTATCTTAAGTCGAGGTTTCTGAGCTGCAATATAATTAGCTAGAGTACAAATATTATTTCTTGAGCAGTTATCATCGCCATCACTGATTATAAGGATATAATCATCTCGTTTTACACCATCCAGCATTTTACTTGCTTTTTCTAATCCGCTATAAAGTGGTGTGCCTCCGCCACCAGCTGCACTTGGTGTTAATCGATTAATTTTACTTTTTAAAGCGCCTCTGCCCGAATAATTATAAAATGGCGTTGTATCTGCCGCTGGACAACTATTTAATGCCACTAATGCTATATTAATATTTTGTTGAATTTTATCGATACTAGTCAATGCCACTTTTTTACTGGTTGATAAACGAGTCGGTAGTCGAGACATCCGTTTTTCATACGCAATTCTTTCTGATGCAGGCATATAGCTAGGGTAGCCATGGGTTAGATAATTAAAATATTGCTGAACTTGTGAAGGAGGCTCTGCTAATGTTACCGTCATTGATAAAGAATTATCAAAGATCAACGCCATTTTGGATGGATTAGAATTTTTTACCAATTCTTCCTTAGTAATACAATTTGGTGGATTTTTCACTTTTGGCGCTGGTTTAGGTTCTGATTTGCTAACCGACTCTGGTGTTGGGTCAGGTACAACTACAGGTTGTGGCTCTGAAACTTGTGGTTCTGGTTTCAATTCAGGTTTAGGTTTAATGACAAGTTCTGGTTGTTTTGCAAATTCAACGGTTAGTTCAGTTTTTTTCGGTTCAATTGGTTGTGTAATCGCTGGTTCGACGATTGGTTCCACCTTGCTAGTCTTTTTAAAAGGTTTAAAAAAGAACCATAACAAACCTAAAATTAATAATAAAAATAAAACTAATATTAAGGTGTACCACCATCGCCAAAAACCTTTTGGCGCGACAATAGGAGGTTCAGGAAATACAATTGGCTCAAAAGTATCAATAATAACTGGTTCATTATTGATCACATAAATCAGATTATTTGGACTTTTAATTCTTGCTAACCATGAAGAAACTAAATTTCTTTGTTGATTATTTAAAGGAATTAATTTTACAGTTGTTTCAATATCATTGATTCGAGTATGTAAAGCATCTTCAATTACTGCTTTTTGCGAGGCGTCATTTATATCATTAAGTGATATAGGTTGACCTTCAAGGTTTGTATACCAAGCAATATATTGGTTATTTTCTATTAATTTTGGTGAAGCAAAAATTGAAAATGTTCTTGCTGTCAAATGAGGTTTAAGTATCGAAAGTAAAGAATTATACTGTTCCAGTGACTGCATCTTGTCTACATTATTATGATCAAAAGCAATACGAGTTATTCTTTGCATCTCTAAACTTATTCCTTATTACTAAAAAATTAGTATAAAAGCCCATTGGTTAACTAAATATTTTATTTACAAATAGGTTTACTAATATTCATATCTGAAACGGCATTACTCATTTGATTGATAAGCTCGGTTGGATTTTGAGCTATATAAACATTACCGCCAGTGCTTTTTGCTACACAATCTATTTTATGCTGTCCAGCAATATCAACAATATTAATTTTTAAACGAGGTTGTTCTGTAGCTATTTCATTAGCAAGAGTACATATATTACTTTTAGTACAATTATCCTCACCATCACTAATAATTAATATATAATCATCACGATTAATGCCATCAAGCATTTTACTGGCCTGTTTAACACCGCTATATAATGGTGTGGCACTATTATATTCTAATGGCTGCAACCGTTTAATTTTACTTTTTAATTTTTCTCTATCTTCATAAGGATAGAATGATGTAGTTTGTGCAGCCGGACAACTTGTTAACGTTACAAGTGAAACATCTATATTTTGTTGTATTTTATCAATACTGGTTAATGCCACTTCTTTACTACTTGATAAACGATTAGGTAATCTGGTCATTTTTCTTTCATAAGCTTCGGCTTCTTTTTCTGTCATCGAATAGAAATCACTTTTTAAATATTTATCGATACTTTCTTGTGATTCCATTAAGGTTAAAGTCATTGAGGCTGAATTATCAAATATCATCACCATTTTAGAAGCAGACTTATTGTTAGTTAATTCTTCTTTAGTTATACAATTCTTAACTTCCGTTACAGGTTCTGTTTTTGGTTCTAAAGCATTGGGTTGTTCAACTACGGGGGTTGATTCAACTTCTTTTTTTTCAGTATTTTGCGAAATTATTGGTAGCGTATCTGATACTTTTTCTTTGCCATAAGGACAAAAAAAGTACCAAACAAGACCAATTAATATAATTAAAAACAGTACAAGCAATAAGCAATACCACCAACGCCAAAATGATTTTGATGTTGGTGGTATTGCTGTAGGTTCAGGTAAAATCGGAGCTTTAAATGAATTAACAATAACAGGGTCATCATTAATTACATAAATGGTATTTCCTGAGTTTTTTATTCTCGGTAACCATGCAGATATTAATGCTTGTTCCTCACTTGTGAATGACATTGATTTGATTACGAGTTCAAGGTCATTAATTCGCGTATTCAGCTTTTTTTCTATCTGCTTTTTATATTCTTCACTTTCAATATCATCAAGTAAAATAAGTTGCCCTTCTAAATTACTATACCAACCAATATATTGATTATTATCAATTATTTTTGGTTGAGCTAAAATCGAAAATGTTCGTTCAGTTAAATTATTTTTTAGCAATGCTAATAAAGAGTTATATTCTTTTAACAAAGAAATCTTATCCGATTCACTCTGATCAAATATAACTCTTGTTATACGTTGCATGGCTAAATTATTTACCTAAATTTAAAGCTTTTTGTAACTGTTGAAGTTTTTTATTTAACTTATCTAATTCAACTTGTTTTTCAAGTTCAGATGAATTGGAATTGTTAACTTTCTTCAACTGTTGCTCAATATCATTAACTTGTGCTTGTAAATCATCACGATTTTTAGCCTTTTGTTTTACTTCACTAGTTAATTGAGTTAATTCTGTTTTTAATTTTTGCAACTGTGTCTGTTTTTGTTTCACACTTAATGAAGTCGAATTTTTTTGTCTTTCAATCGTTGCATAAATTTCTCTGAATTGTGCATTAGCTCGTTTTTCATTCTCTAAAATTTGCTCTTTTTTATCAATACGAGCTTGATAGTTACCTGAATAATTGCAACTAATTTTATCCATAATACCAATGTTAGTATTAGTTGGGTCACATTGTTCTGGCGTTGTCGAACACCCCGTTATAAGTAACAATGGACTAAGTAAAAATATAATAGATATCTTTTTCATATTTAGCTTACCCTTACAGCTGAACGTTGTTGAGTAACAAGATTAATTTGTTTTTCAAGTACCGCAATTTGTTTATGTAACTGATTAATTTCTTTATCAAGTTTTGACACATTTATACCTGATTGTCGTTCTTGTGAAGAAATTGAAACCCAATCATTTTCAACTTTTTTCATGCGTGATAATTTATCTTTCAAATAAGCAATGTTAGCGTCTATTTGAGTCAGATCTTTTTGGGCCTGTGTTTTAGTGACTGATTGAGAATTAATTTGTTTATTTAACGATTTTAATGTTGCCAAGTTTTTATCTAAAACAGCTCTCGCACTTTCAGTTATAGCTTGGACTTCATAGGTATTTTGCTGAACATCTTGAATATAAACATCAAGTCGCATTTCAGCATCAGCATATTCAGCTCGTTTAGTATCAAGATAATAATTGGCCCCCATCATTACCCCACAACCAACAGCGGCTGAAGCAAGGCATGCCCCGGTTTTACCACCCAATAAAACACAACCAATACCACCGATTCCGGCACCTATAGCACAAGACTGCCATGCTGATTTACTAAAAAATTTGGCGCTATTACTTTTGCTTAAAGCTGGATCAACATCTTTTGAACTTGCACCACCTGATGCTTGACAACCTGATAGAATCAAGGAGATACACAAAGTTATTGTTACTATTAATTTATTCATTATTACTTTCCTTTTATTTCATTACACGTCTCAAGCCAATTTGTTCGGTCGATCTTCCCTGATTCAATATATTTATTAATATGTTTGAAATAGAGTTTTAAGTAATCGCTCATATTAGCTTTACCACTATTTTCAAGTATAAATTGCGTAGGTTTAGATTGATTATTAATAATATCCTTATCATAATTTGTTGCAGTATTTACAATAGTATCTGAATAGTATTTTAATATAAAATCACGTGCATTTTTAGACTCATTTAGGACATTATTTAAATCATTTAGTTTCACTTTGGAACACATATTATCTTCATTCAATGTCTCTATTTCATTTGGATCACATACCTCATTAATCATTGTTTCATATAAATTATTATTATATTCAAATTTAGCATTTAAATCGGAAACATTAGCACATAAAAAAGCACCCAATTGTAATGCTGATTGAATAGAGCGATCTCTTTGTTCATCACGAGCTTGATTGGCACTACGTAAAAGAGCATTAAGTTGATTTAATTCTTTTTTAGTTTTTTCATCATCAACTTGCTTGGTAATTTTTTCTAACTCACTAACCACATTATCATCTTTTGAAAGACCCGCTTGGTTACCCAGTTCATTCCATTCTTTGTCGAGTTCTTTTACTAGCTCATTCGACTGTATAACTTCAGTTGTATATACTAAACGAAATCCGACATCTTTGCTTTTATAAGCACTTTGAACATCATAGTAAGGTTTTTCTATTTTTAACGAAGTAGTTATTGATGCTTCAGGCGTTAAATAACTTCCTCCGCGAACAGTAATACCTCCTTGCTGACCATGATAACGATCAAGTTTATTCATCCGAAATGAATCGAACATCATTTCACTCGCATTACCCAAAATATCATAAAGACCAAGCGGATTGGCTTCTAACCGACCAATAAGTTGTAATTTACCATTGGCTGATTTTGCACCAGAAAACCAAGCATAATTTTCTAAACTATTCCCCATAGGAAATTTTGATTCACGAAATTCTGACTCAGTAACTTTAGCACCACCTCTTGCAGCGTATTCCCATTCAGTATTCGTTGGTAAACGAAAATAACCTTTTGGAACATCATTTGATCTATTTTTTGTTTGTTCAATTAACCAACGATTATATTTATCCGTAAAAGCCACGGCATCAAACCAACTAATATCAGTAATAGGAAAAGCAAGATTCGTTTTAGCTGTTGGGCAATTATCATTCATAACAGATTGATATTGAAGAGCGGTAATTTCATATTTGCCAATAAGATAATATCTTTCGGCACCACCCTCAGAAAAACTACCTGAGATATAATTAGGTGTTGCATACTCAGCGAAACCAAGTTCTTTTTGGTTATTACCTAAAATAATTTTAATATCATCTAATGGTTTACGTGTTGATGTAAAGACTTTTTTCATTACCAGACTACCTTCACATGGCATAGGTAGAATAACATCATCATTGTCAGGTTTAGGATTATAAAATTTACTATCCCAAGGCTGAGCATATCCACTACTAGGAATAAAACTGAAAGCAATTACCCAAAAAATAGGCTTAAACTTACGCTTCACGTAGGCTTTCTGCTGGTTGAATACTAATGGCACCTCGTCCTCCTATCGCAACAACAATGAATGATATCAATAGTGTTAATATAAATGCGATAATAAAATGATAAAATTGTAATTGACTAACAATTGGTTGTGAAACTAAATTTTTACCTAAAACGAGATTAAATGCACAATTTCCTAATAAAAATAGCAAACATGATACGATAAAAGCTAAGCAGCTTAACGTCATTGCCTGCATCAGTAAATAGAACATAACTTGCTTAGATTTAAATCCTATAAGCCTCATGAAAGCAATATCTTTACGTTTTCGCTCTATATTAGATAAAAATGAACCACTAAAAGATAATATACAACCAAAAATTGCCGTAATAGCAATCACACTAAAAATAAAACCTAATACTCGGTCAATGGCTTGCATATTTTCAATCGCACTAGCCTGAGTTCTCGTCTCTATATTTTTTTCACGTAATTTAAATGCTAAAGGAGCAACATCATCCAGAGAGTTAGCATAAATTCGCGCTCTAGCAAATGAATCCGGATAGGTAAAATTAACTAAACCAGTTCCTGTTGGAAAAGTTTCACTTTGATAACCATCATAGAAATGTTCCATTTCAATCAAAAGGTCTAAACTGATAAAACCAGCAGCTCGACTATAATAAACTTCAGGAATAATGCCAATAACCTCTAATTCAGTTATCCCTTTTTCCAATTTACCATCTAGTTGTCTGGTGATGACCATCTTTATTCGATTACCAATTTTTATTTGCATTTTCTCAGCAGCTAAAGAACTCAATAAAATTTGGTCTTTTTTATCAATCAAAGGCATATCTTGAGTTATTGGATCACCTTTTGCGGTTGGAATAATTTCAGCATTATTAACAAAATGACTTGAATCATTAAGCAAATCAGCTTGAGTATTCAAAGAACGAGTAAGCGGAATAACAAACGCTGTTTCAGGTTGCTTTGCAATCCAATCAAACATTTGTTGATTAAGTTGTAAATTACCGACAATTTTTATCTCTAAATTTTGTGGATCATTAAGTAACTGATGGCGTAGCTGAGCGACAACACCATACTTCAAACTAAACAACAGCAATAATGGCGTAATAACAGATATTATAGATGCGATAATACAAAATGATACTTTCTTGTCATACCATAAATCGGCCAATGATAACCGAGTAATAAATCGCCATTTTGATGTTACATTATCCATCTTTTTACACCTTACTTGATAACGGTAAAAATTCTGATGATTGCGTAGAGGATAATTTTGCCGATAAAGTAAACAATCCTTTATTTTCAATCCGTTGCCAATCATGAGTGACAATCAGAGCTGCAATATTATCTTGTTGAGCTTGCTCTATAATTAAATCAAATAGTAAATTAGCATTATAAGGGTCAAGTGCAGAAGTTGGTTCGTCAGCTAACAGTAAAGCAGGTTTATGAATAATCGAACGTATGAAAGATGCTCGTTGTCTTTCACCTATTGATAACTGTTTAGGATATTTATTTAACAAATGACCAATATTCAATTTATCAATTAAGTAATCAAATCTGGTAACATCAATATTTTTTTGTAATAACTTCGCTGATAATAAAATATTATCTTTAATATTTAAAAACGGTAATAATCCACCTGTTTGTAACATAAATCCCAAATATTTAGCTCGTATAGTCGCTAATTCATTCTCATCATTGCGTTGAATCACATCAGCAATATCGTAATTTTGATTATCAACCATAAGATGATAATGGCTTATTTCATCAGGCTGTAAGATCATACCGATCATTTCGAGTAAAGTACTCTTACCACAGCCACTATCACCTTTAATGACAACAACCTGACCGGCTTTAACCGAAAGTTCTGGTAGGCAAACTTTAAAAAAAGATTTGCCTATCGGCCTAGAAATTACCAAGTTATGAATAGTTAACATTTTATGGCAACATTTCTAATGGTACAGGATAGACATTTTCACGTGGATCACTACCTTCAGATAGTGAAATCCAACGGTCAACATCAGCATTACATTTTTGATAATAACGGACTTTACTATTTAGATTACGAATAAACTTTTCTTGTTCAATTCCACTCATACTTTTCCATGTTTCTTGGTCAAGACCTGTTACATCACTTTTATAGGGAATATTATCTAAATACTCGCCAAGTAAACCTAAATCAGCAATCTTAGTGACAGAATCTGATTTTAATTTATTTGGATCTTGTCCCATTGCAGCAGCAACAGAACGTAGTTGCGAAAACATATCATCAGCTGAAATTAATCCATCATTAGCTGCATTAGCAATCTTAGTCACAATATCACTCAAATCACTTAATTGTGATTTAGTTAACAAAATTCGTGGTTCCGCAGTTGGAATTGTCGGTTTAACAAAATCTTTATCAGCAATCCATGCTTTGAAAACAGTTGGCGCTTTAGTTCCTTTAGTATCACCTAGATAAGCTAATTGCATCGCCTTACTCAATAGTAAAGCATCTTTTAACATATTAGAGTTATCATCATCTTTAGCATTAAGCGCATTACCAACTGATGATTCACCTTTATAAGCTAATTTAACTTGCTCTGATAAAGCTTGTGCTAATGAATCTACTTTCTTTCCAAACTCATTAACATCACCAGCATTAACGGGATAATATAATGATTTATGAATAAAATCGTTATAAGTCAAGTCAGAATATTGAGCTGCGGCAACTTGATGATCCTTTTCACCACTTTTTGTTTTTAAATGTAAGGCATAAATTGCAACCCCTTTATGTTGTGCTTCAAGTCGCAATTGGGCAGCATCCATACCGGTGCTTGAAAGCTTATCATCACCAGGAATAGCGCTGGCATCAGTAATCAAAATCATATATCGAGCGCCAAAACTATTCCAATTAATATCATTCAATGCTTGCGATACACCAGCATAAGAGTCTTCGGCAAAATAAGCAGTAGATACTGATGCTTGTTTAAGTGAAGCACTCAACGTTTTAAAATCATCTTTATTTTTTACTTTATTTGGATCTGCAAAAACTTTACTAACAAACTCTAATTTATCTGAGGCTTTTAAACTTGAACGAAACGAAATCAAACCAAATTTAACTTGATCTTGTAAATGTTCTTTTTCAATATGTTGATAAACTCTTTCCACCGCTTCTTTGGTCCTAGAAATATAAGGATCCATTGAAATAGTTGAATCAATAACAAATACAATAGCAGCCTTAAACGGTGCAACTTGATTACTGTTATCATCAGAAGATGAATTCGTAGATTTGTTATTATTTTTAACGACTGTTTCTTGTTTACTAACCGAAGCAACCTCTAAAATTCTTTCATAAAAACCTTGACCATTCATTACCTCTTCACCCTGTAAGATAGGTAATAAATAAAAATTACTTTTAAAATCAATAAATTCTTTAGGTTCTTGAGCCACCACTTGTGGTGCGACTTTATTCTCTTTTAATGCATCACGAATAGGTGTTACTAATGTTTCCGGTTTATCAGCATCAACAATTGTTGATAAAGAAGCTTTATCTTTAAAAAATAATAAAGGATCACGTTCAACAGGATTAGTAAAAACTAAAGTCAATTGCATATTCCAAGCAACAGCACAGGAATTATTAATCCAACCAACAGTTTTACCATATGAATCAGGTCCGACATTTAACCATTCTTGATTATTTTCGTTTTTACGTTCGTACACATAATAACGAGAAAAAGCAGGTACTGATTGACCAGTAGCATCATTAATATTTTTTTTCAACTCACAAGTTGGTGTACTCAAGACTCGCTGATAAAGTGTTGTTTTACCGGCTTGCTTTAATGGTTCTAAAGCCGAACTAACCAAAGGTAAGCAAGTCAGGCTAAATCCGAAAATCAATGTTGAAATTACTGTTTTTTTCATACCTGCACCTTAATTATTTTTGTAATTCTGCTAACCGTTCTTTAGCCAACTCATTATTTGGATCATTATTTAATGACGTTTCATACCAATAAATTGCCGTTTCTTTATCAGCCTTAAAACACTGGTTATCTTGATAAAACTTCATATCGTATTCTTTCGCATAAAGTAGAGCCACTTTGGCATTCAATAAAGATTGATTTGCATATAAACGCTGTGCGATATTACATTTATTAGCTTGTTTGGCCTGATTTATGATATCAATTACGGTGTCAGTATCAGGTTTACTCTGTAAACATTGCTGAATAAAAGATAAATCATCGGTTGTAACATTAGCAACATTACATTGACTATTACTTTGAGTTAGAGACGTTAAAGGATTTTTACCTTGAGAGAATAAGAAATACCATACTCCAACACCAATCCCAGCTAAAGTTAGCAGAATGACAAAAATAATAATAAACAACCCTAATTTACTTTTGGTTTTAGCGGGTAGTGGTGATATTGCTGGTGCAGGCGTTACTTCTATTTCCGTTTCTATCTCTTTTTCAGGCTCTGCTTTTACCTCATTTTCAATCTCAATTATTTGTTCTTCGGTTTCTGGCTCTACAGATTGAGAATCATCAGATTCAACAAGATTTGAAGTTACTTTATCCGACTCTAATGTATTTTGTTCAATCTCATCAGATATTGATGATTGGGTATTTAAAGCAGATGAAGGGAATACTGTTTCAGCAATACTTACCACTCCTCTATCAGTATAGTTTTGATTCTGTTTATCACGAATTTCGATAAGGAATCTAACACGATTTTCTTGAGATAATAAAGAATCAACTAGCCATTCACCAACTAGGCCACTTAATTGTTCATTATCGACAGACATGTTAGTTACAGTATGCCAATTCTTTTCCGGACCCCATTGATTCAGTCCAGACAAATAATAACCGTCTTGGTTACGTTGAATAAGCAGATCAACATCAGCACTACCACTCCATTTTTGAGCCAAAAATTTAGCAATGCCTGGTTTATCGCCTTCTAATTCAATTCTTAATGCCATGATATCCTCTATTTCATCACTATGATTGTATCAAATGGTTTGGTACATATTTCATAATGTAAGGTAGTTTTAAAACTACCTTATTGTTATTAATAATTATTAAATTATTGTCATTTAATATATTCACAATAATACTAATGTATTTGTGATTGCTTAAAACAAGTTAAAATTTCACCAAGTTGAGAGTTTTGTTCTTGACTTATTTCACGGCCAGCATGGTGACCAACATTTTCTTGAGCAAGCGTTGCAAAGGCAATAAACCAATCAAATATAGCAAACTGAGAATAATTTTTAGTCTTATCATCAAGTACCGGTAATGGATGTGACAATTGACTTGAGAATTGACTCAATGGCGGTGAAAATATCGGCTTACCTTGATTAACACGGCTAACAGGGATATTGCTTGTTTGCCCAGGAATAAAACCAAGCCATGCAATAAAATCAGCCAATAACATATTAATAGAGCTAACCTGCCGAGACTCAAGATCATCACGCTTACTACCTACATTTTCATTAGCTAAAACTTTTTCAGTTAAGCTAGTATCAAGTTTCAAACGGTTAGCACCCGTAATCAACTCTTCAACAATAAAAGAGAGTGCTTTCTGATCAATACTGAAAAATTGTAGAATATGTTTATCTAATACAATATTTCTTAAATGTTCTAGCCATGCAGTAAACACATTTTTAGCAAATTTTGATTCGCTAGCGATATTAGCAACTACCTGTGGTTGTAAAGGTGAATTTACTTCCGGAAAAAGTTCAAAGTCGGTATTTAAACCAAAATCGTTTGAAGAATTATCGATTACGTCATCACCGCTAGTATTGCTGATATCATTATCCATATGGCTAGAATGATATAGAGCTCGAATAGTTTGATCCGGCAATTCTAAAACTTTAAGTAATTCACCTAATAATAATGCTTTTCCTTGTAGTTCTTTTACAACATTATTAATTATCTGTTTTTTCTTACCTAATTCTTCATCGCTACCAGCTTGATACCAAGTATCAAAACGCATATTGATAATATAATCAATTTGTTCATTAAGTTGTTCAACAATCCGCTGTTGTTTAACTTCAGTAATGGCGACTTGTTCTAAATACTGGCTAATTCGGCCAATGCCACCATCATTTAATTGTAACATCGCATCCCACGCTTGATCAGGAGCGTTGACATACTCTTGAATATCTGGATTTTCAACGAATGTATTTTTCAACATTAACATTTCTTGTCGATAATTTTCATTGTAAGACAATTCAATATTTGCTTTAGCATCGACATTTAAAAATGGTACGTCAAATCCTGGTTTACGGACCAAAAATACATTGTTAAATTTACCATCATTTGACCAATTGGATAGCCAATCATAACTACCAAAACGTTCTAAAATGGTCTGCTGTAATAAGCCACCTTTACCCCAAGTATTTCTTAAATTGTCTTGGGATAACGACAATGATGCGCCAATTCGTTTATCAAACATCGTGATAGCCCATAGTAATCCAGCTTTCTTTGTTGCTCTTTTATCAGCTGTTTCGCCTTGGGTTTTATCAATCCATCTTTGTAATACTGGACCAACATCATTAACATCTGATTGTTTATCCGATGGCGTACAAACTACCAAAACATTCATCTCTTGGCTATCAGTGTATTTTTCAAAAAGATAAGCGACTTTACCGCGTAATAAAAGTTGAGCGATAGGATTACCTTCTTTGACATCAGAAATAGAAATTAAATTTAATCGACCACGATATCCTGGGAAATCAAGCAGATCGACATTCTCAAAAGTAGGTACACGAGTTTGATTCACTAATGGGAAGATCAATTCTGCAGTTAAAAAGGCTAATTGCGCTAATGATATTGATGTTGGCACTCCATTAAGTGGCGTAACTGTTACCGATGAATCATTTTCAGTATTTAACCTTTCAAGCATATCGACATTCATGATGCTATCAATCTGTGATTTAGTACCATCACCATTGTCCTTAACTAACACGGTGAGGGGCGCATAAATGGTATTTACATGATTTAAGCTTAATAAGGTTGTCGCCAATTGAATATAAATTGCTGTAAGTTCACTGATACCACCCCATAACACAGAAAATAAAGCACCACGGTCTGTAATCGAAAGATAAGGTAACAATGACATGGCTTTTTCCCAATAACCACCTTTCAATCCTTCAAGTGAATTGCCAAAATTTTCAGATAAATAATCATACAGATCAACGATATCATCTTCAGTTATACCGCCGGTGTAATCAGCTTGCTTTTTACTTTCGATACGTTGAATAAGTTGATTTAACTCTGAAAACTCAACTTTATTGATAACTTTTTGTTGATCAAAATCTTTAAAATAGGCATTAATTAAGATTTTAACAATTTCTATTTCTTGAAATAATTTCAACTCTAATGGATAGTTGGCAATACCACCTTTGGCTGTCCGACTAAACCGAGTAACAAGTCCGGTTGCCTCTTTACCTCCACCGACAGGATTAACGTGATCAATAAAATCTAAAACTTCATTATCAACTACTGTTTCAAGTTTACCATTTTCACCGGCTGCTAATGCTGAAATAAGATAAGATTTACCTGCTTGTGACAAACCAAAAAAACCGACCGCAACGGATTTAGTCGACACATCACCTAAACGTTTAGCACTATTACGTAATCGGCGAAGATCAAGAATTAAATTATCAGCTTCATTATGCAAACGTTTCGATGAATCTCGGGTTTGATTGACCCATTCAATTGCCTGTGCTGATGCTTGATAAATCTGTTCCCAAGATTTAGGAAGTTGTTCGTTTAAATTTTTCATCGTTTTATCATTCCACTATCAAGCCAATATTGTGTGCTAATTAGGCCAGAATTAACCATTGTATTTAGACTAAGCTTTATATCTTTGGTTTTACTGCAAGCACGTCCATCAGAAGCTTTGACATCTTTAATATAGAAATTCTCAACTGTTTTTTGTCGATTTTTTATTCCTAATGTTACTTCTAAAACTACTCCTTCAGCACTTAATCTTTTAGCCACATCACTATTTTCAATAGTTAAAATATAAATTGCTGAGGCAGGCCAACGATCAATTTCTAACTGTTTGAAACCAAGTCTTGTTGTGCCTCGAATTTCAAAAGAGATCTCAGGAAAATCATAATCAGGATCATCTAAATCGATATCTTGATAATAAATATTTTCTTTTTTTATCATATTTAGATTATCTAATAGACCAATATATTTAACCGTTGAATACAAATCCATATTGGCGGATCTAAAATAAAAATTAGCTAATCTTAGGTTTTTACTTAAGAAACATAACATGGCTCCAACTGCTGCTGTTGTTTTAGGATCATCAATGCGCTCTTGTTTATGGAAAGGATACCAGCCACCGGTATAATAACCATGTAATGGTAAAACACGCCCTGCTGGAATAGATAAACGAGAACAGAAATAGCTTTGTACACCAGGTAAACGAGATGGTCGACCGGTCAATAACAATACATCACATTGATAACAGCTAATAATTTCAGATAAGGCATCGAATGTTTTACAAATATTATAATAATCACCACGAATAAATAAGTGATGAATACGTTTAAGATTTATTTCAACATTTAAATCAAGAACGGAAAATTCAGGATCATTTAGAGCTCGACGAACCGGTTCATTAATAAAATTAAGAACATTATCTGTCATCACATTATTTCGTAATAACTCACCAAAAGTCATGTTATACACATGTTTTTCGGAATGTAATGGTTCATAAAGTTCATATAGTTTTAATACCTGTAATCCGACAGGTGTAAATAACTGTAAAGTTAATTGTTGTCGTAACACAGCATCTTGAATTGATACCTGCTGTGAACCAATAATTGTCGATAAAATCGGATTAGGATCAACAAGTCCAACCTGTTTTAATCCATTAGTTAATGAAGATAAAACTGTATCTTGGATGATATCAAGCAAAATATCATCACCTGCAACTTTAAAGCCATCACGAAAGCGTTGAGTTGGAATAAGGTAAGCATTACTACTATTAAGTTGTTTATTGGCTCCATAATCCAGTTCGTAATCATTGATGACCAAATCTGTTGTTCCACCACCAATATCAACTGTGGCAATTGTTAGTTTTTGTTTATTGGTTTTGTCTGGTCGTACCATTGAAGCAATAAATTCTTCTGAACGACCATTATAATTGTTCTGCGTTTCGTTAAAGAGATAAACAACTTGGCCACAGGTTGCTTCGTCCCATTGAATATAAACTTCAGGAATATTTGGCCAAATACTTTTCAATTGCTCAGGATTACTAAAATCAATATTATCTTCAGAATTATCCCAACCTAAGCTTTTCCAAACTAGGCCAATAGCTTGATAAACACAGCTTTTAAATATTGCTTGTTCTGGTTTAGGCATTGCCGGTGGAATGGTAAGAATAATAGAACGCAAATTACGCGGTGTTCTTGCGTGTTCAAGCTTGTTGCGTTGAGCGACACTATTAATTTGCATTAGAGCATGCATTAATACTTCACATAGCATAAATGTCATTAGTGAACTACGTGAATATTTTGGGTGGAAAACGGGTATTTTTCGGTCAAATTCTTCCTCAATTTCATTACTGAGGATATGCAGTGCTTCACCATACTCGTTAATTAGACTTGAAAATGGCTCTGCGGTAGCAAATGGCTCATGATCACTTTTGACATAATGAGAATTAAATCGCCAACCTTGCTCATACTTTTCTTGATCCCATAAATAACGTTTCGGGCTTGAAAGTCCGGTAGCACCTTCATTCCCTTCGCGGCGACTAGCTAAACGGCTCGCTTCTTTTCCAACCCGAACAATACTTGGCCAGCGGAATGTATCTCGTCTACCACTTTGTAGTGAAAAGTGTTCTTTACCAAAAAAAGTTTGCGCAAATTCTACTCGACTTTCGAATGGTTCATTATAGATATGTTCAGGCTGGGTTAAATCTCGAATTTCAAGCTCATAACGACGATTTAAACTATCTTTATCTTGAATATGATCTTCTATTAAAATGCCACATGTTCTTGAGTTACCAACATCTAAAATCATATCAACAGGAATCGATTTAATCACATCATCTCGATTATTCGAGACAATTTTAATTTTTGGTAACTGTAATGAATCAGCAAGCAAACTAAGAATATTTAAATAATGACCATAATAAGCTTTATTAGCTATTTCTAAATCAATATCGTCTTTATGTACTTTTAGACGTTCTGGTTGAGGCGCTAATTCTTGGAATAAATCAATCAACCAACTGGTGATCCATTTTTGCTCTAAATACCATGAAACTTGATCCGAACGATGAGCTAAACTAAATACGGCACCGGTTTTTACATCATTTTCCGTTGGTGCTAAATAAGCAACATCCTGCATATTGGTAAAAATTTTTGTATCAAAGGCAAAAGTAATACGATGAGTATTGCCATCTGGATCTTCACCTTCAGGAATATTAACAATTCGCACTCGACTCCAGTTATGAGGTCCTTTATCGAAGCGCTCTGGCGGAATTGATCTGAGAATTGGAACTGGCAACCAAATACCATCATATAGTTTTAAGGATTGCTCAACACTAATCTCTTGAGTAGGTGTGACAGCAAAAGAAAGATTATCTGGTGCAAAAAATTTACCATTATCGATATCTTCAATTAATCTAACTAACGCTCCACTTTCTGATGGATCAATAAAACAGCCATTAACTTTACTGCGCCATTGATTATCTTTCCAATCTATTTTTAATGCAAAATCAAGAAATTGAATCCCACTATTCATGATAAGTGTAACTTCTTGACCGTAGTTGCGTATTTCTGGAAGCATATACAATCCTATTGTTTTTTCATCGTAATTGGGAACGAAGTCCCGTTATCATAAATTCCCTGACAATCAGCTTGATTGTTTTTGCCTGATTTACACTGAATTTTTGGTAATTGATATTTAGTATTATCACTGCAAATGGCTTCGGTATTACCAGTAATATTTAAATTAGCATTTTGGATACCTGTGCCAACTTTACCAACACATTTAACGCCATCACTACGAGTAACCGTAACTTCGCCATTACCTTGATTAAAATTATAACTTAATTGTAATGGTTTACCTGTTGCTTTATCTTGAATACCAGCACCAACTGACCATTGACCATTTAAAAAGTTTGTTGATCCCTGTTTTAACGCGTCAGCAGGCAAAGATAAATTATTTACTTGATTAGCATTTGCATTAGCTTGATTGCCTTGATCAGAATTACTATTCGTTATAGCTGGTTTATTATCTAAATCAGGTGTTGGTGGCACTTGTCCATTTTTATCATCTTTATTTTGCCCATCTTGATTATCTTTTTTATCATCAGATGGATTAGCATTACTGCCTTTATCACCTTTATCAGCTTGATTTCCCTGTTCACCTTGTTCGCCATTATTTCCTTTATCATCAGGTGAAGTCGTAGATTGAGGTTGATCTGTAGCACCATCTGAATTTACATTATTGGCTATTCCTTGATCTGGTGCGGTTGCTGCCGAATTATCAACTACAGCTGGATCTGTAGCAATACCATTAATTGGCTGTACATTAGGATCTACTGCAACTTTTCCATTTGGTACTATACCATTAACCACAGTAACAGGTTTATCATTAACCTCTTTGATTTCTGGCTCAGGATCTTTTTTCTCTTGCTTGTCCTCTTTATCATTTGCCACTGTTGGAACCGGAATATCAACTTTACTATCTAATGATATTTTAGGATCGATAGATACACTTGGCTTCCAGCTACAACCTTTTAACCAAAAAATTGCTAATAATAGTAGTAATAACAAAGGTAATAATCCTAACAACCATATCCACCAACGCTTCCACCAAGGTTTTTTAACAATAACAGGGGCTTGTACTGGAGCAGTGGCTGCAACCTTTGGAGCAGCTTTTCGAAATGCTTCTAAACAGTAAAAAGGTGAAGTTGCTTGTGGGGTCTGAGGGTTAACAAATCCCCAAAAAGTGATAACCGGTTTACCATTGACAATATAGACAAACTGATTACTAGGGAAACGTAATGCCATTAAATTAGGTTCAAGACTATCTGAGCTCTGTTTTGGATCGTAAATCAATCGACTAAAAAGTAATTGGTCGCCTTCTAGATTAGGATTATTTGCTAATTTTTGTCCTAACTCAATGACTTTATTTTCGAATTCTTTCAGTAAAACTAGTGCAGACTTTTGTTCATCTTCACTAGCTGAAGTCCACGGGATGATATCATATTGACCATCAGGTAGTTCTGAGTCGAAGGGAATGTACCAATCAACAATATTTCCCTGATCATTACGTTGGGGAATAGCTAAACAATCAGAGTATTGGCGGCCTAATTTAACTCGGAACATTTCACGGATTTGCGAAGCGACAAGATAAGCTGCTTTGCCGTCATGTCCGAGCATTTTAAAGTCTTTAATATCGCCACTGCGCAATAATGTATTTGCCATATATCCTGATATTCCTTTATTTTGATTATATTTTTAATAATTATTATTTGTAATAAATCAATTCTATCAAAAAAGTTAAGTTATTGTCATTGTCAATCAAATAGATAAGATATTTTAGTTATTTTTAATAAAATGAAAATATCTTAATTAGCTCTGTTTAATTAAACAACAAAACTCACCATCTGTCATTGGCAAATTGATGTTTAAAAACCCCTTTCCTCAACTTTTTTTGTAAAATTGTTTAATAAATTCCTCATCAGTTAAGACTCGTAAAGGCTGCATATCACTTTCCCCCCTTATAACTAAAGAAGGATCTGAACGTAAACAAGCTCCACCATAATGACCACCAACGGTAAAGGTACAAATTTGTAAATAACGATCATCAACTTTAGGTAAACACCATAGTTCTTGATAAATGTTTTCTTGTTTAGCAAATCGGCCAACCGTTTTATCCAATACTTGCTCATGACGACCAACTAACTCGATATCACTCCCCCTGCGCCCAGCAATCGGCTTAATGGCATAACCTTTTTTTATTAAGTTGTCATTGAGTTCAAATGTAGATTCCAGCAGATAACGATGGTTTGGAAATAGCGACCATAATACAGGTAAAATAGCTTTGTTACTTGGGATGACTGTCCATAAAGGCTCAAAAACAGACACCTCAGGTCGAAGTAACACATCTATTAATCTTACCGAATTTTCTGGATGCCACGTTCTAATTGGTAATCCAGCCACTTGGGCTTCACTCTCTTGACGAAGTTGTTCAAGTACAGTTTCCCATGCCCAAGTTTTCCATACGCAGGTGACCTGACGTTGCTCATCATCTACTAATCGACCTCGTTTATCCCAACTGAGACCTGAGAGTCCACGTAAAATCTTGCTTTCAAATCCAGCTTGAGTCAGCGCTTTTTGCATAAATAATGCATGATAATTTTCTTCGCTATCATTATCTTGCATGATATGTACAAATGCTTTTGCATCACTATGTTTCCAACAGTTAGCTAATGCATTAAGTAGACCAGCACTAGGATTTACTCCAGCATTTAATTCGGCTTGTATTGCCCAATTTTGTAAAATTTGTCCAGCTTCGGTATGGCATGAAGCTGAATCAGCATTATATTCATAAACTTTAAAGCCTCTTTCATCCATACAGAAATCTATTCGGCCGGTTATCATCTGATAACGGCGTTGTTGCCATGATAATCTAAGCCGAGGCCAAAGTATTTCGGGAATATTAAAATTACACAATAAATTATCATCTTTTAAAACTTTATCGGTAGCATGCAAATACATCAAATGAAGTTCGTTTGTTGCACGAATAAGCTCCTGTTCAGCGCTTTCCGAAATAGTAAAATAACGATACTGATCATCATGGCTTATGGCATGTCCAGTTGCTGACACATATGCACTTTCTAATGGATCACTCTCGTTTAACCATTTTTTATCAAATTGACCATGATTTTCGATATGAACACTATGGATATCGAGTAAATGCTTAGCAACATTCGGTTGTGGTAAACTATGAAGAGTATTGTCTGTTTGAATCATCCAACCTAAAATTTTAGTATCATCAAAAGTGTCGTGTACATAATAGCCATCATTGGATACCGTCATTTTTAATTCTCGAGTCCATTGTTGACCAATAGGAAGCCGAGTATGGACAACATTTTGTTCGGCAATTCTAATTTTATTATCAAAAACTTCAGTAATAATCGCTACATGACCAGTTCTATCAAACATACCGCCGTCATCCCATATTAACAATGCTCCCGCTTCTGGCATTTTTTTGCTACCATTAGCAAATGCTTGCAATGGTAAAATGGTTTCATTGATCACTTGACGAAGAAATCGTAATGAAAATATTTCATGAGCCATACCGACATCAGTAAAGACAATCCCATAATTTAGAAATAAAAATCTTCTAGCAAATTCGACACATTGCCACTTATAGCCCATATACTCATGACCTGAATAACTTCTGAATGATGCATCATTAGGGTATTGTTCAGGATTTAATGTTTCATAATCAGAAGAGTAAATAGCAACACCACCCGGTGCATAGCCAAGTAATGTACCAAAAGGTTCTTTGTTAGCTGATTGGGATAACATGTTATTTTAGCCTTTTAAAATAATAGTAAGGTAGGTTTTACTAAGCTATGTTAGAATTTGACTATCATAGATCAAATTATAGGCTTTAAAAAGTAATGTTTATTATTCTGAACTTGAAGAATAATAAACTGACTATATATATGGAATATCTTTAATAGCTGTATTGATAAAACGAGAAAAAGACTATTATGCAACAAACAAAATTAAATGAATTATTAGATTTCCCTTGTTCTTTCACTTATAAAGTAATGGGTGAAGCAAAACCAGAATTAGTTGATAAAGTTGTATCCGTGATTCAACGTCATGCACCAGGGGATTATACGCCGTCGATCAAACCAAGTAGTAAAGGTAATTATCATTCAGTATCCATTACCATTAATGCAACCCATATTGATCAGGTAGAAAATCTATACAAAGAATTAGGTGAAATCGATATCGTAAGAATGGTTTTATAATCTTTATTTTACGAAAAATAAGATAATTATTAAAAGAGGGATAATTTGATCCCTCTTTTTTTGAATTAGCCTAAAATTTTAGTCAATTCATTGGTCACAGCGGAAACAGCTTGTGTCCCATCAATACGGAAATATTGAGTTCGACCTTCTTTGGCTTCATGTTGATAATATTTGACTAATGGTTTAGTCAAATCATGATATTCAACAAGACGTTTACGGACGATTTCTTCACTATCATCTTTACGAATAGTTAAAGGTTCGCCAGTTACATCATCAATATTTTCAACTTTTGGTGGATTATGACGAACATGGTAGACACGTCCTGAGCTTGCATGAATACGACGACCACTCATACGGTCAATAATCACTTCATCAGGCACATCAAATTCAAGTACGAAATCAACATCGATACCCGCTTCTTTCATTGCATCTGCTTGCGGCACAGTACGAGGAAAACCATCTAATAAAAAACCATTTTTACAATCGCTTTGCGCGATACGCTCTTTAACTAATGCAATAACTAACTCATCAGTAACAAGCTTACCATTATCCATTAGCTCTTTTGCTTGTAAACCTAATGGACTTTCTGCTTTTACTGCTGCACGCAACATATCGCCAGTTGAAATTTGTGGAATTCCATATTGTTGCATAATAAATTGTGCTTGAGTTCCTTTTCCTGCTCCTGGTGCGCCTAATAAAATAATTCGCATAAAATAACCTCTTATGGCTTTAAATATAGATACAATTTTCTATTCTGGTAAATAATGAAATATCACTTTACTGCTGGAAATTAAGCCATCAGTGTGACAAATATAGTTAATAGCGCCACAGCCTTTAACCATTTGCGCATTTTGTCGGCAAATTGGGCAAATATACTGTTCTTGATAATGCTGTTTGCAATGAGGACAATCATAATGTTGTGGCGAAACAATACTCATTCTATTATGACACTTAGGACAAATACCTTCTTGCCCACCATCTATCATCTTTGTTTCTGTCATAAGTTATTTACGACCTCGTACATGTTTCATTAAACGACGACGTTTACGTTGTTGCGAAGCAGTCAAACTATTTTTTCGACCTTCGAATGGATTGGCGCCTTCTTTGAATTGAATTCGTATTGGCGATCCCATAATTTTTAAGGAACGTCTAAAATAGTTCATTAAATAACGTTTATAAGAATCAGGTAAATCTTCAACTTGATTACCATGAATAACCACAATGGGAGGATTATAACCGCCGGCATGGGCATATTTTAATTTAACACGACGTCCTCTGACCAATGGTGGTTGATGGTCATCTTGTGCCATTTGCATTATTTTAGTTAATAATGCAGTATTAACACGACGTGTAGCACAATCATATGCTTCTTGAATTGAATCAAATAAGTTACCTACACCACTACCATGAAGCGCAGAGATAAAGTGTAGACGAGCAAAATCGATAAAATCAAGTCGATCATCTAACGTAGTTTTCACTTGTTCTTTAATATCTTGTGATAAACCATCCCACTTATTAACAGCAATAACCAGTGAGCGCCCACTATTAATAATAAAGCCAAGCAAAGACAAATCTTGATCAGAAATACCTTCTCGGGCATCAATGACCAAAATTACGACGTTAGCATCTTCAATTGCTTGTAACGTTTTAATAACCGAGAATTTCTCAACTGTTTCGGTTACCTTACCTCGTTTACGAACACCAGCAGTATCGATCATAATATATTCACGATCATCGCGTGTCATTGGTATATAAATACTGTCACGTGTTGTACCGGGCATATCATAAACCACAACCCTTTCTTCGCCTAAAATTCGATTAGTTAGTGTTGACTTACCAACATTTGGTCTACCAACAATAGCAACTTTGATTGGTTGGTTGATGAGCGACTCGGCTTCATCTTCAATATCATCATAAGATTCAGGAAGAACGTCATCTAGCTCATCCTCTGACAAGACTTCATTTTGATCATTGGCAAAATGAAAAATAGGATCGAGCACCGTTTCGATTAATACATTCACTCCACGACCATGACTCGCGGCAATCGGATGAATGTCACCTAATCCTAAACTATAAAAATCAGAGATTGCGCTATCGGCATCAATACCATCAATTTTATTAGCAACTAAAAACGTTGCTTTTTGGCGAGATCGAAGATGTTTAGCAATTGCATGATCAGCTGGCATCGCACCGGCCCTTGCATCTACAAGAAATAGTACGATATCCGCTTCTTCAATTGCTTGTAAGGATTGTTCTGCCATAAAGCTTTCAACCCCATCTTCAGTGCCATCAATACCACCTGTATCAATGACTATATATTCGTGCCCTTTCATTTCGGCTCGGCCATACTTACGATCTCGCGTTAATCCAGGGAAATCCGCCACTAAGGCGTCTCGAGTTCGAGTTAATCGATTAAATAGAGTCGATTTTCCTACATTCGGACGACCAACTAGTGCGACAACAGGTACCATATTTATTCTCTAATTACCTTAATTTTTTGTGAATGCGTAAATATCACCATTTTTAGCTTGGACAATAATTTTATTATCTACAACTAATGGCTTCGAAATCAATCCACTGCTACTTACTTGTGTTTTAGCAACTACTTCTCCATTATCTTGATTTAACCAATAAAGATAACCCTCAAAATCACCAACAACAATATAATTTTGATAAATAACCGGATCGGTTAATTGACGATGTAACAAACCTGCCTGAGTCCAATTCACTGCACCACCATTTTTGCTTACTGCTTGAACATTGTCATCTTGATCCACGATAAATAACTGATGTGAATCAACGGCAAAGCTATGGGTAGATCCCATTTCTTTACGCCATACAATTTGCCCATTACTTAAATCAAGTGCGACAACATTACCATTATAGCCAATTGCATATGCCAAATTACCTTCAATAACTGGGGTTGAATCAACATCATTTAATTTGTCAATTTCAGTCGATCCACTTGGTTGAGATATGCGTTGCTGCCAAATAAGTTGTCCATCATTAAGATAGTAAGCATTCACGTGACCTGTATCATCACCAAGTATAGCGGCGCCATGAGCAATAGTTGGTGTTGAATTACCTCTTAATGAAAGTGTTGGTACTTCAAGAACAACATCCCATACATCTTCACCTGTGTTACGATTCAAAGCTTGTAAATTACCGCTAGCGGTATGAATTATTAGTTTATCATCAGAAGATACTGGGCGAGCCAGTACTTCACCTTTAACCGGTTTTTCCCAAATTACATTACCATCATTACGATCTAATGCGTAAACAACCGCACGTTCACTACCGACATAAACATATCTATCATCAGCACTTACACCGCCAGAAAATAACGCTGTTTTACTGCTAAATAATGTACTTTGTGATAAATTTTTGTCCCATATAGTATGACCAGTTGATAAATCAATCGCTTTAACTTGCCCACTACGGCTAGCAACATAAATAGCATTATCGTAATTAATTGGCCCTAATAATGAATAAACATGTGTATTGCCTGCTGTGCTATTTCGCCATATTTCTTGGATTGGAAATTGGTTATCCACTTTTGGTGAAGGTGAAATTTGGACAATTTCTTCTTCGCCACCAAACAATGAACACCCCGCAAGTGAAAACATAAAAACACTCATAAACAGACATTTTGATAACTTCATCGTATAGATCCTTATATCAGGATAAATTAATCTTCATTTTCTTTAGCTGCGTTTTTTTGGGCTTCAGCTTCTTGCTTAGCTTTTTCCTTAGCGGCAGCTTCTTCTTGTTTAGCTTGTTCAGCTTGTTGTTTATCTTTAAGATATTGAGCTTGATTTAACTTCATTTTGATATTTTGCTCTAAGGCTTGAGTAGGTGATGAACTTAATGCAACATTATAAGCCTCCACAGCCTCATTGTAATTGTTCATTTTCACCAATATATCGCCACGAATATCATTAACTATCGGCGCCCAACTTTTTTCGGTTACTTTAGTTAAAGTCGCCAAACTTTCTTGATAATGTTCTAGTTGATATTGTATTTTTGCAATACGAATATAACTTATTGATTTAATGATATCTGAATCAGTTTTACTTAACGTATCTGTAAGTAATTTTTCTGCTCCAGCATAATCTTTTAATTGTTCTACATAAAATTTTGCTGCTCTAAAATTAGCAAAAACACTATAAATAGTATTATTATCTTTAGCAAAAGAGACTAATTCATTAACTGAATCAGGATTATTATTATCTAATTTAGCAATTAATTGTTCATAATGATCGGAAGATTCTATCACTTTTTCTAATTTATAAGACTGCCAATAACGCCAGCCATAAAAAGCTAGTAATCCAATTACAATAACCGCAACAATGATTTTCCACGTTTTAGCAAGAAATTCTTTTATCTCTGAAACTTGTTCTTCGCCAGACAATTGATGACTCACGTTTTTCTCCTATTTTCCTTAATTTACAATATTGCTAAACAAGTTTGAACAATCTCTTTTTCTGCAACTTCAACTTGTTCGCCTGTTTGTAAATTTTTAATTGTAACTGATTGATTAGTAATTTCGTTTTCGCCAATAATTACAGCTATTTTAGCACCTAATTTGTCCGCTTTGGCAAATTGTTTTTTAAAATTACTACTACCGTAATTAGTCACAATTCGCTTATCAGTTAACCCATCACGGAGTACTTCTGCCATTTTTTGAGCTGCAGCTATCGTTTTTTCATCCCCCGAAGATATCATATAAATATCAATTGAACTATCTCGATTTAATGAAGGATTAACTGCTTGTACTAATAATACCAAACGTTCAACCCCCATGGCAAAACCAACTGCTGGTGTGGGTTGTCCTCCAAGTTGGCTAACTAGACCATCATAGCGTCCACCGCCACAAACTGTACCTTGAGCGCCTAAACTACTCGTTACCCACTCAAAAACTGTACGGTTATAATAATCTAAACCACGCACCAATCTTTGATTAATATTATATTTTATTCCTGCACTATCTAATAATTGACACAAACCATCAAAATGAAGTTTAGATTCTTCATCTAAATAATCAAATAATTTTGGTGCTTGATTAAGTAATTCTTGAATAACAGGATTTTTGGAATCTAACACCCGTAATGGGTTAGTATACATTCTACGTAAACAATCTTCATCTAATTTATCTTTATGTTGCTCAAGAAAACTGACTAAAGCATTACGGTAATTTGCTCTTGCTTCAACTGAACCAATAGAATTAAGTTCAAGTGTTGTATGCTCTTCAATACCAAGTGCTTTCCAAAAACGTGCCGTTAATAAGATAAGCTCGGCATCAATATTAGGTCCTTCAAGGCCAAAGACTTCAACACCAAATTGATGAAATTGACGATAACGCCCTTTTTGCGGTTTTTCATAACGAAATGCCGGCCCTAAATACCATAGTCGTTGTTCTTGGTTATAAAATAGACCATGTTCAATACCAGCTCGTACACAACCAGCTGTAATTTCAGGGCGGAGAGTAATACTTTCATCATTACGGTCATTAAAAGTATACATCTCTTTTTCAACAATATCGGTAACTTCACCAACTGCACGTTTAAATAGTGCAGTATCTTCAACGATCGGTGTTCTAATTTCATTATAACCATAACTATTTAGTACACCTTTAACAATTTTTTCAATTTGTTGCCATGTTGCACTATCATTCGGGAGTAAATCATTCATTCCCCGTATTGATTGGATTTTTTTCTCTGCCATTTGTTTATTCGCTATCTAATAAAGTTATAGTTCAGTTGTTGCAATTCTATTTTTTAAAATTGATGCCTTAGCACGAATTTTAGCTTCCAACTCATCTATCATTTGTTCATTATCAATACGCCCTATGCGCACACCATCTTCATAAAAACCACTTTTGTTGTGACCGCCAGCAACACCCATTGTAGAGGCTAAAGCTTCGCCCGGACCATTCACAACACAACCAATAATCGATACATCCATTGGTGTTATTATATCTTCTAGTCGCTGTTCTAATGTATTAACAGTACTAATTACATCAAACTCTTGCCTTGAACAGGTTGGGCAAGCAATAAAATTAATACCTCTAGCTCGAATACGTAGCGATTTTAAAATATCAAATCCAACTTTAACTTCTTCCGTTGGATCAGCTGCAAGGGAAACTCTTAATGTATCACCAATCCCTTCCGATAATAATAAGCCAAGCCCAATCGCTGATTTTACCGCACCACTACGCACTCCACCAGCTTCGGTTATTCCTAGATGCAAAGGTTGCTTAATTTGTTTTGCCAATAATCGGTATGAATCAACAGCAGTAAAAACGTCTGAAGCTTTTACACTTACCTTAAATTGGTCAAAACCTAGCCTATCAAGTATATCTACATGTCGCATAGCAGATTCGACTATCGCTTCAGATGTCGGCTCGCCATATTTTTCCTGAATATCTTTTTCCAGCGAACCTGAGTTTACACCAATTCGGATCGGAATATTTTTATCCTTAGCACAATCAACAACCGAGCGAATCCGTGATTCATTACCAATATTACCTGGATTAATCCGTAAACAATTCACACCATATTCAGCAACCTTTAAAGCAATGCGATAATCAAAGTGAATATCAGCAATAAGTGGAACTTTTACTTGTTGCTTAATTATTTTAAACGCCTCTGCAGCATCCATAGTTGGAATAGAAACTCGAACAATATCAACCCCTACCCGCTCAAGAGCTTGAATTTGAGCTACTGTTTTTTCTACATCGGTCGTTCGAGTATTCGTCATCGATTGCACAGCAATCGGCGCACCACCGCCTATTGGCACATTACCAACGTAAATTCGGGTTGATTCTCGCCTAATAATTGGTGACTCTTGATGACTCATAAGATGCCTAATCATATTACAAAATAACTAGGACGCAATCTTAACAAGATTTAAGGCAAATGTCTGTATGTGAATAAGAAAATTTGCTAACTGTTAACGCGATCTGAAGGCTGTGGAGAAATATAATGACTAACTTCAATAAAGTTACTTTTATTTTGTGAATTGACATAGTATAAGCCAACACCTAATGCACAAACTAAAGCAAACAAGCCAAAAAAGAACGGTTTCTTACTACGTTTTGTTTTACTATATATCGGCTTAGGTTTTTTAGTTTCTTTTACTAAATATTGTTTAGCTAAAATTTCGAGATGAGGTTGATATTCATCTGCTGATAAGCCAACAATATTGGCATATGAACGAATATAACCTTTAACAAAAACAAAAGGGGCATGAAGTAACTGATCATTTTCAATTTCAGAAATGACTGCCGTTCTAACATGAATTTGTTCAGCAATATCTTTTTGCGATAAACCCATATTACTTCTTAAATCGGAAAGAATCTTACCCAATGAAATACTGTCTTCCATTAATCCCCTCATTGTCTTACTATCCGCAATTTTTTGTTATTTTTACATATTTTCGCAATTAATCAATTCTTTTTGCTTTAAACCACTGTTTAGGGGTTTCTATTTCATTCTGTGCGGCTACTAATTGCAATTCATATTCATTTTGTCTTAATGTTTCAAGCATAACCGCATAAACCGCCGATGTAGTATGCTCAAATGCTTCAACCATAGATTTACCAAGCATAATATTTGCTAAAAACAACCCACTAGTCATATCGCCAACACCAACTGGTTGTTTGACTCCAAAATCGACTAACGGCCGATCAATATGCCAAGCTTCATTTTCTGTTACTAACAACATTTCAAAACGATCTTGTTGATAGCCCGCTCTACTTAGATGTTTAACTAAAATTGCTTTAGGCCCTTTTTCACAAATTGAACGGCATGCTGAGATTGCTTGACTGACATTATTAATCGGCTGTTTACCGTTAAGTTCTTCTAATTCTAAAATATTCGGTGCCATCATGTCTGATATGGGTAAAGCTGTATTACATAAAAATTCTGCTACACCAGGAGCGACAAAGCATCCTTTTTCGGGATGCCCCATTACAGGATCACAAAGATAAATTGCTTCAGGATTCTCAGCTTTTACTTTTTTCACAATTTCAATAATTGCATTACCTTGTTCTGGTGACCCCATATAGCCACTTAATACGGCATTACATCGTTGTAATTCGCCAATAGCATTAATCCCATCAGCGATATCGGTTAAATGAGATGCAGGCATTACCGTTCCAGTCCATTGCCGATATTGAGTATGGTTTGAAAATTGTACCGTATTTAATGGCCAAACATTCACACCTAAACGACGCATTGGAAATACAGCAGCACTATTACCTGCATGACCGAAGACAACATGCGACTGAATCGATAATATATTTTTCATGCAATCATCTCCAAATAAGTAAGCAATAGTATTTTTTACCTCGACGCAGTAATGTGTAACGATTAAATAACTTATCACTATCAGAAAAACGATAATCTGTTGTTGAGTTACGTTCACCATTAACGGAAATAGCATTGGAATCAATCATTGTTCTTGCTTGACCTCTTGATGGCGCAAATTCAGCATTAACAATGGCTTGTTGTAGATCTACATCACCTTCAATGCTGGCTGTTGGCATGCCATCTTGAGCTAATTGTTCAAAATCAGCTTCAGATAAATCGGTTAATTTACCAGAAAATAAACTTTCAGTAATACGTTTTGCCGCTGTTAGTCCTTCTTCACCATGAACTAATCGAGTCACTTGTTCGGCAAGTACATACTGAGCTCTAGGTGCAATGCCACTATTCTTATCTTCTTCTTCCAATGCATCAATTTCTTCCAATGACATAAAAGTAAAGAATTTAAGGAATCGATAAACATCAGCATCAGCAGTATTAATCCAAAATTGATAAAATTTATATGGACTGGTTTTTTTCGGATCTAGCCATACAGCACCACTTTCAGTTTTACCAAATTTAGTTCCATCAGATTTAGTAATTAATGGTACAGTTAAACCATATACTTGTTTCTGGTGTAAACGACGGGTTAAATCGATACCAGCAGTAATATTACCCCATTGATCAGAACCACCAATTTGTAACACAACATTATATGCTTTATTAAGACTTGCAAAGTCATAAGACTGTAACAAACTATAAGAGAACTCAGTAAATGAAATACCTGATTCATCACGGTCAATACGTTGTTTAACGGATTCTTTGTTAATCATTGCATTAACAGAAAAATATTTACCAATATCTCGTAAAAAAGATAAAACATTCATGCCACCAAACCAATCATAGTTGTTGGCAACAATAGCGGCGTTATCACCACATTCAAAATCTAAAAATGGCGATACTTGTTGTTTAATCTTTTCACTCCATTCAATTACCGTATCTTCAGTATTGAGTTTACGTTCAACAGCTTTAAAACTTGGATCGCCAATTAATCCTGTCGCACCTCCAACTAAAGCTATTGGCTTATGACCAGCCAATTGAAAACGTTTCAAACAAAGCAATGGAACTAAATGACCAAGATGCAAACTATCAGCGGTTGGATCAAAACCACAATATAGTGCAATAGGATTTTGCTCAATCAGTTCCATTAACGCTTTTTCATCAGTAAGTTGAGCAATCAGTCCACGCTCTTGCAGTTGTTTGATCACATTTTTTGTCATGATATTTTACCTATTAAATTTGTTACGTTTATATTCTACTTTAATTAAATTCTATACTGTTTTATTGTGGTATTTTTTATACGCTTGTTTGAAATGGTCTTCAACTATTTCGTTCGGTTTTTTATCTAATAAGCTAAAAATAATGATTGCTATTGACGCAAATAAAAAGCCAGGAATTAGTGAATATAAATTAAGCCAATTAAAATTAATCCAAAGCAAGACCGTAATTGCACCAGTTATCATACCTGCTAATGCACCATTGCGGGTCATTCGAGCCCAAAACACCGAGAATACAACAATCGGACCGAATGCGGCACCAAAACCAGCCCAAGCATGGCTAACTAAATCAAGTACACTGTTATTAGGATTGATCGCTAATAAAATAGCAATAACAGAAACTAATAACACCATTACACGACCAACCCAAACTAATTCTCGCTGCTTAGCCTTTGGTCGAATAAAAGCGCGATAAAAATCTTCTGTCAATGCACTTGAACAAACCAATAATTGACAACTTAAGGTGCTCATTACTGCGGCTAGAATAGCTGCTAGCAAAATACCAGCAATCCATGGGTTAAACAGTAATTTAGATAATTCAATAAAAATACGTTCATGTTTTCCATTATCAATTAGATAAGCTAAGTTAGGATTATTAGCAAAAAAAGCAATACCAAAGAAACCAACTGTAATTGCGCCAGCTAAACATAAAATCATCCATGTCATACTAATTCGACGAGCATTTTTCATTACTTCATGAGAATCAGCAGCCATAAATCTAGCTAAAATATGTGGTTGACCAAAATAACCAAGTCCCCAACCTAACAATGAAATAATGGCAATCAAATCCATATGAGCAAAGATATTTGTATAATCAGGATTTAATGATTGAATGTTAGCCATTGCATCAGTGAAACCACCAGCATTAATCATTACCATAATTGGTGTTAAGATTAGAGCAAACATCATTAAACTTGCTTGAATTGTATCGGTCCAACTTACCGCTAAGAAACCACCAATAAAAGTATAAGCAATTGTCGCTCCAGCACCTGCTAGCATTGCCCAGCCATAACTAAGCCCAAATGTACTTTCAAATAATTTAGCGCCAGCAACTACACCTGAAGCACAATAAATGGTAAAAAAGATTAAAATTATTACTGCTGAAATAATTCTTAATAGTGAACTATTGTCATCAAATCGACGAGCAAAATAGTCAGGTAAAGTTAATGAATTATGATTTATCTCAGTGAAAACTCTTAATCTACCGGCAATCAGCAACCAATTTAGATAAGCGCCAATTATTAATCCTATAGCTATCCAGCTTTGCGAGATACCAAATAAGAACACTGCACCCGGTAATCCCATTAATAACCAACCACTCATATCAGAAGCACCAGCAGAAAGTGCAGTAACGACACTGCCTATGCGACGTCCACCTAATATATAATCACCAAAGTTTCGTGTTGCACGAAATGCAAAGAAACCAATCGCAATCATTCCTAATATGTAAACAGCAAAGGTGACAATCATTGGTAATGACATTTTTATAATAAACCTTGATCGATGAAATTAAAAAATAGTTGGCTAGCTTATCATAAAAAGCCCCTGCTAAAAAGCTGGCGATTTTGCTATATCTATCTTAGCTATAAAAGCTAGTATTACAATTCAATCCACAAAATAAAAATATCTTCAATTTTTTAAATAGATACATTGTTAATAGTTTCAACCTATATAAAAACTCAATATATCCTAAGGTAAAATATCATATAATGTATATAATATTGATTAACTTTTTTATTTATAAAATATTGTGAAACAATCAACTCGAATTGAAATTTTAGAAAGATTAAAAGAGCATATTAAAGATCCTACAACTGAATTGGTATATAAAACACCATTCGAGTTACTTATAGCTGTTGTACTATCCGCTCAAGCCACCGATGTTAGTGTGAATAAAGCGACTAAACCATTATTTGCTATCGCAAATACCGCAGAGCAAATTCTGGCGTTAGGCGTCGATAAATTAAAAGATTATATCCGAACCATCGGTTTATATAATAGTAAAGCTGAAAATATCATCAAAACTTGTCAGATTTTGGTTGATAAATACCAAGGTGAAGTGCCTGAAAATTTTGCTTCATTAATAGCTCTTCCTGGCGTAGGTAGAAAAACAGCTAATGTTGTTTTAAATACCGCGTTTGGTTGGCCAACTATTGCTGTCGATACGCATATCTTTAGAGTAAGTAACCGAACAGGATTTGCACCAGGTAAAACGGTTGAAGCTGTCGAAGAAAAACTACTTAAAGTGGTTCCAGTTGAGTATAAAATAAATTGTCATCATTGGTTAATATTACATGGTCGATATACCTGTATAGCTAGGAAGCCACGCTGCGGATCTTGCGTTATTGAAGATTTGTGTGAATATAAAGAAAAAGTTTATCCAGAGTAAAAAATCAATGCCAAATAAATTTAAATTAGAAGATGAAGATATCAACTTGTTTAAAAGTAGTATTGGGAATGCCAAACAACTTAAACAAGATACCGTTATTCATAAACCAGTAAAACGATCTCAAAAGCTAATTGATAATCAAAAGCTTCAACATGAAAAAGTAAATAATGAATTTTACTTTTCTGATGATTACCAACCACTATTACAAGAAGATCCTATTCGTTACATTCGTGAAAATGCGGATACTAATGAATTAAAAAAATTGCGACGAGGATTTTATTTACCCGAGTTTTTTTTAGATCTACATGGATTAACTCAGCAAGAGGCAAAAAAAGAAATCGCTGCACTTATTGCTGCTTGTTTACGTGAAAATGCCAATTGTGCTTGTATTATGTATGGACATGGAAAAAACATATTAAAAAAACAAACGCCAATGTGGTTAGCCCAACATCCACATGTAATTTGTTTCCATCAAGCACCAAAAGAGTTTGGTGGTAACGCGGCATTATTAGTTTTATTTGATATCAATAATCCATCAGTTAATCTAAGATAATTACTAATAGATATATAGTAAACAATAAAAAAGCCAGCTTAGTTTTACTAGGCTGGCAAACATTGGAAGCAATGTGAGCAATGTCATACTTTTTTAGAAGTCTTTCGACGCTCTAACAAAGCACAACTGAATGATAATCATTCTCATTATTAAAAGCAAGTTATTTTTTTGACTATTTTCAAAAAAATGACAAAATTTTGTCAGTTTAACATATGTTTTTATATTAACATTTTGTTTTTATAAGGAATATAATTGAGAAGAGCAGGGTGATTTGCCCCTGCTTGTTGGAATATTTAACTATAAACAAACCATTATAATTAACTTTTGGGAATAGTTTTATTTTTGATAGATAAACTCAACACCCTCTTCATCACTTTCATCCCAATCATCAAAATCATCGTCATCCAAAGCATCATCCATCACTTGTTGATGGTAATCATCCCACATAAATTCTACTTTTTCAGGGGAATTATTCTCTTCTTCGGTCTCCCGAGGATGCGCATTGATATACTCCATCAAATCCCAGCATAGTGCTTTTACACCTTCACGGTTAACTGCCGAAATAACATAATATTTATCATCCCAATTTAAAGCTTGGGCAATTTCGGCTGCTCGTTTTTCACTCTCTTCGCGGCCTAATACATCCATCTTATTGAACACTAACCAACGCGGTTTATTGGCTAACTTTTCACTATATTGATGTAGTTCTTGGATGATAACTTTGGCGTTTTCAATCGGATCTGAACCGTCAATTGGCGCAATATCAATTAAATGCACTAACACACGGCAACGTTCAAGGTGTTTTAAAAAACGAATGCCAAGCCCTGCACCATCTGATGCGCCTTCTATCAACCCAGGAATATCGGCAACCACAAAACTCTGTTCATTATCCATTCTAACCACACCTAAACTCGGTACTAAAGTTGTGAATGGATAATCAGCTACCTTTGGTTTAGCGGCTGAAACGCTACGAATAAACGTTGATTTACCTGCATTAGGTAGACCTAACATACCAACATCGGCAAGTAATAACAGTTCTAATAAAACATCTCGTTTTTCACCTGGCGTACCATCAGTTTTTTGTCTTGGCGCACGGTTGACTGAGGATTTAAAACGGGCATTACCCAGTCCATGAAAACCACCTTTAGCAACCAGAACTTTTTGTTGATGATGAGTGAGATCGCCAATAATTTCACCGGTATATTTATCGGTTATGCGTGTACCAACTGGTACTTTAACGGTAATATCTTTACCTCTTTTACCAGTACAATCTGAACCTTGGCCATTTTGACCACGTTCTGCTCGGTAGTTTTTTTCAAATTGAAAATCAACCAATGTATTTAAATTTTCATCGGCAATAAAAAATACATCACCACCGTCTCCACCATCGCCACCATCAGGACCACCTTTAGGTATATATTTTTCTCGGCGGAAACCAACACAACCATTTCCGCCATCACCAGCTTCGACACGAATTGAAGCTTCATCTACAAATTTCATTATTTGTCCTCTTTCTTTCGGTTAATCAGCCAGCCTTTTCTTGGTTGCCATAAATGGTGTCCAACTGTTGCAAACATTGCCCCAGCGACCACAGATACTGCGCCAATATAACCTAAAATATTTAAATATTGCATTGCAAACTTTTCTGGCCATAGTAAAGCAAATAAATCTGAAAAAATCAGTGCAAAAAGTGGTGTTAATGTGGTTATTGCACTTACTTGTGCTGCTTGCCAACGTTCCATGGCCATAACCAAAGCACCATAAGCAATAATAGTATTCAACCCGCAAAAAATAATAGCAAACAATTGGCTAAAATCAGCACTGGCTATTTTCGTTGGTGATGCTAGAGGCCATAAAAAAATACTACAAATAAGATAAATCAACCAAAGTAGCTGTTCTGCTCGTAATTTTTTTAATAATACTTTTTGTGCTAACGCATAACATGCCCATGAGATAGAAGCCAGTAAGGCCAGCCAAACACCTATGCCATATGAAGACATATTAGCAAAAAGATCAGCTAGATTTTCATTAAAAAACAACCCTAACCCTATTAATAATATGGTAATACCAATAATTTGTGTTGGTCTTAATTTTTCTTTGAAAATAATTGCACTGGAAATCATAAATATTACAATTCCAGTTTGGCCAACAACCTGAGCAGTAGTTGCAGATAAATACTGCACAGCTGTTGCAAAAAGAGCAAAATTACCGAGTAGACCAAATCCAGCAATCATCAATAGGATAAAACGGCGACGTTTTTTGAACATAGCTAAATTAGGAAACTGTTTTTTATAAGCCAGCCATAGTGTAATACCGATAGCGGAGATACTTAATCGTGACCAAGCTAATGTTAATGGATCAATAACAACTAATGCATATTTCATAGCAATTGGCACTAGTCCCCACATAACGGCTGTTAACATGGCTAATGCAAAACCTAATTTAACATTTTGCTGTTTTATCATAATGAATTAATTTATATAAATTTCAAGAAATGAAAAAAGCCCCACAATAACTGTGAGGCTTCTATAACTTCTTAAACCGCTAATTTATTAGCTGTTAGCAACTACACTAACATAACGGCGATTTTTAGGTCCTTTAACTTCGAACTTAACTTGTCCATCAACTAAAGCGAATAGGGTATGATCACGACCACAACCTACGTTAGTACCTGGGTGGAATTGAGTTCCACGTTGACGAACTAAAATGTTACCCGCAAGAACTTCTTGAGAACCATAACGTTTAACACCTAAACGTTTACTCTGGGAATCACGACCATTACGTGATGAACCACCAGCCTTCTTATGTGCCATTGTTCGATACTCCTATTAAGCGATTGCAGTGATCTTCACATCAGTGAACCACTGACGGTGACCTTGTTGTTTACGATAGTGTTTACGACGACGGAATTTAACAATTTTCACTTTCTCGCCACGACCGTGCTCAACAATTTCTGCTTTAATTGTTGCACCTTCAACAAACGGAGCACCAACTTTGATGTCTTCACCATTTGCTACCATTAAAACTTTATCGAAAACAACTTCTGAACCTGTTTCGACTTCAATTTTTTCCAAGCGAACGACTTGTCCTTCGCTAACTCGGTGTTGTTTACCACCACTTTGGAAAACTGCGTACATACTTAACTCCGCAATAAAAAGCAGACGATTCCTGATTAAAAATATATGTCTGCATTGATTAATCTTATAGGGCGTGAATTTTACGCAAAATTTATGCTTGTTGCAAGCGCTGTTTAATAAAAGATCGCAAAAAGTCACAAAAAAGATCTTAGACCAGCAATTTTCACACTACAATATAGTTAAATTATTATTTATTTGAACAATATTGATTGTTAAAAATAATAGAGACTATAACTATTAGTATAGTTATTATCAATTCAAACAACTATTGATGAAAAAAAATCCATATATAAAAGTTAACATGAACAACTATATAACATTACTTATACTTTTCTCAAAAAAATTTACGATAGCACTGAAAATAACTAATTCAACTAGTACATTAAAATAGCCATAAAAAAGGATTGCCAATTAGTGGTAAATAAGTATAATTAGCCGACTAAATAAATTAGGTAATGACAATTGAATTACAATTCAAGAATACTTCCTTCTCGCGAAACTTTAGCAAAAGCACAAAGATTTAATGATGAAATTATTGAGGTTTCAGGCGTTGATCTTGTCTTAAGTTTAATCACCACCGCCGATTTAATTCGATCAAATATTTATGCACAACTAGCCAAAGATTATGATGTATCTGAAGGAAAATTTGCCTTGTTAATGTCACTATATAGTGAAGGAGAAACTTGCGCTAGCGAGTTAGCATTAAGAGTTGGCGTAACACCAGCAACCGTTTCGGTAATGGTGAAACGAATGTTAGCAGCACCCGATCCTTTAATATCAATGACCAAAAGTGGAGAAGATGGCCGCTCTCGACTAATTACCCTTACTGCAACAGGGGAAAATCTTATCCAAAAGGCATTACCTAATCACTTAAAATCGATTCGTGCTTTTGCTCAAGTCTTAAATCCACAAGAGCAGGAATCTTTAATTGCAATGTTACGCAAATTATTGCGTAAATAATTGCCAATAATTATTCATAATCATGATATTTTAACAATATACTTAGCTGACTAAATAAATGAAAAATAAATTAAACTTAAATTTACCCAAAAACATTAAAATTCCTGCTATATTTTTATTGCTACTTCTATTTGGATCTACATTAATTTGTCTTGGTTCAAGAAATGATGCAGTAACTGTTGCTAAAAGTATCAAATCAGGGGTATTAACCGCTGATGAAATCAATGTTGCCTTTCAAAATGTAGGTGGAAAAGTAATTAAACGCTTTGTCCAAGAATCACAATTCGTTAAAAAAGGCGACCCATTAATGCAACTTGAAGATATTGATACCAAGCTATCAATTGATCGCTTGCAAGCATTAGTTGATAGTCAAACTGCTGCTGTTAATCAAGAACAAGCAGCAATCGAAATCACTGAAAATGAAATCAATCTTAATGAGTTATCAACTTGGCGAAAAATTGAGGAAGTTAAAGCTAATCTTGAAGCGGCAAAGTCTGCTCGTGATCTAGCTAATACTGAATTTCAACGCCATACTCAATTAAGAAAAACGGGTGGTACTTCTCAATCACAACTTGATGCAGCACGAAATGTCTACATTAGTACCAAAATGCAAGTGGTACAGATTGAAAGCCAATTATCAACCTTAATGATTGGCGCAACTCCAGACCAAATTAACCAGTTTGAACAAACTAGAAATGCCACAGGTATGACATTGCAATCGATTACTATTGATCGACAAAAACTGCAAAATCGTCAAAATCAGCTTGCTCAAATTAAAGCGCAATTAGCACAAGCTCAAGCTGATTTAAAACAATTACAAGTCAATTACGATCGACTAACATTAGTTGCGCCAGAAGATGGTAAAGTTCTAAAACTGATGTTTGAAGATGGTGAGATGGCACCTGCTGGAGCACCAGCTGTATTATTAGAAACGGATCGTAAATATGTCGATATCTATGTTAATGAAAAAATGGTCAATGATTATCAACCAGGCACAAAGGTGAAGGCGAATGTTATCGCATTAGATAAAACAGTAAAAGGCACCGTTCGATTTGCAACTGCTGCGCCATCATTTGCTGACTTACGCATGACTCGAGAACGAGGACAGGCTGATTTAACATCTTACCAAGTTAGAATTTATATGGAATCTATTCCACAACTATTAACCGGTATGACAATTGAGGTTGATCAATGATGCGACAAAACATCATTAAATCTATGCTTGAAGAGCTTGATGCTATGTTATCAGGCCACTTCATTCCTTATTATAAAGTGTGCTTAGGTTTAGCAGCAATCGTATCACTTATTTTTTCAATTGTTCTGAGCCATGGTTCAGTTTTTGAAGGAAAAATCGCCGTTATTGATCTTGATGGTTCTAATTATTCAACTGAATTAATCAGTAAGGTAAATACGTCACCATTTATTGAAATAACAGAAGTGATTCGATCGCCAGTTAATCCAATTACATTGGTTTCTCATGATCGTAATTTAGGCGTGTTATATATTCCTAAAGGGTTAGAAAAATCGTTAAAAAAAGGTGATCAGACGGTTAAATTAGGTTATTTTGCTGATGACTCAAATGATGCCCAAAATGCTAAAGTAATGCAAAGCCTGAATGAAATTATCCCTGAATCAGGTGCAGAATTAAGTGTTGGTAAAGTTGCAGCATTAGGACTAGGTCGAGAAGCAACAGAAGCGACCTTATCACCAATGCAATTAAAAACGAGAACCATGTTTAATCCAGCTAGTTCATCAACAATATCCACTATTATCTATTTTGTTTACTTCTTTTCATCATTAACCTATGGTTTAACCTCGTTAATGATTATTGGTCGATTAAAAACCATGGGGATGTGGAATACAGTAATTGAACGTGGTTTTTTACCATTATTAGCCAGAACAGTGCCTTATGCCCTATTTTATACAACGGCTTTAACCTTAATCACGGCAATATTGGTAATATTTGGTCAACTACGCTTTGATGGTAACTATTTTACTTTCGTACCAAGCATTTTTATGACTGGTTTAGCTTTTGGTTGGTTAGGTTTACTACTATCTTGGAAAACTAACCATCCTGGCGAAGGAGCTAGTAAAATGATTTTCCTTGTCCCTCCCGGCTTTATTATGGGTGGTTCAACCATGGCTGTAGGTATTATGCCAATATGGGCATTTTATGTTAGTCATGCCTTTCCATTAGTTTGGTTATTTCGCTTTTTTCGTGATATAGGCATCCGCGGACGTTCATTTATCGATATGCTATCTACATATGGTATTTTCATTATCTATTTAACAATTATTGCTTTCGTCGTAATGATGTTTGTTAATCGCAGTAAAAATAACCAACCAGAATAAAAAATAACCTCATGAATTATTGAAACACCAATCGGTGTTTCAATATCAACTGCAGTATTCTCTTGATTATAATTTTCAATTAACAACCTTATAATCAATTACATTCATAAATTTGTGATATAGATCACATTAAACAGTGAAAGCGAATATTCATTTATTGTTTAGTTTACTTTCTTTTATGTGATTTCTCTTTTAAGTTAAATTTTTGAATAATAAGATTAATCTCCTTTTTATTGTTTACCTTTCACATTGAAACCTTTCGTTTCGTTTCAAATGAAAATAATATTTCAATTTTTCCTTTTATAATCAGTTTTGTGACCTATCTATCATTTTTCGATCCCTTATCTATGTTTAAATTTAATAAAGGAATGAAAGTTGAACGAGTGGTAAAAATGAATAAAGAAATAATCAATACTTTGCAGCGTAGAGAAAAAATTATTCATTTACTCGATACAGAGAATACCGTATCAGTTAATAAATTAAGTAAATTATTTAAAGTATCTAGCGTTACCATCCGAAACGATTTAAGACACCTTGAAGAAAAAGGTTGTATATTGCGCTGTTATGGTGGCGCAATGTTAAATAAATCCTTTGCATTGGATAAGCCATTATTAGACAAAAGCCGTATCAATTCGATCATAAAAAATAAAATAGCTCAGCGAGCTGCTGAAATGGTTAATGATGGAGACCGAATCATTCTCGATTCAGGATCGACAACAGCAGCTATGGTTCCCTATTTACGTAACAAAAAAAACTTAATTGTCTTTACTAATGCAGTAAATATTGCCTATGAATTATCAACTAATAACGACATAGAAGTAATTATTGCTGGCGGTAACATCAGAAAAAAAGCTTACTCCATTTCCGGTCCTACAGTAGAACAACAATTAAGAATGTACCATTTTGACAAGCTTTTTTTAGGTGTTGATGGTTTTGATCTAGATGCTGGCATTACAACACCAAATTTCGGTGAAGCCAATGTTAACAGGGTAATGTGTCAAGTTTCTGGGCAAATTATCGCAATGACGGACTCAACAAAATTCGGTCGTAAAAGTTTCTGTACGATTGAAAAAATTAATCTAATTAAAACCCTAATTACTGATACAAAAATTCCAAAAGATTATCTAGAACAATTACATAAATTAGGAATAAATGTAGTAATTGTAGATGATTAAACGTTATAAATTTATTGAAATGATTAAAAAGGATATAGAAGGATATAGATTATGCAAAAATATTTGAATTATTCGTTAGATTGGTTAGAACAACACGGAGCTCAACATACTGCGAAAGAAATTTGTCAACAACCACAAATTTGGCGAAATTTATTACAAATCATTTTACAAAAGCAAAATCAGTTACAATCATTTTTACAACCTTTACTTTCCGATCCAAATCTAGAAATAATTTTGACCGGAGCCGGCTCATCTGCTTTTGGTGGTGTTGCTCTAGCACCATGGCTAAGAGAACAGACTCATCGTAACGTTCACGCTTATGCTACAACAGAGATTGTCACTAATCCTCAGCAATATTTATCACCAAATAAAAAAACGTTAATTGTCTCATTTGCGCGATCAGGAAATAGTCCAGAAAGTGTTGCTGCAGTAAAATTAGCAGATCAAATAGTTTCTGACTGTTATCATCTATTTTTAACCTGTAACCCAACCTGTGCATTAACAGAGTATGCGGCTAAAGAAAATAATTCTAAGCGTATTTTACATCTGGTCATGCCTGAAGGAACTCATGACTTAAGTTTCGCAATGACATCGAGTATTAGTAGTATGATGCTTGCCACCCTTTTATTGCTAGACAATGTTGATTTAGAAAAAGCACACAATGCAGTAATGGAAATTGCCAGTATTTGTGAAGAGAAGCTTTCAAGCTGGCAATCAATAACCAAACAGTTAGCCAGTAAAGAACATGATCGCGTTATCTATGTTGGTAGTAGCTGCTTCACAGGTATTGCACAAGAATCTGCATTAAAAATTTTAGAATTAACCGCCGGTAAAGTAGCAACCCGCTTCGATTCAATATTAGGACTACGTCATGGTCCAAAATTTATGGTTGATAAAAAAAGTTTAGTTGTCTGTTTTTTCTCAAGCGAACCATATGTTCACCAATACGATATTGACCTATTTAATGAACTTGTTCATGACAAAATTGCTGCTGACGTCATTGCACTAACAAGTCAAGAGAGTATTGATCAACAAATATTATCGGTGGATAGCAAACTCCCTGATTGTTGGTTGATATTTCCTTATCTAATTTTCGCACAAATGTTAGCGTTTGAAAAATCACTTTATCTTGGATTGACTCCAGATAACCCTTGTCCAACAGGAGAAGTCAATCGAGTAGTAAAAGGCGTTAATATTTATCCATTTAATAAAAATTAATCATCTGAATATGTTAAACAAATAAACAAAAGGACTTAATAGCAATGAGCACACCTAATATTCTTATGACACGTATCGATAATCGTTTAGTTCATGGTCAAGTTGGCGTAACTTGGGTTAATGCACTTGGTGCGAATCTATTATTAGTCGCCAATGACAGTGCTTCGCAAGATCCAGTCCAACAAAATCTAATGGACATGGTTGTCGCTGAAGGCATTCAAACTCGTTATTTTACCTTACAAAAAACTATCGACATTATTGGCAAAGCCGCAGAAAGGCAAAAAATTTTCATTGTCTGTAAAACACCACAAGATGTATTAACCCTCGTTAAAGGCGGCGTACCAATCAAATTTGTCAATGTTGGCAATATGCATTTTTCCGAAGGTAAAAAACAAATTCATAAAACAGTTTCTGTCGATGAATCAGATATCGCAGCATTTAAAGAACTTGAACAATTAGGCGTAACTTGTGAAATCCGCCGAGTACCTGATGAAGCTGGCGAAAAAATAGCGGATTTAATCAATCTATCTTAACTTGAGGGAGCATACTATGTTAATGGATGCATTATTAATTGGACTTCTAGCCGGTATAGCTGGTGTAGATTTATTTGATGGCCTGACTCATTTACACAGACCGATCGTAATAGGGCCGTTAGTTGGATTAATTTTAGGTGATGTTACAACCGGTTTATATGTTGGAGGATCATTAGAACTGGTATGGATGGGAATGGTACCGTTAGCAGGGGCACAACCACCTAATGTGGTTATCGGTGGTGTGATAGGTACTAGTTTTGCAATCTTAACTCATGCAGATCCTAAAGTTGCAATAGGTATTGCCGTACCATTTGCTATTGCAGTACAAGGATGTATCACTATTTTATTCACCATATACTCACCAATGATGCATAAATGTGATCGTTTCGTTGATCAACTCAATTTTAAAGGAATTGAATGGGTTAACTATCTTGGTATGATTATTCTTTTTGGTTTCTATTTTATTGTTGCTTTCTTACCTATCTACTTTGGTGCTGATGCAGCAACAGCACTAGTTCAGAAATCACCACAATGGTTGCTTGATGGTCTTAGTGTTGCTGGAGGTATGATGCCTGCCATCGGTTTTGCAATGCTAATGAAAATTATGATGAAAAAAACCTATATTGCTTATTTCATTTTAGGTTTTCTTGGTGTGACTTTCCTTAATTTGCCAATTTTAGCAATTGCATTAGGCGCTTTAGCTATAGCAATGATTGATTTCTTTAATTATGGCCGTGAAAACAACGATAGTAACAAGCCAGTAAGCTCAGATTCAGTGGAGGTGGAAGATGGAATTTAATAACGATCATGATAAAAAAATGGCCGAGAAAGAAGCAAAACGTATGGAACAAGCATTAGCGACAAGCAAAGCCACAACCGATACTTTTTATGATCAAAGCCAAGATGTAACACTAACCAAAGGTGATATTAACCGGATGGCATTTCGTTCTCTTGCTTTACAAGCATCGTTCAACTATGAACGTATGCAAGCTGGAGGTTGGCTTTATACTATCTTGCCAGCATTACGTAAAATACATAAAAACAAAGATGACCTTAAAAATTCGATGCATATGCATATGGAATTTATTAATGTCCATCCTTTTGACGTAACTTTCCTTTCAGGGTTAGTTCTTGCCATGGAGAAAGGCAAAGAAAATATTTCAACTATACGCGCAGTGAAAGTGGCGTTAATGGGACCATTAGGTGGAATCGGTGACGCATTATTTTGGTTAACTTTACTACCAATATGCGCTGGAATTGGTGCATCGTTAGCTTTAGAAGGTAGCTTTTTTGGACCAATAATTTTCCTACTAATGTTTAATATTGTGCATTTTGGTTTACGTTTTGGTTTAGCTCATTATGGTTATCATGCCGGTACCAGTGCTTTACCTTTATTAAAAACACACACAAAACGTATCTCACATGCTGCATCTATAATTGGTATGACAGTAATAGGCGCATTAGTTGCTTCGTATGTACATTTATCTACACCGTTAGAAATAAATGCAGGACAGGCTCATGTTGCGCTACAAGCTGATGTATTAGATAAATTGATGCCCAATATATTACCACTTGGTTTTACCTTAATTGTTTATAGTTTAATGAAACGTAATTTCTCACCAGTAAAATTAATTGGATTAACCGTTATTATTGGTGTTGTAGGTAAATTAGTTGGATTTTTATAGAGGAAATTATGTTAGGGATAATATTAACAGGCCACGGTAGCTTTGCTACCGGGCTTTACGAAGCCGCCACCCAAATTATTGGTAAACAACCACAATTTACGGCTATAAATTTTCCTGATGGTATGAGTAGTGAACAATTAGAGGAACAATTGCACCAAGCATATCAAGAAACTAATAGTGGTGATGGTGTCTTGTTTTTAACAGATATTGTCGGAGGTTCTCCATTTCGATTATCGGCGATTTTAAGTTATCAACAACCAAATATTGAAGTAATTGGTGGTATTAATATGCCGCTTTTACTTGAAATTTTGTTACTACGTGAAAATTTAGATATTACAACCATTCGTCAAGAAACTATTGAAAATGGTAGGCAAACAATAACTAGCTTATGGCATGAACATCAAAAACAGTCAACTATTGATAAGGAATGTTCTGATGGAATTTAAACAAATTTGTGCTCAAAAGGTTTTAACTCCTGTTGGTTGGATTGATAATGCAATTATCAGTATTAATAATGGAAAAATTATTGATATTCAACCTAGTGAGAAACCTTGTACGAACCAAATAAAACTGTTACCAGCGCTCATAGATACCCATATTCATGGCGTCATGGGCGCTGACACTATGGATGCTACTCATGAATCATTAAATACCATAAGCTGTTTTTTAGCACAACGTGGTGTTGGTGCTTTTTTAGCAACAACAGTAACTGAAAGTTATGAAAAGATTGAAGCTGCATTAATACAAGTTAAAAACAGTATAAAAAAAGGCGTTTCAGGTGCCACATTATTAGGTTCGTATTTAGAAGGGCCTTTTTTTAGTGATATACATAAGGGCGCTCATCCTGAAGAGTTTCTATGTGCACCAGATCGTGCAATAATTGAAAAATGGTTATCGTTAGCTGAAGGAACTTTGAAATGTATAGCTTTAGCACCAGAATACCCCAATGCCCTCTCTATTATCAAGTGGTTAAATGAACAAAAAATCCGCGTTATGTTAGGACATACTAATGCCGACTATCAAACAATTAAAGATGCAATATTAGCTGGCGCAAGCGGCGTGGTACATTGCTATAACGGCATGTCTGGATTACATCATAGACAACCGGGCGTTGTTGGTGCAGCATTAAGTATCGATAACTGTCAAACTGAAATTATCGCCGATGGCCACCATGTTCATCCAGCAGCGATTAAAATCGCCCATAAATGTTGTGGAAAAAATCTGTTACTAATTACCGATGCAATGCAAGCAACAGGAATGCCAAATGGCGATTATTATTTAGGTAAATTACTAGTACATATGCAAGATGATGTTGTTCGGACTGATAATGGTGGTTTAGCTGGTAGCACGTTGACCCTTGAGCGTGCGGTAACTAATTTTGCTGATTATACTAATATACCTTTCGAACAGGCTTGGTTACATGGTAGTTATTATCCAGCTAAAGCATTAGGGATTGATGATACTTTAGGTAGTATTGCGCCAAACAAATTAGCCAATTTAGTATTATTAAATGATGATAATCAAATTGTTGCAACCATTATAAATGGTAATGTTATTTATCAAACATCAGATGATCTTAGCAATATTTTGATTTAAAAATCTATACGCTTTTTAATAAAATGAGAGGTATAAGGTTTAATCGTGTAGGCGTCTACATGTCTATTAAATCCATTTTCTTTCCTCTTATTATATAAGGATCGATAAGTAATATAGAGTAAAAATATACTATTTAATTGAAATAATTATTGGTGTTTACCTCCTACTTATCACAAGCAATATCATGGTGATCTTATCTCCTCGAACGTTACTTAAGAGGTTATTTATGCGAAAATTAAAATTAATATTAGGCCTATCTTTTGCTTTATCTTTCTCAACACAAGCATTAGAAACAGTAGATAATTATACATTAGAACAAGTGGTGGTTTTCAGCCGTCATGGATTACGAGCTCCATTAGCTAGTCCAAATAGTACTTTAGGTAAAGTAACCCCTAATCAATGGCCACAATGGGATACACCTGCTAGTTATTTAACTACCCGAGGTGGAGTATTAGAAAGTTATTTTGGACATTATTTTAGTGAATGGTTAGTTGACAATAAATTATTAAGCGAAAATACATGTCCAACAGAAAAAGAAGTATATATTTATACTAATAGCTTACAACGAACTATCGCAACTGGTCAGTACTTTGCGGTTGGCGCTTTTCCTGGTTGCATTGTCCCAATTATTCATAAAGAAAAATTAGGCACTATGGATCCTACATTCTTTCCTGTAATTAAAGATGATAGCCCAACATTTAAAGAGTCTGCCATTGCATCAATCAATCAAATTGCTGATACAAATGGTATTGAAGGTTTAAATAAAAAATTGGATAACGCCTATAATGACATGTCCAAAATAATCAATTACGCAAATTCGGCAAATTGTTTAAATGATAAACAATGTGATTTTACTGCTTTACCAACTAAACTTATTATTGAAAAAGGCAAAGAACCAGGTATAACAGGTCCTCTTCGTACTGGAACATCAATTGCGGATGCCTTTATTTTACAATATTACGAAGGGGCACCATTAACCGATATAGCCTGGGGTAAAATAAAGAATAACAAGCAATTTGAGAAATTAGTCGCTATCAAAGAAAATTATAATACCGTATTATTTGGTTCGCCTGTTGTAGCCAAACAAATCGCAGCCAATTTAGTTAATTATATCAATCAAACATTTTCAGAAAAAAACAACAAAAGCAAATTTACGTTTTTAGTCGGCCATGACTCAAATGTTGCATCACTATTTTCCGCCATAAAAATTAAGTCGTATACACTGGCAAATCAATTTGAAACTACACCAATTGGTGGAAAAGTTGTATTTCAAAAATGGCGCGATAACAAGACTGGTGAAGCATTAATGAAAATTGAATATTTTTATCAGTCAACCGATCAAATTCGTAACTTGACCCAATTAAATAGGAAAACTCCTCCGCAAAAAATTGTATTAGAAATGGAAAATTGTCCAACGAATAAAGATGGTTTTTGTTCATTTTCAACATTTAAACAAATCATGAATGATGTTACTAAATAATGCTTGATATATTGATTGTATGCTTAGGTTTAATAAAAATTTGGGCATACAATCAAAAATTTATTATTTAACAGTTATATTAGTAATCTATACTTAAATCATGACTTATCAAAGTCTACACACTATCTAAAGAAAAAGTTTACCACAACTTCAATAACTAATTTAATCAACATAGATGTAATATTTTGATTATAAAAATTATTTTCAAATCGTTAACTAGCAACTAGTTTCATTTCTACAAGCCCCTGTACATTCACTTTAACTTAGTTTCCGAAAATGGCTATAAATCATAGTGAATGCAATAAAACAAAGAAAAATAGCCAGATGAGTATTTTTTGGTCGCAAATAAAAATATGATCTAGGTCACAAAAGAAACTTTTTTATATTGCAATAAAAGAATATAGTGACAAAATGTTACCCGTAACAGAGTGGTTTAGAGAATAAACTAATGACCGAGAAGAAAAATATTTTCATTTTTATGGGGGTATCCGGAAGTGGTAAATCAGTTGTTGCTAAACAAATTACCGATAACCTAAATGCGGCTTTTTTAGATGGCGACTTTTTACATCCCAAAGCCAATATATTAAAAATGCGTAGCGGTATTCCGCTAAATGATGAAGATAGACTGCCGTGGCTAAATCTAATTAGTAACGCCGCATTTGCGATGAGTAACGTCAATGATGTTTCGATCATAATTTGTTCCGCATTAAAACAACAATATCGAGATATTATTCGTGGCGAAAATAAAAATATTCACTTTATTTACCTAAAAGGAAGTTTTGCGGTTATTGCACAGCGTCTAGCTGAACGTAAAGGACATTACCAAAAATCTGGCATGTTACAGTCACAATTTGACACCTTAGAAGAACCTACTGCCGATGAAAAAGATGTCTATGCTATCAATATTGAACAATCGCTAATTGATGTTATTAATGAAACTACGCAGGTTATTAATTCAATATGTAATTGTGAATAAATTTATAACAATAAAAAATAAAAAAGATCGGAGAGGTTAATGTGAATTCCACTATTTTAGCTGTAACGCAGCGTATTATTAATCGTTCTAAAGCATCACGTGAGGCTTATTTACAAAAAATAGAACACGCTATGTTAAAAAAAGTCACTCGAGCAAGTTTACCTTGTAGCAACTTAGCACACGGCTTTGCCGCTTGCTGTTTAGATGATAAAAATGATCTTAAAAATATACTAAAAAGCAATATCGGCATTATCAGTTCTTATAATGACATGTTATCTGCACATAAACCTTATGAATCTTACCCCGAACAAATTCGCAAAGTATTACATGAAATAGGTGCTGTTGGTCAAATGGCCGGTGGGGTACCCGCCATGTGTGATGGAGTAACACAAGGTGAACCCGGAATGGAAATTTCACTCATGAGCCGAGATGTTATTGCAATGTCAGTTGCGGTTGGCTTGTCGCATAATATGTTTGATGGTGCTCTTTATCTTGGCGTTTGCGATAAAATTTTACCAGGGTTATTTATTGGAGCGCTATCTTTTGGGCATTTACCGGCTATTTTTGTCCCTTCAGGACCAATGCCATCAGGCCTATCGAATAAAGAAAAAGTTCGTATTCGCCAACTTTATTCGGAAGGAAAAGCATCACGTGAAGATCTATTAGAATCTGAATCTGCATCATACCATTCTAGCGGAACCTGTACTTTCTATGGTACAGCGAATAGTAACCAAATGGTCATCGAATTAATGGGTTTACATTTACCTGGTGCAGCCTTTGTACATCCAGAAACAGCATTACGTTACGAATTAACAAATGCAGCCGCAAAACAGATTACGCGCTTAACGAACCAATCAGGTAATTATATGCCTGTCGGTAAAATGGTTGATGAAAAAGTCATTGTTAATGGCTTAGTTGCTCTATTAGCAACAGGTGGGTCAACCAACCTAACCATGCATATTGTTGCTATGGCTAAAGCTGCTGGTATTATTATTAATTGGGATGATATTTCTGATTTATCAACTGTTGTACCGCTACTTAGTCGAATATATCCAAATGGACCTGCTGATATCAATTATTTCCAAGCGGCTGGTGGAACGTCATTACTTGTAAGAGAATTATTAGCTGGCGGCTTATTACATGAAGATGTTGAAACCGTTGTGGGGCGTGGACTAAGCCGTTATACCAAAGAACCAATTTTAGAAAATGGCAAACTAATTTTCCGTGAAGGCCCTACTAAATCTTTAGATGAAAATGTGATTGCATCAATCAAAAAGCCTTTCAATTCCCATGGTGGACTAAAGGTTATGTCAGGCAATTTAGGTCGAGCCATAATGAAAACATCTGCTGTTACTGCAGAGCATCAAATTATTGAAGCTCCTGCCGTAGTTTTTAATAGTCAATATGATTTAGATGCAGAATATAAAGCAGGCAACCTCAATAAAGATTGTGTTGTAGTTGTACGCTATCAAGGGCCAAAAGCTATCGGGATGCCGGAACTACATAAATTAATAACACCATTGGGCGTGTTACAAGATCGCGGTTATAAAGTTGCCTTATTAACTGATGGTCGCTTATCTGGCGCCTCAGGTAAAGTACCAGCTGCAATTCATGTCACACCTGAAGCTTATGCTGGAGGATTGTTAAGCAAAGTACAACAAGGCGACATGATTCGTGTCAACGGTCAAACTGGCGAAATCACATTATTGGTCGACGAAGCGGAACTAGCAATGCGACAAGCAGAACCAATCGATTTAACCGATTCACATCGAGGCTTTGGCCGAGAACTTTATTCGGTTATTCGAGAGAATCTTACTTCAGCAGAAGAAGGCGCCGTTAGCTTTTAATTCAACTTATCTGCCGCCATATGCGGCAGATATCGTTAAAATTAGGCTAAAAAACCCCTTTCCTCAAAATTTTTTAAGATAATACTCAATTGTTAACTTTGTGATTTATTTTTTAACAAAATTATCCACCAACAAATTAACCACATCTTTCATTTTGCCATGCAATGATGCTTTTACACTATAAAGCGCCATTCCCATCACTTGTGAACTATGTATTTCCGGCGGCATAACTAGTTCATACTCACTTGTTTTAACATCTAATAAAGCTGGACCAGGATGAGCCAAGAATGATTGCACGGCCGCTTCAAGCAAATCAGAATTATCAACTCTAATTGAATACAAACCCATTGCATCGGCAACTTTAGCAAAATCAGGATTTTTTAAATCAGTATAGTGATCGACAAGCCCTTCCGATTTTTGTTCTAATTCAACAAAATTAAGTGAACTATTATTTAGTACGATAACTTTGATGGGTAGATTCTCCTGAATTGTAGTCAATAAATCACCTAACAGCATACTAATACCACCATCCCCGGATAAGGTAATAACTTGACGATGAGGAAAGGCTTTTTGCACACCCAATGCTTGTGGCATCGCATTGGCCATAGTGCCGTGTTTTAAACTAATAACGGTACGTCTTTTACCATTGGTTGAGAAATGGCGACATGCCCAAACCATCGCCGAACCAACATCAGCACAAAGTACCGCATCATCATTAGCATATTTATCAATCAATTCGGTTAAATATTGCGGGTGAATAACTGTTTTTGATGGTATCGCTTTTTTATTTAATTTATCGATTGCTTTAATGTGTAATTCACAACATTTATCCAAAAATGTCGTATCTGTTTTTTCGTCAACTAGTGGTAATAATGCCGCTAAAGTTGCTTTGCTTGCCCCAACTACACCAACCTCTACACTATGGCGGTGACCAAGATGAGTAGCATCGATATCGACCTGAATAATTATTGTATTATCTGGATAAAACTGAGACCAGGCAAAATCAACACCCAACATTAAAAGCACATCACAATCTTTAATAGCCGTGGCGCCAGACTCCATACCAAACATCCCCGTCATACCGACATTATAGGGATTATCATATTCAACAAAATCTTTAGCTCTTGATGTGTGGACTATTGGTGATTTTAATTTATGAGCCAAATCAACTAATTCATCATGAGCGTCTGATACCCCATGCCCAGCAAAGATTGTCACTTTACTATTTTCATTTAAAATTTTAGAAATTTTAGCCAACTCATCATCAGATGGACGAATAATAGGATTCGGGTGATAGATATTGTATTCACTGTTATCCTCAACTTTAGTTAAACTAATATTGTAAGGAATAACTAAAACAGCAACCCCACGCTGATTAATCGCAGCTTGAACTGCTGCAGTGGTAATTCGCCTTGCTTGAGTTGGATCAGTAATTTGCTGACAAAATACAGAACAGTTTTTATAAACTGCTTCAAAGTCAACTTCTTGCGGAAAATCCGTTCCTTGTTGAGAAGTAACCAACTGACTAGCCAATAAAATAAGCGGTACTTTATTACGTTGTGCTTCATAAATACCATTAATAAAATGTAAACTTCCCGGTCCACAAGAACCAGCACATGCTGTTATTTGATCGGTCAAATAGGATTCAGCGCCAGCAGCAAAAGCGCCAACTTCTTCATGACGAACATGTACCCACTCAATATCACTTTTTTTAATAGCGGAAGTAATCTGATTTAATGTATCACCAACAATACCATAACAATGTTTCACACCGGCTTGAGCTAAAACATCAACAATAATCTGTGCAACTGATTTTTTTGATGACATACGGTCTCCTCAATATGGTTTAGAATTAAACAATTCAAGTTAACTAACTTACACCTAAGTTTTATGAATGCGAATAGTCGGAAAATAAAACAGCAGAAAATGTTAAAAATGTCATAATGACAAATGACGGCATGGAATAATCTTTATTTGAAGATATTCCCTATTACTATAAATCAAGGTATTATGTCGAAAATCTACTCAACACTATAGAGCTACTTTTTGTGGAACATTTGTCATCTGGGCATAGTTTTGTATCATCAATGTCGGCTTTTTTGCCTAGTTATATAATCGAATATTATCCTCTTATTACTGTTTGTTTATTACTTTTTATTGCTATTCTACTGTTTTCATTCAGTAAATTAAGAATGGATATTATCGCACTTCTCATTATAACCGCAATCACCGTTACCGGGGTATTAACCCCTGCAGAAGCACTTTCAGGATTTAGCGATCCAAACATTATCTTAATCGCATTGCTATTTGTTATTGGGGAAAGCCTAGTAAGAACCGGTATCTCTTACAAAATGAGTGAATACATATTAAAAGCAGCGGGTCAAAATGATATACGAATTATAACATTTATTATGTTAGGTATAGCATTATTAGGATCGATCATGAGCTCAACAGGTGTTGTAGCAATATTTATTCCAGTAGCGATTAGCATTGCCAATCATACCGGTATACATGTAAAAAAACTAATGATGCCACTATGTATTGCTGCGCTAATTAGTGGCATGATGACCCTAGTTGCTACTGCACCAAACCTAGTAGTGAATAGTGAACTGAGTCGAGCAAATTTAACCGAGTTTAGTTTCTTCTCTATTACACCAATAGGTCTTGGAGTATTAATCGTTGGTGTTATTTATTGCGTACTAACTCGCAATTGGTTACTGACAGCCGACCAAATTACACCAACCAATAGTCAACCACAAAGGCGTAAAATTACCGACCTGATTAGAGATTATAAATTAATTGGTCGAGCGCATCGAGCGCAAATTCTTGCAGGATCCCCTTTTGTTGGTCGAACTATTGACGGTTTACATTTACGCAGTGAACACGGAGTAAATGTTATTGGTATCGAACGTTGGCGAAAGTTTCAAAAAGTCCTTATTCCGGTTAATGGAACCACCGAATTTAGAGAAAACGATATTCTTTTATTGGATATGTCCCATTCCGAAGCAGATTACCGTACATTTTTAACGACCAATAATCTTGAACCCAAAATTTTACGTGGTGAATATTTTTCTGAACAAGTAAAAGAAGTTGGCATGGCCGAGGTAGCATTACTCCCAGAATCATCATTATGTGGTAAAACGCTTAATGAGATAGATTTTAGAAGTAAATATTTTTTAACCGTGATTGGTATTTGGCGAAATCATGCTCCTGTTGAGACTAATAACTTATTCCAAGAACGCTTAGAAATGAGTGATACACTTTTGGTGTGTGGCGATTGGGGATCAATCCAAAAACTTCAAACTCGTACCAGTGATTTTGTGGTGTTAGATTATCCATCAGATATTGATGATGTAGCCCCTGCTAGCTCGCAAGCCTATATAGCACTATTTAATCTAGCCTTAATGATCATCTTAATGGTTACCGGAATTGTGCCAAATGTTGTTGCCGCGCTCATCGCCTGTCTATTAATGGGAGCAACACGTTGTATTGATATGGCTAATGCCTATAAATCGATTCATTGGCCAACATTAATTCTCATTATTGGTATGATGCCTTTTGCAGTAGCTTTAAATAAAACTGGGGGAATTTCATTAATCTCGGAATGGCTTGAAATTCATTTACGATCGTTTGGTCCTTATATGGTGTTAACCTTTATCTTTTTATTGTGCTCAACGGTGGGATTATTTATTTCTAATACCGCAACAGCAATTTTGATTGCACCAATTGCGATTGATTTAGCCATAAAATTTGGCTATTCACCGTATCCATTTGCTATGACAGTGGCGATTGCAACATCGGCTTCATTTATTACACCTGTTTCATCACCAATTAAAACAATGGTAGTGGCTCCAGGAGGATATAGCTTTAGTGATTTTGTTAAGATTGGCGTACCATTAACTTTTCTAGTGATGGCTGTTGATATAGCATTAGTACCAATCTTTTTTCCATTTTAAATAATAAGAAAATATTTATCACAATATATGTTACTGTTGCTATAAAGTGTCTGGATGATAAGATAATTTAAGGAATAAGGAGTTAGAAAATGAGTAATGCTCAACAATTTTTCATGTTTATAGGCATAATGACATGCCTAATTGGCAGTTTTAGTTTATTTATTTATATATTAACAGTGTTACATACATTAACAGTAAAAAAATCAATAAATAATAATAAAACATCAGATGAAAGATTAATCAAATTATATAATGATGCGAAAAATACTATTGATAATAAATCTAAAATTATCATAACGGCGGTTGTTATGGGCATATTTTGTGGCGGAATTTTTGGTGGATTTTTTTACTATTATTTTATCAAAAAACTTTTTACCAACTCTTATGAAATTTACAAAAATGCGATGATTCAACGTAACTTACCGCTGTAACCTACGTAATATTTTTTATATAACACAAAAGTGATATCTATTAGGGGTATACTTTTGTGATTAAAGATTCTTAGAACAATTTGAAGTATACTATCTATTATATTTTGATTATGGATATTATCACTCATGACATCAACAACAAATCCCTTAAATATTATTTTTGCAGGTACACCTGATTTTGCTGCCACACATTTAGAAGCATTAATTAACTCAAACCATAATGTCATCGCCGTCTTCAGTCAACCAGATAGACCTGCAGGTCGAGGAAATAAATTAACGGCAAGCCCAGTAAAACAATTAGCAATCGAAAATAATCTTCCCATTTATCAACCGGCCACACTAAAAACAGAAGAAAATCAGCAAATCATTGCCGATCTAAATGCTGATATTATGATTGTGGTTGCTTATGGATTGATTTTACCTCAAGCTGTGCTTGATATGCCAAAGCTAGGATGCTTAAATGTTCACGGTTCTTTATTACCTCGATGGCGAGGTGCAGCGCCAATTCAGCGCGCCTGTTGGGCTGGTGATAGTGAAACCGGCATCACCATTATGCAAATGGATGCTGGCCTTGATACCGGTGATATGCTGTATAAATTAGCTTGTCCAATTGAAGCGAATGATACTAGTGCAACATTATATGAAAAATTGGCTAAATTAGGCCCTCAAGCATTACTTGATACGCTAACACTAATTAACCAAGGAAAAGTTAAACCTGAAAAGCAACAACAATCACAAGCCACTTATGCCGAAAAATTATCTAAACAAGAAGCTAAATTAGATTGGAATTTATCAGCGAAACAACTGGAACGATGTGTGCGGGCATTTAACCCGTGGCCAGTTAGTTATTTTGAAATAAATGGTGAACCCGTAAAAGTTTGGCAAGCTCAAGTTATTACTGTTGAACATAATCAACCCATCGGCACCATTTTGCAGGCTGATAAAAAAGGCATCTGTATTGCCACTAGCGATGGGGCGTTAAATATGACAGTATTACAACCAGCAGGTAAAAAACCAATGTCAGCCCAAGATTTATTAAACTCTCGAAAAGCGTGGTTTGAAGTTGGTAAAATACTGGGTAATAACCAATAGTAAAAAATAATATATTACAGGAAACATCCTGTAATATTATGGTTTTTTGGCGAATAGTGTCGCAAAACGGAGTTTTATTCGGTTGCCATGGATATCCGTTTTATGCAATTCGCCAACATCCTCATTATATTTTATAATCTGCCAATCCTGATAATAATTACGTAATTCATTCTCTTTAAACGTAAACGAAAAGCCAACTGTGCAAGGAAAATCATCCGTTGACATAGCACAAACAATTAAATTATAACCGCCTGATTTAGTTATCGTTTGCATATTGTGAATAATATCGGGAATTCTATTAGGTTGTAAAAACATCATCACAACGGTTGAAATAATTAAATCATAATTACCTGTTAAATTAGCTTGGTTTATATCATAAATAGATGCATTGATATGCGCTAAATGATCATTGGCAATAATTTGCTGTAAATTATTAATACTCATCTCTGACTTATCAACGGCATCAACATCAAAACCAAGTAGCTGCAAATAGAGTGAATTACGACCTGAACCACAACCTAAATCTAACGCTTTTCCGGCTTGAATCATTTGACAGATTTCTGATACGTCAGAATGGGTTTGCGTCATTTGATATTTTTTATGTGTATAATCTTCAGGTTGGCAATAAAAAGCCAGTTGGCACTGTAAATCATCGGATACATTAGCTATTCGATGCCATTGTTGAGGCTGAATAAAAGGCGGTTGATGCTCAACATCAAAAACATGTTGCGAAATGATCTCGCCTTGCTCGGTTAACATATCAAAATTCACACGACCTTTAATAATGTTTAATTTTGCCCATGTTCCTACTTGGGTATTATGCTTTTCACAAAACATTTTCGGTAGAGTTGTTACATCCCAAACTGGTAGCGTTTTATAGCAAACTAAATCTTTCATCACTATTTACCAAACGAAGCTATTTAATAGTTGAGTATTATAGTCAACTATTAACCCAATAAACAACCTCTTTTTTAAAAATAAAATGGCAATTAAATAGGTAAAAATGAATTTATAGTAGCGAAGTTAACTATATCAACATATAATCATCAACATTCTAGACTATATAGTAAAAAATATTAGAGGAATAATTTATGGGATTTTTAACAGGTAAACGCATACTGGTTACCGGCGTGGCAAGTAATCGTTCTATTGCTTACGGTATTGCAAAAGCGATGCACCGAGAAGGTGCTGAATTAGCTTTTACTTATCAAAGCGAAAAATTAAAAGGCCGCGTTGAAGAGTTTGCTGCTGATTTTAATTCTAAAATCGTTTTACCTTGCGATGTGGCACATGATGACAGTATCACATCGTTATTTACTGAGTTAGCAAAAACATGGGATAAATTTGATGGTTTTGTACACGCTATTGCTTTTGCGCCAGGAGATCAACTAGATGGTGACTATGTTAATGCCGTAACGCGTGAAGGTTTTGCAATTGCCCATGATATCAGCTCTTATAGCTTTGTCGCGATGGCTAAAGCGTGTCGTTCAATGCTTAATCCTGATTCAGCATTAGTTACCCTTTCTTACCTAGGTGCTGAGCGTGCAATTCCTAACTATAATGTGATGGGTCTTGCTAAAGCATCTCTAGAAGCAAACGTACGTTACATGGCTAATGCTATGGGACCTGAAGGTATACGTGTAAATGCGATTTCAGCAGGTCCTATTCGTACTTTAGCGGCATCAGGTATCAAAGATTTCAAAAAGATGTTATCACACTGTGAATCAGTCACTCCTATTCGCCGAACAGTAACCATCGAAGATGTGGGTAATTCAGCAGCATTCTTATGTTCGAACCTATCTTCAGGTATTACCGGTGAAGTTATTCATGTAGATGGTGGATTTAGCATCGCTGCTATGAATGAATTAGAACTTAAATAATATAAACTTAAATGAAATAAGGTGTCAGAATAAATAACTGACACCTTATTTTTTAATTTATCACCGTGATATTTTTTATCTTAACCTCTAGATAATCAAACTTTTGTATAGAGTAAATTAATATTGCTGTCTAATTCAAAACATAAAATTTTTACTAATTAATTTTATCGGTAAATTCTTGCTATATTAGCTAATATAAATCAAAAGCTCAGTATCTTAATTCTAAAAATTATCTATCACTTTTTGACAATTAAAATACAATTATGATGATTTAATAATCATTAAGTCTATTTTATAGAACCTTAAAAATCTAATAAATTATCATTACCCAAATAACATATGATCAAATTTTTCAATAGAATATAAATCGTGCTGTAGAATCCAATGGTTAATTTAATAATATTATTTGTAATACATTGGTGCATCTTTATTTTGCGAGGTAACGACACAAATAAGCGGTTGGTTCTGAAACCTGAACATCGAATTTGCTTTCTTTAGCAATATGAAAAACTTGTCCAGCTTCAAATATTTGCCAATCATTTGCCGTAGGCAATAACACTTTAAGTGAACCGGTTATGACGGTCATTTCCTCTGGATTATCAGTATTAAAAATATATTCACCTGGCAACATCACGCCAACAGAGACTTTACCGGTAGAACCATTTTCAAAGCCGATAGATTTCACTTTCCCTTCAAAATAATCATTAACTTTCAACATAAAATCCCCCTTTCCTCACTATTTTTAGTCATTAGCAATAATTTAATATTAGTTACAATAAAGTACTGTTTAAAATTCACGCTATCAGCTTAATTGATTTCAACTAGCTATCCAACTATTATTTACCAATTAAAATTGGTCTCTTGAAACAAAAGCACTTCAAAAAAATAAAACATTAGCAAAACTAGTTAAAATACGAAAAAATAGCATACAGTTGGATTTTTTTCCGTTAAAATCTAACACTATTTGCTCAGTAACAGTTTGTTGGAGAAAACATGAAAATAGCAAAAAACACAGTGGTAAGTTTAGCATATCAAGTTCGTACTAAAGATGGTGTTTTAGTTGATGAAGCAACAACAGTAGCACCACTCGAATATCTACACGGTGCAGGAAACTTATTACAAGATCTTGAAAATTCCTTAGAAGGCCATCAAGTTGGTGATAAATTTGACGTTGAACTAGTTAATCCTTATGGTGATTTTAATGATGCACTAGTACAAAATGTGCCACGTGACGTTTTTGTTGGTGTTGACGAACTTGAAGTCGGTATGCGTTTTTTTGCTGACACTGATCAAGGCTCTTTACCTGTTGAAATTACTGCAATTGATGGCGATAGTGTAACTATCGATGGCAATCATATGCTAGCAGGCCAAGATCTAAATTTCAATGTCGAAGTATTAGCAATTCGTGAAGCAACACCAGATGAAATATCGCATGGACATATTCATGGTGCGCATGGTCACGACCACGGGCATGGTGGCTGCGGTTGTGGCGGACATGACCATGATGAAGATGAAGAAGAAAGCGGTTGTTGTGGCGGTGGTCACGGCGGATGTGGCTGTCATTAGTTTTCAAATAAATAACCAGTTAAAAAGCGCTAACAAGCGCTTTTTTATTTGCTGTAAAAATAATTTCATTACTGCGAACTTGTTCACAACGTTATATATCTCTACTTATTATTTTTCACAACATAGCTAATAATCACATTTTGTGTGAATAACAAGAATCCAATTATGTCAGAAAAAAAAACCACCTTAATGCCTCGAGAAAAATTATTACTATTTGGTGTCGAAACACTATCTGATGCGGAATTACTCGCCCTTTTTTTACGCACAGGTATACGTAATTTACCTGTCCTAGATTTATCGCAAAAATTATTAAATGAATTTGGCTCATTTTATCATTTAATAAATGCTAGCCACGATGAGTTTTGTAAAAAACAAGGTCTTGGAACTGCAAAATATACTCAGTTAAAAGCGGTTGTTGAACTTTCTAATCGTTATTTGAAAGTTAAAATAAGCCATGAAAATTACTTAACATCGCCAAGCTTGACCCATCATTACCTAGCTAGTCGCTTAATGGATAAAGATCGTGAAATTTTTATGGTGATATTTTTAGACAATCAACATCATGTCATTACTTCTGAAGAGATGTTTGTTGGAACCTATAATTGTGTAGAGGTTCATCCGAGAGAAGTAGCTAGACGGGCATTACAACACAATGCAGCAGCATTAATTTTAGCTCATAATCATCCATCAGGATTGGCTGAACCAAGTCAAGCTGACCGGATATTAACAAAGAAAATTGAACAAGTTTGTGAATTAATAGATGTTCGCATTGTTGATCACCTTGTGATTGGTAAGGGAGAGTATGTTTCTTTTGCCGAACGAGGATGGATTTTATAATTACTTTTACTTACAATATAAAATTACTAAACCAATTAATGAATAAACTATGAACCAACAACTGGAATTATTAGAAACTAAAGTCGCATTCCAAGAAATGACCATTGAAGAACTCAATCAAATGGTTGTTAATCTTCAAGCAGATATCAGCAAACTTAAAGAACAATTAATGTTATTGTCACAAAAGTTACAGGCTACACAAACCTCAAATATTGCTAATTTATCAGAAGAAACACCGCCTCCTCACTATTAACTACGAGTTTAATAATTCGAGGAGCTCTAAAATCTACTTTTTACCAATAAAATTATACCCTCGATAAGAAAGCAGAGAAATTAAAATCAAGAAACAACTGACCCATTTTGTCCATCGCCCAAATAAACAATTACGCCAGCTAAAGTTGTAAATACCGACTCTAAATTCATAATTATTGCAAAGCAAATCGTAAAATTGTAGTAATAAAAATACTCAATTAGGTAATATCTAGATAATAAAAAACCGGCTAAATAGCCGGTTTTAGTTTAAGCTTTAATTATTTTTATTCAGCTGCTGCTTCTGCTTCTACCGCAGGGCGATCAACTAATTCAATATAAGCCATTGGAGCATTATCTCCATCACGGAAACCACATTTTAAAATGCGAACATAACCACCTGGACGGGTAGCAAAACGTGGACCTAAATCTGAAAATAATTTTTTTACTGTATCTTTATCACGGATACGAGCGAAAGCCAGACGGCGATTAGCTACGCTATCGCTTTTAGCTAACGTAATTAACGGCTCAACGACACGACGCAACTCTTTTGCTTTAGGCAATGTTGTTTTGATAATTTCATGTTCAACTAATGAACTTGTCATATTACGAAACATCGCTTGACGATGGCTGCTATTTCGGTTCAGTTGACGACCACTTTTACGATGGCGCATAACTTTATCCTTCTTATATAAATTTTATCTTAGTCTTCAACAATACTTGCTGGTGGCCAATTCTCAAGACGCATGCCTAAAGATAAACCACGAGATGCGAGCACGTCCTTAATTTCAGTAAGAGATTTTTTACCAAGATTAGGGGTTTTAAGTAACTCGACTTCAGTACGTTGCACTAAATCACCAATATAATGAACTGCTTCTGCTTTTAAGCAATTAGCAGACCGAACAGTTAATTCCAAGTCATCTACTGGACGTAAAAGAATTGGATCAAATTCCGGTTTATCTTCTTTGACTTCTGGTTGACGTACATCACGTAAATCAACAAAAGCTTCAAGTTGTTCAGCCAAAATAGTAGATGCGCGACGAATAGATTCTTCTGGATCGATAGTACCATTAGTTTCCATATCGATAACCAGTTTATCTAAGTCGGTACGTTGTTCCACACGAGCAGCATCAACAGAATATGCAATACGCTCAACTGGACTATAACATGCATCAACTAATAGACGACCAATTGGTCGCTCTTCATCTTCTGACTTAACTCGAGCAGAAGCAGGGACATAACCACGTCCTCGTTGTACACGAATACGCATACTAATTGAAGCATTGGCATCAGTAAGATGACAAATTACTAAATCAGGATTAACAATTTCAACATCACCATCGTGAGTGATATCTGATGCAGTTACAGCACCAACGCCTGATTTATTTAAAGTCAGCATAACATCATCTTTAGTATGTACACGAACCGCTAATTTTTTCAAATTAAGCAGAATATCAAGCACATCTTCTTGAACGCCTTCTTTAGTACTATACTCATGCAGAACACCGTCAATTTCAACTTCGGTCACTGCATATCCCGGCATAGATGATAATAAAATGCGGCGTAGTGCATTACCTAAAGTATGACCAAAACCACGCTCAAGTGGCTCTAAAGTCACTTTCGCATGAGTTGGGCTGTATTGAACAACGTCAACTAGGTGAGGTTTTAAAAACTCTGTTACAGAACCCTGCATTATGTCCTCTCTTAAGTGCTAAACTTTACTTAGAGTAAAGTTCGACGATCAAATGTTCGTTGATGTCAGCAGATAAATCTGAACGTTCTGGTAAGCGTTTAAATACACCTTCCATTTTGCTAGCATCAACTTCTAACCATGTTGGTTTTTCACGTTGTTCAGCTAACTCTAAAGCGGCTTTAATACGTGCTTGTTTTTTTGATTTTTCGCGAACACTAATAACATCTTCAGGTGAAACTTGATAAGATGCGATGTTCACAACATGACCATTAACAAGAACAGCTTTATGACTAACTAATTGACGAGCTTCAGCGCGAGTTGCACCAAATCCCATACGATAAACAACGTTATCTAAGCGACGTTCTAAAAGAGCAAGTAGGTTTTCACCAGTATTACCTTTAATACGTGCTGCATTTTTGTAGTAATTACGGAATTGACGCTCTAGAATTCCATAAATACGTCTAACTTTTTGTTTTTCGCGTAACTGAACACCATAATCTGATAAACGCGGTTTACGCGCACCATGTTGTCCAGGAGCTTGTTCTAACTTACATTTACTGTCAACCGCTCGGACACCAGATTTAAGGAATAAATCTGTACCTTCACGACGACTTAATTTGAGCTTTGGTCCCAAATATCTTGCCATTTTTTTTCTCCAATAATCCTATAAACATTCAATGTTTAATAAAAAATTAAACACGACGTTTCTTTGGTGGACGACAACCGTTATGAGGAATCGGAGTAACATCAGTAATATTAGTGATGCGATAACCCGCTGCATTTAATGCACGAATTGTTGACTCACGACCAGGACCAGGTCCTTTAACCATAACTTCCAGATTCTTAATTCCGTAGTCTTTTACAGCTTCGGCACAACGTTCTGCTGCTACTTGAGCTGCAAAAGGAGTTGATTTACGAGAGCCGCGGAAACCAGAACCACCAGCGGTTGCCCAACCCAACGCATTACCTTGACGATCGGTAATTGTTACGATTGTATTGTTAAATGATGCATGAATATGAGCTATACCATCAGAAACTTGCTTTTTAACACGTTTACGTGTACGAACAGGTGTCTTTGCCATTTATTATCACCTCAATTATTTCTTGATTGGCTTACGCGGTCCCTTACGGGTACGAGCGTTAGTCTTAGTGCGTTGACCACGGACAGGAAGTCCACGACGATGACGCACACCACGATAACAACCAAGGTCTAATAAACGCTTGATACTCATAGTTACTTCACGACGTAAATCACCTTCAACAGTGAATTTAGCGACTTGTTCGCGTAACTGTTCAATCTGATCTTCAGATAGTTCTCTGATCTTAACATGTTCAGGAATACCCGCTTCAGCACAAATTGTCTTTGCACGAGTACTACCGATACCATAAATTGCTTGTAACGCAATAACAGTATGTTGTTGATCAGGAATGTTAATGCCTGCTATACGGGCCACTATGCACTCCTTTATTGTTAATGTTCAGCAGATCCACCATACTGAAAAGCCCGTTTTCAGGATACTCAAACAATGGATCTACAAAAAAATTTTTTAGGCTGGCTATTCTAGCCAGCTTTACTATACTTTGGCAAGTAAAATATGCAAAAGTTCAACTTTACAGTTAAATAATATTAACCTTGACGTTGTTTATGTTTACCTTCAATGCAAATAACACGAACAATGCCATTGCGTTTGATGATTTTACAATTTCTGCATAATTTCTTGACTGAAGCACGAACTTTCATTTTTTTCTCCGTAACTTCTGGCTAACTTATCGGCCATAGCCTTTAAGATTCGCTTTCTTTAACACTGACTCATAACGATTTGGCATCATTAAAGTCTGTACTTGTGCCATAAAATCCATGATTACAACAACCACAATTAATAATGATGTTCCACCAAATTGAACTGGAACTTTCATTGCGCTTGTCATAAACATTGGTACCAAACATACAAGAGTAATGTAAATAGCGCCGATTAGCGTTAAACGTGTCATTACTTTGTCAATATACTTCGATGTTTGTTCACCTGGACGGATACCTGGAATAAATGCACCTGATTTCTTTAATTGATCTGCTGTTTCTCTAGGATTGAAAACCAATGCTGTATAGAAGAAACAGAAGAAGATAATCGCGGCGGCAAAAAAGATTATGTATAACGGTTGATCATGAGAGAAGTATTGTCCAATAAGAACAAAGACATATCTCCATCCTTCACCATTTCCTTGGAACCAAGAAGCCATCATTGATGGTAACATAATAATTGTTGAAGCAAATATTGCAGGAATAACACCTGCCATATTAATCTTCAATGGTAAATGTGTACTTTGTGCAGCATACACACGACGGCCTTGCTGTCTTTGAGCATAATTAACAACTATACGTCGTTGACCACGTTCGACAAAAACAACAAAGTAAGTCACACCAACCACTAATGCTGCTACGACTAATAATAAAATCGGATGCAATGAACCAGAACGAGCTTGTTCAATTGTTTCATATATTGCATGAGGAAGACTTGCCACAATACCAGCAAAGATAATGATAGAAATACCATTACCTACACCGCGTTCCGTGATTTGCTCACCCAACCACATAAGAAACATAGTGCCAGTAACTAAGCTAATCGATGCAATAAAATAGAAAGAAAATCCTGGGTTAATCACTACATGACTATAACCAGGAATATTCGGTAAACCAGTCGCAATACCAGCTGCTTGTACAATTGCTAAAGCTAATGTGCCATAACGGGTGTACTGACTGATTTTTTTACGACCTGATTCACCTTCTTTCTTCAATTCTGCTAATTTAGGGTTAATTGCCGTTAATAACTGCACAATAATAGATGAAGAAATATAAGGCATTATCCCTAAAGCAAAAATTGAAGCACGGCTTAAAGCACCACCAGAGAACATATTGAACATACCAACAATACCATTAGATGATGATTGTAGTAAGTCCGATAACGCTTTAGTATCAATACCAGGAACCGGAACGTAAGAACCAAGACGGAAAACAATAAGCGCTAAAAGCACAAATAATAAACGTCTTTTAAGCTCACCACTACCGCCTCGTGTGCTTTGAAAATCTAATCCTGGTTGCTTTGCCATCTTTCTAATTATTCCTCAATTTTTCCGCCAGCAGCTTCAATTGCAGCTTTAGCACCTTTAGTTACTCGAATACCACGAACTGTTACTGGTTTAGTAACTTCTCCAGATAACATGATTTTTGCATATTCGATTTGTGAATTAATCACATTAGCAACTTTCAAGCTATTTAGGTCAACAATATCACCTTCAACTTTCATTAAATCAGAAAGACGAACTTGTGCTGTTACCATAGCTTTACGTGAGGTAAAACCAAATTTTGGTAAACGACGATATAAAGGCATTTGACCACCTTCGAAGCCACGACGAACGCCGCCACCTGAACGTGATTTTTGACCTTTGATACCACGAGTACCAGTTTTACCTAGCCCTGAACCGATTCCTCGGCCCACGCGCTTAGATGCATGCTTTGAACCTTCAGCAGGAGATAAAGTATTTAAACGCATTACTATTACTCCTCAACTTTAACCATGTAATAAACTTGGTTTACCATACCGCGGATTGCTGGTGTATCTTCACGTTCAACAGTATGACCAATACGACGTAATCCTAAACCAACTAACGTTGCTTTATGCTTCGGTAGACGGCCAATAGAACTACGAGTTTGTGTAATTTTAATTGTCTTTGCCATGGCTAATTACCCCAAAATTTCTTCGACGGTTTTACCACGCTTAGCAGCAACCATTTCTGGAGATTTCATATTTTCTAAGCCATCAATAGTCGCACGAACCACGTTAATTGGGTTAGTAGAACCATATGCTTTAGCTAGAACGTTACGAACACCAGCAACTTCTAATACAGCACGCATTGCACCACCGGCGATAATACCAGTACCTTCTGATGCTGGTTGCATGTAAACACGAGAGCCTGTATGAGCACCTTTAACTGGATGCTGTAAAGTATCGTTATTTAACGCAACGTTAATCATATTACGACGTGCTTTTTCCATTGCTTTTTGGATTGCTGCTGGCACTTCACGTGCTTTACCATATCCAAAACCAACGCGGCCATTACCGTCACCAACCACTGTTAGTGCAGAAAAACTAAAAATACGACCACCTTTTACGGTTTTAGAAACTCGGTTAACTGCGATTAGTTTTTCCTGCAGTTCACCAGCTTGTTTTTCGATGTTTGACATCTTTAACTCCTACCTTAGAACTGTAGGCCAGCTTCGCGAGCAGCATCTGCTAGCGCCTGAACTCGACCATGATATTGGAAACCTGAACGATCAAAAGAAACTTCTTTGATATCTTTCGCTAATGCGCGTTCTGCAATTGCTTTACCAACTGCTGCTGCTGCATCTTTGTTTCCAGTGTATTTTAAACTTTCACTGATAGCTTTTTCTAATGTTGAAGCCGCTGCCAGTACTTCTGATCCGTTTGGTGCGATAATCTGCGCATAAATATGACGCGGAGTACGGTGAACTACTAAGCGAGTTGCAAGTAGTTCTTGCATCTTACGACGCGCTTTAGTTGCACGACGGATACGAGCTGATTTCTTATCCATAGTGTTACCTTACTTTTTCTTAGCTTCTTTAGTACGCACAACTTCATCTGCGTAACGAACACCTTTACCTTTATAAGGTTCAGGACGACGATAAGCACGGATATCAGCAGCTACTTGTCCAATTAACTGTTTATCAGCACTTTTCAGAACGATTTCAGTTTGCGAAGGACATTCAGCTGTTACACCTGCAGGTAATTGGTGATCAATTGGATGTGAATAACCAAGAGATAAGCCAATTGTATTACCTTTAACTTGTGCACGATAACCGACACCAACTAGCTGAAGTTTTTTAGTAAAACCTTCAGTAACACCAATAACCATTGCATTAATCAATGCACGAGCAGTACCTGCTTGCGCCCAAGCGTCAGCAAAACCGTCACGAGGCGCAAATGTAATCTGGCCTTCTGCTTGATTAATAACAACTGCATTATTTATTGTACGAGATAACTCGCCATTTTTACCTTTAATCGTAATTACCTGACCATTGAGTTTTACCTCTACGCCAGCAGGAACAACGACAGGTGCTTTTGCAACACGAGACATTTTTTTCTCCCTTACGCTACGTAGCAGATAATTTCACCACCAAGACCTGCTTGGCGTGCTGCACGATCAGTCATAACACCTTTAGAAGTAGAAACAACTGCAATACCTAATCCAGCCATTACTTTTGGTAATTCATCTTTACGTTTATAAATACGTAAACCTGGACGGCTAACACGTTTAATACTTTCTACTACAGCCTTACCTTGGAAATATTTTAAAGTGATTTCCAATTCTGGTTTAGTGTCACCAACTACTTTATAGTCCCCGATATAACCTTCTTCTTTTAGCACATTGGCAATTGCCACTTTTAGCTTAGAGGAAGGCATGGTGACTGCAACTTTATTCGCAGCTTGACCGTTACGAATGCGGGTCAACATATCTGCTATAGGATCTTGCATGCTCATCTATAACACTCCCCTGATTACCAACTTGCCTTTTTAAGACCAGGAATCTCACCACGCATGGCTGATTCACGAACCTTAATACGGCTTAAACCAAACTTACGAAGGACGCCATGAGGACGACCGGTTTGACGACAACGACGACGTTGACGTGATGGACTAGAATCACGAGGAAGCGTTTGCAATTTAAGCACTGCATTCCAACGATCTTCATCTGATGCATTAAGATCAGAGATAATCGCTTTTAATTCTTGACGCTTTGCAAAATATTTTTCTGCTAGCTTTACGCGTTTTTTATCGCGTTCAATCATTGATTGTTTAGCCATTATGCCCTACCTTACTTACGAAATGGGAAGTTAAAGGCAGATAATAAAGCTCGGCCTTCTTCATCAGATTGTGCTGTTGTTGTGATAGTGATATCTAAACCACGAACACGATCAACTTTATCATAATCGATTTCAGGGAAAACGATTTGTTCACGAACACCCATGCTATAGTTACCACGACCATCGAAAGATTTTGCGCTTAAACCACGAAAATCTCGAGTACGAGGAAGAGCAATATAAACTAGACGTTCAAAAAATTCCCACATACGTTCGCCACGTAAAGTGACTTTACAACCAATAGGATACCCTTGACGGATTTTAAAACCAGCAACTGATTTGCGTGCTTTAGTGACTAGTGGTTTTTGACCACTGATTGCTGCTAAATCTGCAACCGCATTATCTAATAATTTCTTATCAGTAATTGCTTCACCCACACCCATATTCAAGGTGATCTTTTCGATCCGAGGGACTTGCATGACAGATTTGTAGCCAAACTGTTCTTGCAGTTTATTTACTACCTGTGCTTTGTAGTAATCATGCAGTTTCGCCATCGTACACTCCAAATTACTTAATTGATTAATTTATTAGTAGACTTATAAAAACGGACTTTTTTACCGTCTTCAAAACGAAAGCCTACGCGATCTGCTTTGCCTGTATCTTGGTTAAAAATTGCTACGTTAGAAACGTTAATTGGCGCTTCTTTCTCAACAATTCCACCTTCTTGATTTAATGCAGGTACTGGTTTTTGGTGTTTTTTCACCAAATTGATACCTTCAACAATCACTTTACCAGTAGACAAAACACTTTTTACTTTACCGCGTTTACCTTTATCTTTACCGGCTAACACGATAACTTCATCTTCTCGACGGATTTTAGCTGCCATTACCCGCTCCTTACAGTACTTCTGGTGCTAATGAAATGATCTTCATAAACTTCTCAGAACGAAGTTCACGAGTGACCGGTCCAAAAATACGCGTACCAATCGGTTGCTCACTGTTATTATTTAAAATAACACAAGCATTGCGATCGAAACGAATGACAGATCCATCAGGACGACGAACACCTTTTCGAGTGCGCACCACCACAGCTTTAAGTACATCACCTTTTTTAACTTTACCACGTGGAATAGCTTCTTTAATGGTAACTTTGATGATATCACCTACCGCTGCATAACGACGATGCGATCCACCGAGAACCTTGATACACATTACGCTACGTGCGCCAGAGTTATCAGCAACATCGAGCCTAGTCTGTTCTTGGATCATTTTAATGCTCCGTATAAATTAATTATTGTCTAATCTACCTTCATCCACCTCAACTACCATGGATAAGAATAGACAACCAAAAACCCACTTACGTGAGGGCGCATAGTATAACACCACTCAAATAAAATGGATAGCATAAAATAAACGGCCGGTGAGCCGTTTATTATATTATGTACAGTTTTTAATCAAATTTGATTAGCTAACTGCTTTTTCAACGATTCGAACAAGAGTCCAAGATTTGGTTTTTGATAATGGACGACACTCTTTAATTTCTACAGTATCACCAATACCACACTCGTTGTTTTCATCATGTACATGCAATTTAGTCGTACGTTTAATGAACTTACCATATAACGGATGCTTCACTTTACGTTCAATAGCTACAGTAATAGATTTATCCATTTTGTCGCTAATAACACGACCTTGCTGAGTACGAATTTTTACTTCAGTAGTCATATTACGCACCCGCCTTCTCAGTTAATAACGTTTTAACTCGTGCAATATTACGACGCACTTGTTTTAACATATGAGTTTGTGTTAACTGACCTCCAGCTAATTGCATACGTAAGTTAAATTGCTCACGTAATAAATTAAGAAGTTCAGTATTTAACTCTTCAACGCTTTTTTCGCGTAGCTCTTTTGCTTTCATTTACATCACCGTCTTAATCACAAAGGTGGTTTTAATTGGCAGTTTTGCAGCTGCCAACGCAAATGCTTCACGAGCAACTTCTTCCGGTACACCGTCCATTTCATAAAGGACTTTACCTGGTTGAATCTGAGCAACCCAGTATTCAACGTTACCCTTACCTTTACCCATACGCACTTCAAGTGGTTTTTCAGTAATTGGTTTATCAGGGAAAACTCGAATCCAGATTTTACCTTGACGCTTAACTGCACGAGTCATTGCACGACGTGCTGCTTCGATCTGGCGCGCAGTCAAACGACCACGACCCACAGCCTTAAGACCGAATGTACCGAAACTTACATCAGTACTCACAGCAAGACCACGATTGCGGCCCTTGTGCACTTTACGGAATTTTGTACGCTTTGGTTGTAACATCAGCGACGCTCCTTATTGTTTTCGGCCTTTGCGCTGCTTTTTCGGTTGAGCAGCAGGTTGTTTTTCTGCTTGTTCAACGGCAGCCATACCACCAAGGATCTCACCTTTGAAGATCCACACTTTAACACCAATAATACCATAGGTAGTCAATGCTTCTGATAAACCATAGTCGATGTCCGCTCTTAATGTATGTAATGGTACGCGACCTTCACGATACCACTCACTACGAGCAATTTCAGCGCCGCCTAAACGACCACTTACTTCAACTTTGATACCTTTAGCACCCGCCTTCATTGCATTTTGAACCGCACGTTTCATTGCACGACGGAACATAACACGGCGTTCTAACTGAGAGGTAATACTGTCAGCAACTAATTTAGCGTCTAGTTCTGGTTTACGAACTTCAGCAATATTAATTTGTACTGCAACATCACGTTTCTCTTTTTTGTCTTTGTATTTATTGACAATAGAAGCTACGGCATTACGTAATTTTTCAACGTCCTCACCTTTTTTACCAATCACAATACCTGGACGAGCAGTGTGAATAGTAATGCGAACGTTAGTTTCTGCTGAACGATCGATAACAATTTTAGAGATTGATGCTTGTGCTAATTCTTTATTTAAGAATTCACGCACTCTAAAATCACTTTCTAAATTATCAGCGAATGTCTTTGTACCCGAATACCATGTAGATGTCCAAGGCTTGACGATGCCTAGTCGGATACCATTTGGATTTACTTTTTGACCCATTGCTATTCTCCAGCCTAGCGATCTGAGACGATCACGGTGATGTGACTCGTACGCTTCAAAATTCGATCTGCACGACCTTTCGCACGAGGCATAATACGCTTCATGGTTGGGCCTTCGTCTACGAAAATTTTCGCAACTTTCAGATCATCAATATCAGCACCATCGTTATGCTCTGCATTAGCAATAGCAGACTCTAATACTTTTTTAACAAGTACAGCCGCTTTTTTATTGGTGTACGTTAAAATATCAAGTGCCTGAGACACTTTTTTACCGCGAACAAGATCTGCAACTAAGCGAACTTTTTGTGCAGAAGAACGAGCGTGGCGGTACTTTGCAATTGTTTCCATCTCTTTCTCCTACTTATTTCTTCTTAGCTTTCTTATCCGCAGCGTGGCCGCGATAAGTACGAGTCGGCGCGAATTCACCCAATTTATGACCAACCATTTCGTCGGAAACATAAACTGGAACGTGCTGACGACCATTATGGACAGCGATGGTCAATCCGATCATGTTAGGAAAGATCGTTGAACGACGGGACCAAGTACGAATTGGTTTCTTGTCCCCGCTTTCCACCGCTTTCTCTACCTTCTTCAGCAAGTGTAGGTCAATAAAAGGACCCTTCTTGAGAGAACGTGGCATAGCTAATCCTCTATATTAATTATTTCTTATTGCGACGGCGAACAATATACTTATCAGTACGTTTGTTGCTGCGCGTTTTCAATCCTTTGGCTTTTTGACCCCATGGAGACACAGGATGTTTACCAAAGTTACGACCTTCACCACCACCATGTGGATGATCTACCGGGTTCATTGCTGTACCACGAACAGTAGGACGAACACCACGCCAACGCGTTGCACCCGCTTTACCTAGTACGCGAAGCATATGTTCTGAGTTACCCACTTCACCAATAGTGGCGCGGCAATCAGATAATACTTTACGCATTTCACCTGAACGTAGACGTAATGTTACATAAGCACCATCACGAGCAACGATTTGAACATAGCTACCAGCTGAGCGAGCAAGTTGTCCGCCTTTACCTGGTTTCATTTCAATATTATGCACGGTAGAACCTACTGGAATATTGCGCATTGGTAAACAGTTACCTGTTTTAATCGCTGCATCAACACCAGATTGGATCTGATCACCTGCTTTTAAGCCTTTAGGCGCTAAAATATAACGACGTTCACCGTCTTTATATAGAACCAATGCAATATTTGCACTACGGTTCGGATCATATTCCAAACGTTCAACAACTGCTGGAATACCATCTTTATTACGCTTAAAGTCGACAATACGATAATGTTGTTTATGACCACCACCGATATGACGGGTAGTGATACGACCATTATTATTGCGACCACCAGTTTTGCTTTTTGTATCAAGCAACGGTGCATAAGGCTTACCTTTATGCAACTCTGGGTTAACCACTTTAACAACGTGGCGACGACCCGGAGATGTAGGTTTACACTTAACAACTGCCATTGTTCTTACTCCTCCGAATTACTCAGCGACGCCAGCAAGGTCTAAATTTTGACCTTCTGCTAAAGTAACGTAAGCTTTTTTCCAGTCGCTACGGCGACCGATTTGTTGACCACGACGTTTTACTTTGCCTTTAACAACAAGAGTATTAACGTCATCTACTTTGACTTCAAATAGTTGTTCAACTGCGGCTTTAATCTCTCTCTTAGTAGCATCTTTAGCAACTTTCAATACTAATGTATTTGTTTTTTCCATTGAAATAGATGCTTTTTCAGAAACATGTGGTGCTCGCAGGACTTTAAGCAGACGCTCTTCACGAATCATGCTAACATCTCCTCTACTTGTTTAACGGCATCAACAGTGATAACCACTTTGTCAAATGCAATCAAACTAACTGGATCAATACCTGCCACATCACGCACATCAACTTTATATAAGTTACGTGCTGCTAAGAAAAGATTTTCATCAACTTCAGAAGTAATGATTAGCACATCTTTTAGGTTCATATCATTTAATTTCTGAGTTAATAATTTAGTCTTAGGTGCTTCAACAGTAAATGTTTCAACCACGATTAAACGTTCTTGACGCACTAATTCAGAGAAAATACTCTTTAATGCACCACGATACATTTTACGGTTAACTTTTTGGCTATGATCTTGTGGTTTTGCTGCAAATGTTACACCACCACTACGCCAGATTGGGCTCTTAATAGAACCTGAACGAGCACGACCTGTGCCTTTTTGACGCCATGGTTTTTTGCCTGAACCAGCGATTTCTGCACGAGTTTTTTGTGCGCGAGAGCCTTGACGAGCAGCAGATGCATAAGCAACAACTACTTGGTGAACTAACGCTTCATTAAACTCACGTCCGAAGGTAGTTTCGGAAACAGAAAGCGCTTGCGCGTCTTTTACTACTAATTCCATCTCTATCTCCTCGACGTTAAGCCTTGATTGCCGGTTTAACAATTACGTCACTATTGATCGCGCCTGGTACTGCACCTTTAATTAATAAAAGGTTACGTTCAGCATCAACACGAACAATATCTAAGTTTTGAACAGTTACACGTTCATTACCTAAGTGACCTGCCATTTTACGACCTTTGAACACTTTACCTGGAGTTTGGTTTTGACCAATAGAGCCATGACCACGGTGTGCCAAAGAGTTACCATGAGTAGCATCTTGAGTGCGGAAATTCCAACGTTTAGTTACGCCAGCGAAACCTTTACCTTTAGATGTACCAGTAACATCAACTTTTTTAACGTCTGTGAAAATATCAACGTTAATGCTTTGACCTACAGTATATTCGCCTTCTTCAAAACGGAATTCCCATAGACCACGACCAGCTTCAACGCCAGCCTTAGCGAAATGACCTGCTTCAGGTTTATTTACTCGGCTTGCTTTTTTGCTGCCAGTAGTAACCTGAATAGCTTGATAACCGTCATTTTCAAGTGTTTTAACTTGAGTAACGCGGTTGCTTTGAACTTCAACTACGGTGACAGGAATAGAAACACCCTCTTCGGTGAAGATTCGTGTCATTCCTACTTTACGACCGATTAAACCAATCATTGTTTCGACCTCTCAATCATTCAGCTTAGGATTAACCTAAACTGATCTGCACATCAACACCGGCAGCAAGATCTAGACGCATTAAAGCATCAACTGTTTTTTCAGTTGGCTCTACAATATCAACTAGACGTTTATGAGTGCGAATCTCATATTGATCACGCGCATCTTTATTAACGTGCGGAGAAATCAATACTGTGAAACGCTCTTTGCGTGTCGGTAATGGAATAGGACCACGAACTTGTGCGCCAGTGCGCTTCGCAGTTTCTACAATTTCAGCAGTTGATTGATCAATCAAACGATGATCAAACGCTTTTAACCGGATACGGATTCTTTGGTTCGACATGAGACCAGAGCTCCACTATTTAAAAGTTATAACAAAAGATTACTCCTCTTGCCCTGTTTCGATTGACAGGAGAGTGTAATCCGTTCTTTTCGTAATCCCCAAATCGGAGATATTGTTGATATAATTCAATATTTTGACATAAAGACTATATCTTTTTACGCATTTGTTTATTGAAAAATCAGCAAACAAAGTGCGACAATTATACGGGATTTATTGGCTAATGCAAGGAGTAATTATAAAAACTTGTATATAATTATCTAATTGATTAGCTAATAATGAAACAGTAATCATAGTGATGCTGTTCCATTATTTAAAAGCAGTTTAGATTACAAAATACAATCTTTATTTGCATTAAATTTATTTACTATTGCAATAACTCATCGCAATTTCAGAAGCTAATTTTGCATTATTAAAGACAAGGTTGATATTTGCTTCTAAACTATCACCACCAGTTAATTCCACTACTTTTGCCAATAAAAATGGGGTAGTTTCTTTACCTTTAATTCCTTGCTCTACTGATTCTTTTAAGGCTTTTTCAATTGCTGCTGAAATTAACTCTTCATCCATTGCATATTGTGTTGGGATAGGATTAGCAACCACAACCCCACCATTTAAGCCTAAATCCCATTTTACCTTAATCATCTCAGCTATTTGTTTGGCACTATCTAGTTTGACACTAACATCAAATGGGCTAGTTCGACTAAAAAATGACGGTAGTTTTTCAGTTTGATAACCAACCACAGGAACACCAAATGTTTCAAGATATTCCATCGTTAAACCTAAGTCTAAAATTGATTTAGCACCAGCACAAACAACTGCAACACTAGTATTGGCAAGTTCTTGAAGATCGGCAGAAATATCAAATGTATGTTCTGCCCCACGATGAACACCACCAAGCCCACCAGTTGCAAACACACGAATACCGGCTAATTCAGCGATAATCATGGTTGCGGCAACGGTAGTTGCACCATTTTGTTTATTAGCTACAACTACTGGTAAATCTCGACGACTCACTTTAGTTACATTTAATCCTTCTTTACCAAGAATTGTTATCTCTTCTTTTGACAAACCAGCTTTTAAACGACCATTAATTACCGCAATAGTGGCAGGTATTGCGCCATTTTGTCTGACAATTTCTTCTACTTTTAATGCAGTTTCAACATTTTGTGGATATGGCATACCATGTGAAATAATGGTAGATTCTAATGCCACAACCGGTTGATTATTTTCAAGAGCTTGTTTAACTTCAGGCGAAATATCAAGATATTGATTATATTTAGACACATTGTTCATGAAAGGGACTCCAAAATATTTTGAACACAATTAATTGATAAATTAGGATTATTAGTAAATTCAGATGATAATGTTAATGCCGAACAAGCTTGACCAAATCTCACACTTTGATAAAAACTCAGTCCATTCAAGTAACCTTGAACAAGCCCTGCAAGCATTGCATCACCAGCACCAGTAACGCTGACAATATCAGTTGGAATGGATGCAGACCAACCACGATCACCATTGATTTCGCTATAATAAACACCATCAGCACCAGCGCTAATTGCAATTCGTTGCACGCCTTGCTGATGGAACCAGTCAACCACTTTAGGAATATCGTCATTAGTTTCGATTTTTATTCCACTTAAAATTTCGGCTTCTAGTCGGTTAGGTTTTAAAGTATGAATATATGACAACCAAGCTTTAATCTTATGAGACTTAAATGCAGATACAGTATCAACAAAAATAGGCACTTCCCCAGCATTATTAAACAGCCATGTTAATGCTTCTTGTTGCAAATTACAGTCGATAACTAGTAATTTAGCATGCTGAATTAACTGCTTAGATTCATTTAATAAACTTGGTGTTAGTTTGTTAATAATATCCATATCATTAATAGCTATCACCATTTCTCCTGATTGATCAAGCAGAGAGAGGTAAGTTGAAGTACTATCGCCTTTTATCACATGGCAATGCTCCATATTAACACCGGCTTTTCGGGTATGTTCAATAAGCTGGGCACCATAGAAATCATCGCCAATCATTGAAATAAGATGGGTATCAAGTCCTAAAAGCGCCAAATTTTCAGCAATATTTCGCCCTACACCGCCAGGAGTACAACGAATCTTACCAGGATTAGAATCTTGATAAACTAACTTTTCATCTGAATATCCGGTCACATCCATGTTACAAGAACCCACGACAACCACATGATTATTTTCAGACAAAAGATAACCTTTTCCTTTTATATAACCTTTTTGAGTCAAAGTCATAATGTAACCAGCTACACTAGAACGGGTAATGCCTAACATTTCAGCAATCACTTGTTGTTGGATGAAGGGATCTTTGCGAATAATCGTAAGAATCTGCTTTTCTCTTTGATTCATAAACACCTGTCTATTTTTAAGCATATGTTTAGTCTGTGACTATAGCAGAATCATTATCAAGTTGAAAGCAACTAAGTCAATTAGGTAAATAAAATGAGATAATTATCACAAGTAAAAATTTGAGGAAAGGTGTTTTTACAGAAGGATGTCGCCATAAAGGCGACTAATTAATGATCTTCTTTGGCGTGATTAAGGCTATATCTTGGAATTTCGACTTCAAGATCTTCATCGGCTACTCGAGCTTGGCAACTTAAACGACTATGAGGCTCGACACCCCAAGCTTTATCTAGCATATCATCCTCTTGTTCATCACTTTCTTCAAGTGAATCAAATCCTTTTCGGACAATACAGTGACAAGTTGAACAAGCACAAGACATTTCACAAGCATGCTCTATTTCGATGTCATTGCGCAAAGCGACATCTAATATTGATTCGCCTTCTTCGGCCTCAACAGTTTTTCCTTCAGGACAAAGATCAGCATTTGGTAAAAAGGTAATTTTTGGCATAATAATCTCATTGGTTAAATATCATCAACGCTATGCCCGGTTAAGGCATCACGTATTGATCTATTCATACGTTTAGCAGCAAAGGTTTGTGTTGCGTTATCAACATGTTTAATTTGCTGCTCAATCAAAGAACAATCATTAGATTCCGTTGCTTGTTGCAATTTTTGCTTGGCATTCAAGATAAGATTAAGTTCCTCTTCATCTAATAAATCAGCATCTTTATCTAGTGCAGATTGTAATGTTTCAAGTACTCTGGCTGCCTCTACTTTCTGTTCGGCAAGCTTTCTTAGTTGTTTATCTTGATTTGCATAATTGATTGAATCTTGAATCATGCTAGCAATTTCGTTTTCTGACAGTCCATAAGAAGGCTTAACTTGAATCGCCGCCTCAATCCCGGTCGATTTTTCCATTGCCGTAACACTCAATAAACCATCAGCATCGACTTGAAAGGTAACTCGAATATGCGCACCACCTGCTGGCATAGGAGGGATCCCTCGCAAAGTAAATTTTGCTAACGAACGGCAATCGGCAACACTTTCTCGTTCACCTTGCAAAACATGAATCATCATCGCCGTTTGGCCATCTTTAAATGTGGTAAACTCTTGTGCTCGAGCGCATGGAATTGTGCTATTACGAGGAATAATTTTTTCAACTAATTCCCCCATAGTTTCAATCCCTAAAGATAAAGGAATAACATCCAGCAATAACATGTCTGAATCAGGTTTATTGCCAACCAGTATATCCGCCTGTATTGCGGCACCAATGGCAACAACTTTATCTGGATCAATCGAGGTTAAAGGTTCAGTTTTGAAATAACGACCAACTAATTGCCTTACTAATGGCACTCGAGTTGAGCCACCGACCATCACAACTTCACTAACTTCATCAAAATCAATTTGTGCATCTTTCAATGCACGGCGACAAACTGCCAATGTTCGTTTAACTAAAGGTTCAATTAAGTCTTCAAATTGTTTACGAGTTATTGTTAAAGATTGCCCTTCTATATTCACTAAAGCAGAATCTTGCTGGCTTAATATAATTTTAATTTTAACTGCTTCATCGATAATTTTTTGGTTTATATATGGGTCAGAATTGTTATTTAAACCTAACTGTACTTTTAAATAATCAGCAAGTAATCGGTCAAAATCATCACCGCCAAGTGCTGAATCTCCTCCGGTTGCTAAAACTTCAAATACACCTTTATGTAGACGTAAAATAGAGATATCAAATGTACCACCACCTAAATCATAAACAGCAATAACACCTTCTTTACCTGAATCTAAGCCATAAGCAATAGCAGCAGCAGTTGGTTCATTCAGTAATCTTAAAACATGTAATCCAGCTAATTTAGCCGCATCCTTAGTTGCTTGTCTTTGCGCATCATCAAAATAAGCTGGTACTGTTATTACTGCGCCATCAATCTCACCATCTAAGCTTTGTTTAGCTCGATCGGCCAAAGCAATCAAAATTTCAGCTGAAACTTGTACTGGATTAACTTGCTGATTAGGTAAATTTAATAAAGGAACGCCATTATCAGTTTGTGAAAAAGTATAGGGAAAGCGTGAACTATCAATATCAGTTAAGCTTCTTCCCATTAAGCGTTTTATTGAACTAACCGTATTCAATGGATCATTGGCTGCATTAGTTTTAGCATTTTTACCGACAGTAATAATAGTATTATCATCATGGTCAAGGCCATAATACACAACAGATGGTAATAATGCATTACCATCTAAATCTGGCAAAACTTCTGCTTGCCCACTACGAACTGTTGCGACTAAAGAATTAGTTGTCCCTAGATCTATGCCAATAGCTAATCGACGTTGATGAGGTTCTGGGGTTTGTCCCGGTTCACTGATCTGTAATAATACCATTTGATCTATCTCTAATTGATGTGTTACTTAATCTTAAATTATAGAGCAAATTGCTTTTCTTGTAACTTTTCGATCTGTTCAATCAATCTAGCAAGATAACGGATTTTATAGATTTGATTAACTGCGCTTTGCCAATCTTGTTGGGACATATGTTGCAATAGCTGATGATAGACTTGTTTTTTTCGTTGCGAAATTTCCGAATGAAAATCATCTAACAGATCAATATTATTTTGATTTTCAATATCATCCAATTTTTCACGCAAACTAAATTGTTCCATTAAAAAATCGGCATCATGAATAATATTTTGCTCTGTTGCAACATCAAAACCTTGCAATGATAAAAAGTATTCAGCCGCTTTTATCGGATTTTTTAGGGTCTGATAACCATCATTGATCATTGCCGACTTTTGAATAATCGCCACTTTTTCATTATCTGTTGCCTGAGCAAAATTATCAGGATGATATTGCCGTTGCAATTGTTGATAGTTAGTCGTTAACTGACCATTATCAATAGGTAATTGAATTGGTAATTGAAATAATTCAAAGTAATTAATCACAATTCATGTCCCATTAAACATTAAAGCTTTCGCCACAACCACATTCATTGCTAGCGTTAGGGTTATTGAATTTAAAGCCTTCATTTAGACCTTCTTTAACAAAATCAAGTTCTGTTCCATCAAGATAAACTAAACTTTTTTTGTCAATGATCACTTTGACATCTTTATCTTCAAAAACACTATCATCATCATTAATGATATCAGCAAATTCTATTACATAAGCCATTCCCGAACAGCCAGAAGTTTTAACGCCTAACCGAAGCCCAACCCCTTTACCTCTGTTAGCTAAAAAGGCCTGAACTCGATTTGCTGCGCTATTAGTTAATGTGATTGCCATTAACGTTGTCCTTTTTTGGTTTTATAATCATCAATTGCTGCTTTAATGGCGTCTTCCGCTAAAATTGAACAGTGAATTTTAACTGGAGGCAAAGCTAATTCTTTCGCTATATCAGTATTTTTTATTGCTTCAGCTTCATCTAATGATTTACCTTTAATCCATTCAGTCACTAATGAGCTTGAGGCAATTGCACTACCACAACCATAAGTTTTAAATTTGGCATCCTCAATAATACCATCATCATTAACTTTGATTTGTAACCGCATTACATCGCCACATGCTGGTGCACCAACCATACCACTACCAACATTTGGATCATTTTGATCAAAAGAACCTACATTGCGTGGATTTTCATAATGATCGACGACTTTTTCACTATATGCCATAATTTACTCCTAATTTTTAATGGGCTGACCACTTAATTTTTGTTAAATCAACACCATCTTTAAACATTTCCCAAAGTGGAGAAAGATCTCTTAATTTACCGATAGAATCTTTAATTAACTTAATTACATAATCTACTTCTTCTTCGGTACTAAATCGACCAAATGAAAATCTTATTGAACTATGGGCAAGTTCATCATTAAGTCCTAGTGCTCGTAATACATAAGACGGCTCTAAACTTGCAGAAGTACATGCTGAACCAGATGATACTGCTAAATCTTTTAGCGCCATCATAAGTGATTCACCTTCAATATAAGCAAAGCTTACATTTAAAATATTAGCCACACCATGCTCTAATGAACCATTAAGATAAACTTCATCAATATCTTTTAATCCATTCCATAAACGAGTTTTTAGAGCTAAAAGACGTGGTATTTCTGTTGTCATCTCTTCTTTTGCTATACGGTACGCTTCACCCATACCCACAATTTGGTGTACCGGTAAAGTACCAGAACGCATACCGCGTTCATGTCCACCACCATGCATTTGGGCTTCAATACGTACTCGTGGTTTACGTCTAACATAAAGTCCACCAATGCCTTTTGGCCCATAGATCTTATGACCAGAGAACGACATAAGATCGACTTTTAATTTAGTTAGGTCAATCGGTAATTTACCAACACTTTGGGTTGCATCAACATGAAATACAATGCCTCTTTCACGGCACATTTCGCCGATTTTTTCGATATCCTGAATAACACCAGTTTCATTATTAACGTGCATAATTGATACAACAGTTGTGTCACTACGCATCGCTGCAGCCAGTTTATCAAGATCAAGAATACCATTTGATTCTGGTGCTAAATAAGTCACTTCATAACCTTCTCGTTCTAATTGACGACAAGTATCAAGCACTGCTTTATGTTCCGTTTTACAGGTAATAATGTGCTTACCTTTAGCATGATTAAAATGCGCCGCACCTTTAATGGCTAAGTTATCGGCTTCTGTCGCGCCTGAAGTAAATACAATTTCACGTGAATCGGCACCAATTAAGTCAGCAATTTGATTTCGTGCAATATCAACGGCTTCTTCAGCTTGCCAACCAAATTTATGTGAACGAGAAGCGGGGTTACCAAAAACACCATCGGGTGTTAAATACTGCATCATTTTTTCAGCTACTCTAGGATCTACAGGCGTTGTTGCTGCATAATCCATATAAATAGGTAATTTCATTAATTACTCCCAATTACAAATTCTGTATTTTTAATTAATTCTGTTTTGATGAAGATGACTTTGTCGATTAAAGACGGCTTTCACTTCTTGATTATTAACCAATTCGCTTAAAGTAATGCTGGTCAAAAAATCATTGATTCGCTCACTCAAGTCATTCCATAAACTATGGGTAAGGCATCTTACACCATTTTGACATCCGGTATTACCGTGGCATTTAGTCGCATGAACAGTTTCATCAACAGCTTTTACAATTGAGCTAATCGCAATTTGCTCCATACTACGGCCGAGTACATAACCACCACCAGGACCTCTAACACTTGAAACTAAACCATTTTTACGCAATCGTGAAAACAGTTGTTCTAAATAAGATAGTGAGATTTCCTGACGTTCTGAAATATCAGCAAGTGATACAGGGCCTGATTCTGAATGCAGTGCTACATCTAACATAGCTGTCACTGCATATCGCCCTTTTGATGTCAATTTCATTAATCATTCCCCTATATTTAATAGTAAATATTTTATATATCCATTACTTTTAGTCAAGTATTTAGTTGACTATTTTAGTGGGAATTAAGTTATCAGTTCTTCATCGACGAAATATACGGGAATATGCTAATCTAATAAACTAATTTGATACAGGAGTTTAAGAATGAATTTAGTAATACGCTGGTGTTTAATATTAAGCATACTTTGGGCTAAAAGTGTGTTTGCGGAGCCTACTTTGAATGATTTGCGACAAAATTACCAAAAGTGGCAAAACACTTATCAATCATTAACTTTTGATGAACAACAGAAATTACTAAAACAATTAAAAAACTATCCACTATACCCTTATGCTGCTGTGCAATTTTTTCAAAACAACATTAAAACAGTATCAACACAAGCTGTGAGTGATTTTGCAAAAAAATATCATGATTTCCCATTAACATCGTCATTAACTCAGGCTTATATAACTGAGCTGGCTAACCGTCAAGACTGGAATGCAATTATCACTTTTCCTATAGATAATTCCATTGCCTCTAATTGCCGATATCAGTATGCAAAATTACAACAACATCAAGATAAAGCGGTATTCGATAATGTTGAATCGCTATGGTTAACAGGTAAAGAATTGCCTTCGGCTTGTGATCCTTTATTAGATGCATGGTCAAAAAGTGGTAAACGCACAGCAAATATTATTTTATTACGCATAGAACTAGCTTTAGAAAACAACAATTTAAAATTAGCTCGCCATTTAACCAACTTACTAGATGATAACTATCAAACAACCAAAAATCATTTATTAGCTATTTTTGATAATCCGCGAAAAATTGAAGATTTTTCAAAAAATATTAAAACGAGTACCTTCACCCAAAAAATTGTTTTAGCTTCTTATCCTCGGTTAGTTAAAGCTGACAAAAAAATGGCTGCGGTATTATTACCACAACTAATAAAAAAACAGAATTTCACTGATGATGAGCAAATTAAATTACAACAAAGCTTAGCCAATAGTTATTTTAGTGATTCAGCAACCCCAGAACAGATCAAATGGCGAGATAATTATATTAGCAAAAGTCACGACTCAATTTTAGTTGAAAAACGTATTCGCATGGCTATTGATGCTAATAATTACAAAGATATTGCACATTGGCTAAAACAACTAACTCCAGAAGATCAATTAAAAGAGGAGTGGCAATACTGGCACGCTCGAGTATTACTCAATAACAATAAAACCAACGAAGCAAAACATATCTTAAAAAGTTTAACTAATAAACGTGGTTTTTATGGCATGGTAAGTGCACAAGCTCTTAATCAACCATATACTATTAATAATTTATCGAAAAAGATCCCGACTGCAGAAGTCAATGCACTTAAAGCCAAGTATGACCAGCAACCATTTGCGATTAGAATTAAAGAATTAAGATTATTAGGTATGTTAGGGGAGTCAAAACAAGAATGGCGATATGTACTTAAAAACCATACAGCAGAAAATGAATATTTAGATTTAGCTAAATACGCTTATCAAAAAGGTTGGGGAGAACTAAGTATACAAGCAACAATATCTGGTAAACTATGGGATAATTGGACTGAACGCCTACCTATCATGTATAAAAACTTATATAATGATGCCTTGAAAGATAAAGCGATTCCATTATCTTATGCTTTAGCAATAACTCGGCAAGAAAGTGCATTTGACACCACGATACAGTCTCCAGTTGGAGCCAGTGGTTTAATGCAATTAATGCCAGCAACAGCTAAGGAAACAGCCAAAAAAATCAGTAATATTACCTATTATTCACCAAGCCAACTGTTTGAACCGACAACGAATATACAGTTAGGTACTTATTTTTTAAATAGTGTTTATTTACAAAATGATAACAATCGTATTTTATCCTCGGCGGCATATAATGCTGGTCCTGGCCGAGTAAAAAAATGGTTGAATAATAGTAATGGAAAACTTGATGCTATCGCATTTATTGAAAGTATTCCCTTTAATGAAACTCGAAATTATGTCAAAAGTGTATTAGTTTATGATTATATTTACCAATATATTTTAGGAAATCAACACCCTCATATACTGACAACAAACGAATTTAATAGACAATATTAATGGTGCATTACATGAAAACTAAAGAATGGAACCAAACGGTTGAAATATTACACCAAGCATTTAATAGTGGTTATTCATTAGATATATTGAAATTACTGATGACCGCTGATGAACGGGATGCATTAATCACAAGAGTTAAAATTGTCCGATCATTACTGGATGGCTCAATAAATCAGCGCCAACTTAAAGAACAATTAAAAATTGGCATTGCCACTGTTACCAGAGGATCGAATAGTTTAAAAGAAGCAACACCTGAATTTAAAGTGTGGTTGGAAAACATTCTATTGAAATCAGATAAATAAAATAATAGTCAATATTTATAAAAACTAGTTAAAGTAGACTATAACAAGTTTGACTGGATATTGACTTCATCATCTGCAACCACAGGTACACAATAATCACATTCCATAGTATGGATATCTTCAAAACATTTAATCGTATCATCATGATGATTATGATGAATCTCAATTAAACAGCTTGAAGTGCGTAACCGAACTTTCAATGCTGGCATTGCAGCTAAATGGACTTGAGAAATAAAATCGCTGAAATTTTCTAGCGAACCGATATATTTAAAACAAAGATATAAACCACCTTCATTAACAATTGGTTCTATATGCTCAAGATTATTATTATGATCTAAAGCAATTGTATATAAAAGTTCTTGTTCATTAGCATTATCTTTACTTTTCAAAATGCGGCTAAAAGCAAAAATCTTATCCGGTAAACTGTCGCTATTGTGAGCATAATGGGATAAATAATTTTGAAAAAACTGCGATCTTAATTTATTTTCTTCATCTAAAATTTGACTCAAATTACAATTATTTTTGTAAGAGATCCCCCAAAAAGTTTGTTTCGGCATATTCACAAATTTAGGTTCAGGTAAAGAAAGTCGATTTTTATTTAATTCAATAGCAGGAGTTAACCCGGTAGGATCCCAAAATTCACCACGACGATAACTTGCTGGTGTTTCATTAAATTGCTTTTTAAAAGAACGAGTAAAAGTTTGCTGCGAATCAAAACGATATTGCATAGCAATATCTAAAATAGGTTTACTTGTCATGCGCAAAGATAATGCCGCATAAGTTAATCTGCGGTGACGAATATAAGTACCAAGTACTTGACCAGTTACTTCTTTAAACATCCGTTGTAAATGCCACTTCGAATAACCTGATTTCTGGGCGACATTATCAATAGATAAGGGTTGCTCCAAATTTTTTTCAATCCAAACGATAAGATCTGAAATAATACTAACTTGATTCATATAACCCCATCATGATGTGAATTGGCAAACATTATGCGATTATGACTTAATCACAGCAATAAGCAAGATGTAAATCGAAAATTTTTTAACAATATGAATGGCTTCCAGCTTGATGTTCGGTAATATCTTTTACGCCTGCCAGTTCAGGGAATTCAGCAAGTAGCTGTTTTTCAATCCCCTCTTTTAAAGTGTAATCGACCATCGAACAACCATTACAACCACCGCCAAATTGTAATATCGCATAATTATCATCGGTTAATTCAATCAAACTCACATGACCACCATGACTAGCTAATTGCGGATTAACCTGTGCTTGAATAACATAATTGACGCGTTCAATTAACGGCGCATCATCGGCAACCTTTTTCATTTTTGAATTTGGTGCTTTTAAAGTTAATTGAGAACCTAATTCATCTGTTACATAATCAATCACCGTTTCCGCTAAAAAAGGAGCGCTAATTTCATCAATATAAATAGAAAAACCAGCTTGTTGTTGTTCTTCGATATCGCTATCTTCTACAGTATCTGCTGGGCAATATGAAACCCCACATTCTGCTGATGGTGTGCCAGGATTAATAACAAAAACCCGAATTTGTGTACCATCAGGCTGATTAGCAAGTAATTTTTTAAAATGTTGTTGCGCTGATTCAGAAATGGTAATAATAGACATAATCCCTCACTTTGACACGATTGACATTAATCATCACTAACATCATCGATAATAGTTGACTAACCTTGTTGGTCATTATAGGGGGTGTTTTAGATTTTACAAGATGGTGCGACATAAACAAACTACCTGAATATAGTTTGCCCCACATTGTTTTAACTGTTGGCTAATGGCATTTATGGTATTGCCGGTAGTAACAATATCATCAATAAGCATTATCGATTGATGGGTTAAATCATCGCGGCAACTAAATAAGGTTTCAACATTGGTTATTCGTTGCTTACGCGATAGATACTTTTGATCGTGTGCCACTGACTTTCGTGATAACAGATAAGGTTGAAAATCACAATTTAGCCATCTGGCTATCGGTTTCGCTAATAATGCCGCTTGATTAAATCCTCTAGACCAATAACGAAAATGGTGCAATGGAACACAAGTTACAATATCTGGTTTAACCAAACCACTACTCAACCGTCGTTGATACCAAGCTAAAAACATTAACCTGGCCAAAGCATTAGTTAACTCAGTTTTACGATAAAATTTTAAATGTTGGATTAATTTTTTTAACGGTGCCGTATATTCTGTTACTGCAACCATTTCATCCCAATAAGGCTGCTTATCACGACATCGATAGCAGATTTTGGTTGATAATGAATGAGGAAGGCTACATTGATAACAAATCTTATTAAATTTTGGTAAGTTTTTCACACATTGACTACAAATCCCATGATGAGGCAACACTAAAGGCATATTACATAAAATACATCGCATAATGATTCATCGCTTAGCAAAAAATTTTGAGGAACAGGGTTTTTTATCTACAAAATAAGCTTAAAAATGGAAATAAAATAGAAAATAAACTCACTAATAATATGAATTATAATAAATAAAGAATATTTTTTATTTATTAATCGCAATACTGGAAGCTATTACCCAAAATTTTAGTTATTTAGTCATATTAATCATTTCAATTCATCTAATATTCGGTATAATTTGCCTACTATTTTGGAGTAAGGATTTGTTAAATGAAAAAAATCAAACTATTACTTATATCATTACTATTAAGCCTTGTTTCAACTGTTGCTTTGGCTGATAGCAAAGTATTATTACAAACCAGCATGGGCGATATTGAAATTGAATTAGATAGCGAACATGCACCAATTACCACGAAAAATTTTCTTGATTATGTCAATAACGGTTTTTATGAAAATTTAACCTTCCATCGAGTCATTCCTGGATTTATGATTCAAGGCGGTGGAGCTGATGATCAATTAAAATTCAAAGAAACTCAACAACCAATTAAAAATGAAGCCAATAATGGCTTGAAAAACGATCGCGGAACTATCGCAATGGCAAGAACCAATGCTGTAGATAGCGCAACCAGCCAATTTTTTATTAATGTGGTCAATAATGATTTTCTTAATTACCAATCACCAGTCCAATATGGTTATGCTGTTTTTGGTAAAGTCGTTAAAGGAATGGATGTCGTTGATAAAATTGTTAACGTAGCCACCAAACGCATGGGACCACATCAAAATGTCCCTGTTGAACCAATCTATATTAAAAAAGCAACAGTGATTGAAGATAAATAATAGGTTTTTCTAAAATTAATCAACACTTAAAGCAAACCACCTTAGAGATTTAAGGTGGTTTTTTATTAAATCATAGGATTATATTTTTAATTCATCACAAGCAAGTTTATGACCTTGGCTACAAGACTGTTTTAAATAATTTTTAGCTAAAGATTTATTTTGCTTTATACCATCACCGTACTTATACATAAGCGCTAAATTGTATTGCGCGCTGGAGTAACCTTGCTCCGCTGCTTTTGTATACCAATATACCGCCTTCTGTTTATCCTGCTTTATGCCATCACCTTGATTATACATAAGTGCTAAATTATATTGTGCGTAGGATATACCTTGTTCTGCTGCTTTTGTATACCAAAAGAAAGCTTTAAGTTTATCTTGCTTTATACCTTCATCGTCATCATACATAAGCCCTAAGTTATATTGTGCGTAGGAATAACCTTGCTCCGCTGCTTTTGTATACCAATATATCGCCTTCTGTTTATCCTGCTTTATACCATCACCTTTATCATGCATAAGTGCTAAATTATATTGTGCAATGGATACACCTTGCTCTGCTGCTTTTGTATACCAAAAGAAAGCTTTAAGTTTATCCTGCTTTATGCCATCACCTTTATCATACATAACTGCTAAATTATTTTGTGCTTTGGAGTCACCTTGCTCTGCTGCTTTTGTATACCAATATACTGCCGTTTGTTTATTCTGCTCTATACCTTCTCCTTTCTCATACATAACTGCTAAATTATATTGTGCTCTGGAGAGATTTTGTTCTGCTGCTTTTTCAAACCAATATGCTGCTTTAAGTTTATCTTGCTCTATTCCTTCATCGTCATAATATATAACCGCTAAATCATTTTGTGCGGTAGAATCTCCTTGCTCCGCTGCTTTTGTATACCAATACACCGCCTTTTGTTTATCTTGTTCTATTCCTTCACCATCATCATACATACGAGCTAGATTATATTGTGCCACTTTGTCATTTTCTTCTGCTTCTTGTGTACATTCAACAAGTGCCTTTTCATAATTTTTATTTTCAAATTCTGTTGCACAATCCCTCGCATAAGTAGCAAAAGAAAATAAGAGGGGTATAACTAATAGTAACTTTTTTATGTTCATGATATTCCTTATATATTTATCAACTTTTTTAAAATTCTATTTAATGCATCATAAAATCATTACTAATCATTTTAATATAGTTAACAAATTAGCTAGCGTTCTTACCCCGATACCTGTTGCGCCAGTTGCCCATAAAGCGGTGGCACTTTTGCGGAATGTCGCTGAACAGTCAATGTGTAGCCAATTTTGTTTATAATTTTTAATAAAATGAGATAAAAATGCCGCGGCAGTGCTGGCACCAGCGGTATTGGGTAATCCTGAATTGGCTATATCCGCAAACGATGATGGAAATTGGCTACGATGAAAATCAGCTAATGGTAATCGCCAAAAAGCTTCATGTTCCGCTTGGCTACTTGCCAATAATTGATTAGCAAATTTGTCATCAAATGAGAGTAATGATTGATAATCGTTACCTACTGCAATTTTTGCTGCTCCAGTAAGGGTTGCGCAATCAATAATATAGTGAGGCTTATCACTGTCAGCACTAATTAACCCGTCAGCTAAAACTAATCGTCCTTCCGCATCGGTATTATCCACTTCAACTGTTTTACCATTACGATATCGAATAATATCACCCAGTTTAAATGCCTTACCACTCACCAAGTTATCAGCACAACATAGATAAAGTTTAATACGATGTTTAACTCCTCGGGCAATAGCAAGTGCCAGAGCACCAGTTACTAATGCCGCGCCCCCCATATCCGATCGCATTGATTCCATAAAACTGCTTGGCTTTAAGCTATAACCACCTGAATCAAAAGTGATACCTTTACCGACTAAACAAGCAACAATTGGCGCTTTGGGGTTGTTAGTCGGATTATAATCAAGCTCAAGTAACGCTGCCGGCCGATCTGATCCTTTGCCAACCGTATAAATTCCCATATAATCCTGTTCTTTTAATGCTTCGCCGGAAATAATGTTATAAGTAATATCTGAGGAATAATTGCTGATTAAGTTTGCACTTTGCGTGGCCAATTCTAGAGGACTTAATGTTTCTGCTTGTTGATTAACAATATCTCGACACCAATCAATAATCGCTAAGCGATATTTTAGTTCTTGTTTATCTTGGCTATTAAGTTTTGCCCAACTCACCTTATTATTATTTTTGGCATTACGATAACCGAGCCAAAAATGCCAACACGATTCTAGATCCCAATTATCACCACTAAGTTTAACCGACTTAATACCTTGATTATCTAATTTTCTTGCTGCTCGCTGAATGGCGCCATGTCGATGATCCGGTTGATAATGAATGGTAACAGCATCATCTGAAAAACTAAGTAACGCCTCTTTTCCCCACTTTGATGGTGCAGGTTTTTCCGAAAGTAATATAGATAAACTCGACATAATAAATTCCTCAAGCAATAAAAATGCAAAAACGATAAATCAATTCTAATCAGAAACATGTTAAGATAGCAAGCAAAGTTAAGCATAAATAAGGACCTATAATGACATCAGTTGTACCAATCCAAAATGGCATCAATTTTCGTGACTTAGGTGGCATTAAAACCAGTGATGGTCGCCAAATTCGAACAGGAATGTTGTATCGTTCAGGTGAATTTTCACGTCTTAATGATAGTGAAAAAAATTTTTTATCTGATGAGCTTAATTTGCATTATGTATTAGATTATCGTGATCAACATGAAATTGATCGTCATCCCGATAATCTTTGGAATAACAGTCAATATATTAATGTGCCAGCAAACCCATTAAGTGATGAAATTACAGCAAGCCTAACCAGTGATGATATTTTCGTTATGAAAAAATATTCACCGTTTGATTTTATGATTAAACTTTATCAATTATTACCTTTTAATAATCTTGCTTATAAAAAGTTAACATCACTACTACTTAGTGCTAATGGAAAACCCTTAGTGCAACATTGTGCAGTAGGTAAAGATAGAACTGGTGTTGGCGTAGCTTTAACCCTATTTGCATTGGGGGTAAGTGAAGACGTAGTTATGCAAGATTACTTACTTACCGAGCGCCATTTAAATGATTATCGTCAAGCCATACTCAGCCAAAATGAAAGTAAATTATCGGCTGAAGAGTTTGAGAAACAGAAAATCATTTTTGCGGCTAAACAAGAGTTTTTAACCGCAGCTCTTGATGAAATCAAAAAACGCTATACCACCATCGACGATTGGTTAACTAAAGAGTATCAATTGGATGATAAAAACAGGAAAATTCTGCAAGATATTTATTTAATTTAATTAATCTAAGTGTATGGATAATCACCATACACTTATGATCAATTTGTCCGTAACATTAAGATTGTAAGATAAAATCGGTGATAGGTTTATTCTGATTAACAGCAAGATGAACCGATGCCACTTGCTGATATTGATAATAAAAATCTTGGCCAAATGGCGCACTAATCAACTGGTTTGCGACATCAACTTTTACCGATTTCATTTGCCAAACGCCTTTGGCATATAATTTAAGAGCTGACTCTTTTAATGTCCAAAGTTGCCAAAATGCGGTTAAAGTATCACGTTGTTTTAACATCCATTGATATTCATCATTAGCAAAAATACTTTCAGCGACATTCAAATAATTTTTACGCTGCCTAGCAACTTCAATATCAAGGCCGATTTGACCATTTAGCGATATTGCAACCGCCATCCAATCTTGGCTATGACTAATATTAAAATCAGGAAAATGGTTATCTAAAAAGCAAGGTCGGCCATTATCGCCAACTATCATGCTCGGTAAAGTATCAATTTGACAATACTGTTTAAGCAAACTCGCTAACATTGAACGACAGACTAAAAACTGTTTTTTTCGTGAACCACTTAATGACTCAGCATCATCAATGACCTGTGGTGATAATAGCGAATAGTTCACTTCAACCATATCTAAATGAGCAAGTTGGACAATTAACATGTTGTGTAAGCCAATTTAAATAAAAATTATTTTTTACTATTTTAACAGCATGCTATGCTAACTGTTATCGAAATTTATCGGTTTACTAAGGATGCATCATGTCATTACAAACAAAATTAGTTCATGCTGGTCGAAAAAAACGCTATACCCAAGGTGCAGTTAATTCAGTTATTCAGCGAGCATCATCGCTAGTTTTTGATTCAATTGAGGTCAAAAAAGAAGCGATGGAAAATCGCACTAAAGGAGCACTATTTTACGGTCGTCGCGGCACATTAACTCATTTTGCCCTGCAAGATGCCATGGTGGAAATTGAAGGTGGTGCTGGTTGCTACCTCTATCCTTGCGGTGCGGCAGCCATTGCAAATGCCATTTTAGCTTTTGTAAAAACCGGTGATCATATTCTGGTATCAGAAGCCAGTTACGAACCAACGCAAGAATTTTGTGAACATATACTCAAAGATTTTGGTGTGGAAACCGATTATTTTTCTCCGCTAATTGGTCGTTATATCACGAATCATATTAAACCAAATACCAAAGTGGTATTTCTTGAATCACCAAGCTCAATCACTATGGAACTGCATGATGTACCAGCAATTGTTAAAGCGATTCGCAGTGTTAATCCAGAAATTGTCATTATGATGGACAACACTTGGAGTGCTGGCGTTTTATTCAAAGCATTAGAGCACGATGTTGATATCTCTATTCAAGCCGGTACTAAGTATTTAATTGGTCACTCTGATGCTATGTTAGGTACTGCTGTTGCTAATCAACGATGTTGGGATCAATTACGTGAACGTTCTTATCTAATGGGACAAATGTGTGATGCCGATACCGCTTATATGGCAGCACGAGGATTACGAACCTTAGCGGTCAGGTTAAAACAACATCACGAAAGTAGCTTAAAAGTGGCAAACTGGTTAGCTAATCATCCTAAAGTGGCAACTGTTAATCATCCGGCTTTGGCAAGTTGTAAGGGACATGAGTTTTTTAAACGTGATTTTAGTGGTGCTAGTGGTCTATTTTCTTTTGTACTTAAAGATCATTTAAGCGACGTGCAACTATCTGATTTCTTGGATAATATGACTCACTTTTCAATGGCGTATTCATGGGGTGGATTTGAATCATTGATTTTAGCCAATCAACCTGAAGATCTGGCAAAAATACGCCCGGTATCAGGTGTGGATTTCACGGGTACATTAATTCGATTACATATTGGCCTTGAAGATCCTGATGATTTAATCGCCGATCTTGCCGCTGGCTTAGATAGAATTAAATTGCATAAAAACAAAGTGAATGCATTACAAAGTTTAGTATAAATGGATAACCGATGAGTCATCAAAATCAAGCTAAGACTAAAAGTATTATTGAACAAACAATTTTACAACATCTAAACGGTCGACAATCGCTACTGGTTGCTTTTAGTGGTGGTGTCGATTCGACTGTTTTACTGCAAGCATTAGTCAACTTGAGACAAAAGTCACAAAATTTACAACTTAGAGCCATTTATATTCACCATGGTTTAAGCAAAAACGCTGATAGTTGGGCGGAACATTGCCAGCAACAATGCAATGTTTGGCAAATTCCTTTGATTATTGAAAAAGTCAAACTTGATAGAGCGGCGGGCAATATTGAAGAACAAGCCAGAGAAGCTCGCTATCAAGCTATTTATCGACATTTAAAAAGTGATGAGTTGTTATGTACTGCCCAGCACCTTGACGATCAATGTGAAACTTTCTTCCTAGCCTTAAAACGTGGTAGTGGCCCAACAGGATTATCCGCTATGCCTCTTGAAAGTGGTCAACATCTTCGGCCATTATTAACGATCTCGCGTGAAGAAATTGAACAATATGCCAATCAACATCTATTAAGTTGGATTGAAGATGAAAGTAATCAAGACGACCATTATGACCGTAACTTTTTACGTTTAAAGGTACTGCCAACGCTTAATCAGCGTTGGCCACATTTCTCGCAAATGGTGGCACGTAGTGCCGAGTTATGTCAACAGCAAGAAGCATTAATCCATGAGCTTTTATCGACAGAATTTAAGCAAATTATTGGCAATGCCAAACAACTTAATATCCAACCACTACGTGATTATTCAGATTATAAACGTAATGCAATATTGCGGATGTGGTTTAAAGAACAACATATCGGCATGCCAAGTCAAAAGCAACTGTCATTAATTTGGCAAACCGTTATTCAAGCGAAAGAAGATGCTAATCCACAATTTATTTTACATAACCGACAGATTCGCCGCTATCAAAACCAACTCTATTTATTACCTTTATATCAAGATATTGAACAGCAAATCCTGCCTTGGGATTTAAATACTTCGCTAACCTTGCCGGATAATTTAGGCGTATTACAGTCCAATTATCAAACCAAGTTAACTTGTCGTTTACCACAAAAAGAGGAAAGCGTTTCGGTGCGTTTTCATGCCCAAGGTCAATTTCAAATTGTGCAGCGCAAAGGATCACGATCAATAAAAAAACTATGGCAAGAACACCATATTCCACCTTGGCAGCGCACTCGTATTCCATTAATTTACTATAATGAACAATTGATTACTGCCGTCGGGGTATTTGTTACTGAACAAGGTAAGGGATCACAAGTTGGTTTTAATCTAAAATAAATCATAAAAATAAAATGTGCTTGAGTCTAATTGACACGAAATCGAATTCAATCATACTAACCTGAATTGGATTATATAATTAAGTAACCTCATACATAACAGAGCTATCGTTCTTCATGGCTAAACAGCATACACTTTACACTTACAAATTAAATGGAACTGATAATAGAAAAATAATGTTAAATTACATAAGTATAACTATTAATAGGAAACCAACTAAACATCGTCAAAATAAATTCATTTAGCATATTTATTATCTTACAAAAAACATATACTATTAGGTGAAATAATAATCAATCAAGAGTTAAGACAAAAATGAAAGTTAGTCGTTTTTCTGCAAATGTTGGACAAGCAATCAATAAAGTGAATCAATATGCGATAGATAAAAAACATATAGTTGGATCTGTTGTTATGGTTGCTAAAGAGGGACAAATAATCTATCAACAAGCATCCGGCTATGCTGATAAAGAACAAAAATTAACCATGCAAGTTGACTCACAATTTTTGCTTTCATCCGTTACCAAACCGATAGTTAGTGCAGCCGCATTATATTTAGCAGAAAAAGGGCTACTAAAATTGGATTCGCCTGTTACTGATTATCTACCTTATTTCACTCCAAAACTAGAAAATGGCCAGCAACCAGTTATTACTTTGCATCACTTATTAACCCATAGTGCGGGACTAAAATATCGTTTTTGCGAACCTCATGGTGAAGGCATTTATAATACATTACAGATTTCAGACGGCTTTGATCAAATAGCAACTGATTTAGATGAAAATCTTCATCGATTATCAAAAGCTCCTCTTCTTTTTGCTCCTGGAACAAATTGGTGTTATTCATTGGCATTAGATGTCCTAGGTGGAGTATTAACTGCTGTCACTCAACAGCCATTAGAAGAAATAATAAAAACTACCATAACGATTCCTTTGAATATGTCAAAAACCGGCTTTACCATACCAGATAATAATCAATTAGTTACTCACTATTATAATGCTTTACCGGAACCATTACCTATGCCAAGCCCTTATTTTATGCAATTAGATGAATCATCGAATAACGGGATTGTTTCTTATGATCCTAAACGCATATTTAATCCTAAAGCCTATCATTCAGGTGGGGCTGGTATGGTTGGTACTGCACCTGATTTTATGCAATTTCTGTTATCACTAACTTCAATAAATAATGATTTAAGTAACAATAAACTAATGGATACAATGGCGAAGTGTTATATAAATAGTAAATATGGTACAAAAGGACCAGGATGGGGATTCGGTTATGGTGGTGCGGTGCTTGATGACCCGATCTTAGCACAAACACCTCAGAGTAAAGGAACTATTCAATGGGGTGGTGTGTATGGTCATAATTGGTTTTATGACCCTCAACAAGAATTAGCTGTAGTCATTTTGACTAATACCGCAATTGAAGGAATGTTGGGACGCTATCCAGTAAAAATTAGAGATGCTATTTATCATTGTTTAGCATGATACTATTCCGATAGGAAAATTTTGTCGGTTTTTGGCTTTAATTTATCTGAAAATGATTTACCGATTGAAAAAACACCCTATAAGATGGTGCTTTTTCAATCAAGTATTTGAATTTTCATATAGTGAAATATTTATACTTATCCAATTAATCGTTTTTTCAGTTAGTTTCATTCTGATTTATATTATATTCGCCACTAATCTACTCCTTGTTAGATCTGAGCAATAAAAAGGATCCAAAATCAACTAATTTGGAACAATATTTGCATTAATGACTTGTTCTAAAATTAATTTATTACCATAAAGAATTAGGTCAAAATAAAATTATTTTGACCCAGAACGTGCTTGCCAACGTTTTAACAATAAAGCATTAGTCACCACACTTACACTGCTAAGTGCCATAGCCGCACCGGCTATCATTGGATTTAAGAAGCCGAAGGCAGCGAGTGGAATGCCAATTAAATTGTAGAAAAATGCCCAAAATAAGTTTTGTTTAATTTTATTGTAGGTTCTTCGTGAGATATCAATGGCATCAGCAATTAAAAATAGATTGCCGCGCATCAAGGTTATACTTGCTGCATGCATAGCGACATCTGTCCCCGTTCCCATGGCAATACCAATATCAGCCGCAGCTAAAGCTGGCGCATCATTAATACCGTCACCCACCATTGCCACTTTATGATTGCTATCACTATTGTTATTATTTAGACTTTCTTTTTGTAATTGATAAATATAATTGGCTTTATCTTGCGGTAAAACCTCTGCAATAACTTTATCTAAATTTAATTGCTGTGCTACATAATTAGCCGCTTGTTGATTGTCGCCGGTTAACATAACCGTATTTACGTTGAGTTGATGTAATGCATCAATGGCGCTTTTCGCTTCCGATTTAATCACATCGGCAAAACCAAATAAGGCTAATATCACAACACCATTTTCCGATTGCTGTTTGGCTAAAAATGAGATTGTATAACCTTTTTGGGTAAGTTCATTAATTTTATCCTGCATATCCACAAAATAGGCATTTAACGATTTCATCCAACGTAAACTACCTAAATAATATTCATGATTATCAATCGTTGCCATTACCCCTGAACCAGCAACTGAGGTAATATTCTGTGCATAATTATACGATTTAGCTTTCGCTAAAATTGCTTTAGCGAGTGGATGTTCACTTCCAGCTTGCATTGATGCCGCTAGTGCGAGAATTTGATCGGCAGTTTCTGTGCCCATTACATCCAGTTCAACTAATTCTGGTTTACCAATGGTTAATGTGCCAGTTTTATCAAATGCTACCGTATTAATGTTATGTAAGGTTTCAAGCGCCTCGGCATCTTTAATCAAAATACCATGGCGAGCAGCAACCCCCGTACCAACCATTATGGCGGTTGGTGTCGCCAATCCTAATGCACATGGGCAAGCAATCACTAACACGGCGACCGCATGTAGTAAAGCTTGCTGCCAATCATGAGAAATAACGCCCCAAGCAAGCAGTGTAATTAGTGCAATCAATAAAATCACGGGGACAAAAATAGCACTAATCCGATCGACAATACGTTGAATTGGTGCTTTTTTCGCTTGCGCAGACTCAACCATAGCAATAATTTTCGATAACGTAGAATCAGCTTGAACGGCCGTGGTTTTTACCATCAATAACCCTTCGCCATTAATGGTGCCACCAGTTACCACACTATTGAGGGTTTTACTAACCGGGAAACTTTCCCCCGTCAACATCGATTCATCACAACTCGATGCGCCGTCAATAACCACACCATCTACCGGAATTCGTTCACCAGGTTTGATCACAACCACATCATCGACCTTAACCTGACTTATCGGCAAACTTACCTCTTGATCACCTTGTCGAACTAACGCGACTTCCGGGCGCAGCGCGGAAAGTGCCTCAATCGCTTGGGTCGTTTGATGTTTGGCTCTTGACTCTAACCATTTACCAATCAAAATTAACGTAATAATAACCACCGATGACTCGAAATAGAGATGATCGTTATTACCAATAATAAGCTGATAAAGTGACAATCCATAAGCTGCACTGGTACCAATTGCCACTAACAGATCCATATTACCGGACAACGCCTTGGCAGCATTAAAACCACTACGATAAAATTTAGCACCAAGCCCAAATTGCACCACCGAGGCAATCACTAATTGCAACCAAGCAGGCATCATCCAATGAATGCCAAATGGCTCAAGTAACATCGGCAATACAAAAGGAATCGCTAAGATAACCGAGATAATAATCGGCCAGAGTGACGCTTGCTTATTTATATCTTTGGCGTGAATTTCCGGCTCACTAATCTTTACCGCGTGGTAACCGGCTTTATCGACTGCTGCCATTAAGGTTTCTAATTGCACATTCGTATTGGCTTCAACTGTTGCCTTTTCTGTCGCAAGGTTAACACTAACATCAATCACGCCATCAATCTTTTTTAATGCTTTTTCAACACGACTAACGCATGATGCGCAGCTCATCTCTTCCACAAAAAAACTATATTCGACGGTTTTCATTTGATGTTTCCCTTGGTTTTTGATGTGATTTATATAGCTATTGTAATATTAATTATCCTTTTAACAAGAATGCACTTTTTTGATATATACTACCTAAAAAGATACTATTGAGATAATAATGTGAAAAATAATCCGATTAATACCACTTGTTGTGGAAAAGAACATCAACCTATCACCTGTTGTCCAGTTGATGCCACAATTAATATGATTGGTGGTAAATATAAATCGCTCATTTTATGGAAACTGATGACCGAAACCACCTTGAGATTTTCGCAATTACAGAAAGAAATTCCAACCGCTACCCCGAAAATGTTAACCCAACAGCTACGTGAACTTGAAGCAAATGGCCTAATTCATCGACACGTTTATCCCGTCGTACCACCTAAAGTAGAATATTCTTTAACCAACTTTGGCAAAAGTATCAAACCAGCCCTCGAATCAATGTATACTTGGGGTAGTGACTATTTAAACAATCAAGGCTTACAAGTTAATTGTTCCATGACAGCAATAACTGATCCACAATGACCAATAGCAAATTTATTTTTTTTGATAAACGGTATAAAGACAAAATGCAGGGATAAGACAGCCCCGCATTTAGATAAAGAAAGTAAAACTAATTACGCAAATTTTCTGGCCAATCGTTTTGAGTAGAAACAAGCAGATCTTTAACGATTCTTGGATTGCCTGCAACTATGTTACCAGAAACCATATAATTATTACCGCCAGCAAAATCAGTAACCACGCCACCAGCTTCACGTAAAATCAGCTCACCTGCAGCAATATCCCATGGTTTTAAGCCAATTTCAAAAAAGCCATCTAAGCGCCCTGATGCGACATAAGCCAGATCTAACGCGGCTGAACCACTACGACGAAAATCACCACATTTAGTAAATAGCTTTTGCAATACCGCGAAATAACAATTACTGTGTTGTTTAGCTTTAAAAGGAAAAGCTGTTGCAAGCACACTACCCTCTAAATCTTTCGCATTACTTACTCGAATACGGTAACCATTTAACTGCGCACCTTTACCTCGAGCAGCCGTGAAGAGTTCATTACTCATCGGATTATACACGACAGCAACTTCCGTTTTACCTTTAACTCGAGCGGCAATCGAAACCGCAAAATGAGGAATATTCTTAATAAAATTAGTAGTACCATCAATTGGGTCGATAATCCATTGCGTGTCAGCATCATTACCTTTAGCCAGTCCGCTTTCTTCGGCAATAATCGTATGGTCAGGATACGCTTTTTTGATTGTTTCAATAATTAAAGCTTCAGCAGCACGATCGGCGTTAGTAGCAAAATCGTTAGCACCTTTAGTGTCAATTTCGATTGAACTTGGATTTTCATAAGCCTTAATGGCCACATTACCTGCTTTACGAGCAGCACGAATAGCAATATTCAGCATCGGATGCATAATTTTCTTCCAATTGATGATGTTAAAGAACGGGTTGATTTAGCAACACAGCAAGTATTACTAAAAATTGTCGCATAGTATAAAGGTTTTATACTTACTTTGCCAGCCGAGCGACGATAAATTGAAAAATAGACACAATTAATGCAAAAAATCAGGTTATATCAATGTTATAATAACTATCATGGTATAGACTTCTCAATTATTTTTACAAAATAAACCTAAATAAAGCAACTCAAAATAACCATTATCTAAAAAATAATTAACCAATTAGAATGGTTGTTGGTAGTAATGTTTTTTCACCGACCAGTGGCCAACCAACCATTTATTACCACAACGATGAAGCCTCGAATATTACCCATGCGGCAATTAGTGACGGTGAATTAATCATTCGTGACCCAGATAAGCAAACACAAGATATTAATTAACTCAGTCATGATACCGAAAATGCCCATAGCAAACTCAAAACAATCTTTAATAAAGAGGATGAGCAGACCAGATTAAACATTGTTACTAGCTTAAAAGAGTTAGGAGAGCAGGTTAAAGAGCTCGAACGCACTATTCATAAAGATGCCGGTAAAGACTCACAAGATGGCAAAATGGGCAATGACTTTAGTAAAGGCGTTGACTCAGCCGTATCGATTATTACCGGCATTATCACCGGCGATATGACCGGCGGCTTAGCTGGCGCTAGTGCGCCATGGCTAGCTGAGCAGATAAAGATACAAGCCGGTGATAACGAAACCGCAAGGTTAGTTGCCCATGCAATACTTGGTGCGGTAGTTGCTGAGCTACAAGGCAACTCAGCATTATCTGGTGGAGCGGGTGCAGTGGTGGGTGAAGTTGCGGCAGATATCATCCGCAAACAACTGTATGGCAAAGAAGTCAAAGATTTAACCGAAGCAGAAAAACAAACCATTAGCGCACTATCTCAACTAGCATCCGGCCTTGCGGTAGCTGCCGGCGGTGGTAATTTTGGCGATGCCAGTGCGGCTATTAGTAGCAGTAAAAATGCGGTTGAGAATAATTATTTAAACTCAGATGAGCATCAAACCAAAAAAGGTTTAGAATACAAAGAAAGAAAAGGTATATTAACAGATGAAGAAAAAATGGAATTACTTGAACTTCGTCTTAAAGATGATAGTTTAAGTGATGCATTAATAAATGCGTGTATTGATGTAAATAGTGATGAATGCCATGTGGAACGCCAGAAAGCCTACGATGCTTTAAAAACTTATAAGTATTTAACTTATTCAAATCCTCCAAATGCTCAAATTGGTTACCAAGAAATTGAGCATTTATTGAACAGCACATCAGCAGCAGCAAATGAATTCCATGCTATTTATAATGGATATGTAGTAAGTTTTAAAAGTTTTGGTTACAGTGATGAAGAAGCTCAAGTAATGGCTGGTAGAACCATTGCAATAATGATGATGATTAATGGTTTGGAAGGGCATTTTGCTTTACCTATAATAAATAGAGCATTAAAAGGAAGTAAATTATCAACGGCCAATAAAAGTAAAACTAGTAATATAACGGGAAAATTAGATAAAGATTATTTTGAATCAGTATATGGAAAAGAAAACGTTCAACAAGGTGGTGGAAATTATAAAGAAACAAAGGATAATATAAATAATAATCATGCAGCAAATCAACAGGCTAATAAAAGCAGTAATTTTGATGAACATGTAGTAAATGAGAAAGGCTTGGGGAATGCAGGAAAGCAAACAAATAGATTCGAACCTACAACATTAAGTGAATTACACTCTGATCTTATTTCTAAAGGCTTTCAATTAAAAGGAACTAGTACTGGAGGATATACAACTTATAAACATCCTGACGGACGTATTGTTACAGTAAAACCTACTGGTGAGGTTATCCCTACGAAACCTAAGATTGCGGAAAATGGTAAGAAATACAATGAAAGAACTGACTATGAATTTAATAGATTGAAAGATCAAAGTCATTCAACTGGTCATTTTATCAATAGGGATAAATAATATATGAAAGATCATTATTTGAAATTGGTTGACGTTAATTTATCGTTTTTTTCTGTTAAATTAGATAAAAATGAAGCTAATATAGAAATTTTAAATATGGATAATGGCGACAAGGTTTGCACCATTAATATAAATAACATTATCACATTACAATATCAAAATAATATTGATGAAGAGGATATTTTACCTGCATATATAGGTGAACTTGAGATATTAAAGAACTCAGATGATAATGTATATTATTTAAAGATGCAAGGTTGGGTAGATTTATCCTTAGTTTGTGTAAATTGTTCTATAAGTTATCCATATACAATATAGTTGTTCATCAAGATTCTTCGCCCAAAGAAGGGGGAAAATCTTTGTTTGTACTTTTTATTGCTGAAATTTAAGGGAGATAACTCTGAACCTGATCTAATTCTTGGATGATAACTTATCTATGATATCATAAACAGTATAATTAGCTTACGCAGTGTTTTACTTGTGGTTATTACAGTTTTTGCCGCAGGATAAGGGGCTAGTCATGATTAGTTTTGTCATAAAGTATCGAATATTTTATAAAAAAAGTAACACACATCCTTCATACACATAACCAAAGCAAAAAACATAAAGCAGTTTTATTAACTTGAGCTAAAAAATTTCAAAATGTCCATATAGAAAGATGTGCTATCAAATGTGCATCCTTCTATTTATTTTTACAAATAAACCTCAATAAACCAAATCAAAATAACCATTATCTAAAATATAATCAAAAAATTAGGATAATTGTTGATAGCAGTTTTTCACCAACCAGTGGCCAACCAACCATTTATGACCACAACGATGAAGCCTCGAATATTACCCATGCGGCAATCAGTAACGGTGAGTTAATCATTCGTGACCAAGATAAACAAACACAAGATATTAATGAACTCAGTCATGATACCGAAAATGCCCATAGCAAACTCAAACCAATCTTTAATAAAGAGGATGAGCAGACCAGATTAAACATTGTTACTAGCTTACAAGAGTTAGCGTCACAGGTTAAAGAGCTTGAACGCACTATTCATAAAGATGCCGGTAAAGACTCGCAAGATGGCAAAATGGGCAATGACTTTAGTAAAGGCGTTGACTCAGCCGTATCAATTATTACCGGCATTATCACCGGCGATATGACCGGCGGTCTTGCTGGCGCCAGTGCGCCATGGTTAGCGGAGCAGATAAAGATACAAGCCGGTGATAACGAAACCGCGAGGTTAGTTGCTCATGCAATACTTGGTGCGGTAGTGGCTGAACTGCAAGGCAACTCAGCATTATCTGGTGGAGCCGGTGCAGTGGCTGGTGAAGTTGCAGCAGATATCATCCGCAAACAACTGTATGGCAAAGAAGTCAAAGATTTAACCGAAGAAGAAAAACAAACCATCAGCGCATTATCTCAACTAGCTACTGGTCTTGCCATAGCCGCTGGCGGTGGTAATATTAGCGATGCTAGCACAGCAATTCGTAGCAGTAAAAATGCGGTTGAGAATAATTATTTGAGTGTAAATGAAGCTAAGCGAAAAGCTTATTTGACTTGGATAAAGCCAAACTATCTAGGTGAGGAATTAACAGAAGATGAAAAGAAAGAATTAGAAAATCTCAATAAACTAGATAAAGAACGAGATCAAATTTTACAGGATAATTGTTCATTGGGTAACATCTCAAGCTCAGCTTGTAAAGGATTGCTGCAAGAAGCATGGGAAATGCAGAATGAATATGAAAAAGAGGTTGCTAGAAGTTTAACAAATGCTGATTTATATAGAGAAGACTCAAAAAATCTTAACGAAGCATTAGTCGGTTTAGATCCCAACAGCATTATTCATTTAATTTCAATTGAAGCAATTGCAAAAGAGACAGGTAGAGATATAAAAGATGTTGCTCAACAGTATAAATATGTTATGGCTGCACATGGAATTGTATCTTCATTGGCTGGTTTGTATGGAGGAGTAAATTTTACGCAACCAAATACCAATATAGGTAAACCCGGTAATATTGTTAATAAGGTTGATGATATTGCTGTAAAAGGGAGTATTCCCGAAATTAAAGGTACTCAAGTCGGATTAAGAGATCCTGCTCAAATTGATTTAATGAAAAGCGATATGCTAAACGGAAGTTTTGAGTTCACGGCTACAAGAGGAAAAATTGCAGGATATATTGATAGTAAAGGAAATTATTATATTACCGAAGGTCATCATAGAATGGCAGCAGCTCAAGAAATATACTAAACTACAGGTGATGCAACATATATCCATAAGCTATTAGAAAATGGTAAATGGGATAAAACTAATAAAGTCCCTGTTGATGCACGGCCTCTACCAACAAGGAAACCATGATGAAGAAAAATGAAATATATGTGGAAATGTTAGGACGAACATTAACTTATATAAGAAACGTGCAGTCACAAGACTCGACTAGAAAGGCGAAAGATATATCATGTTATTATGAGGCTGAATTAGTTCATAATTTATTAATTACTATTTTTGATGCTGAATTTGAGCAGCATGATATTTGGTTTTTAAATCATCAGGCTCGATATTATTATGAGAACTGTAATACCGAAATATCTATTAATTATGATAAGCAAGTTAGTTTTATTAAAGAACTCTTTGCTATGGTTCCTGTAGAACTTAAAAATAAGCTGACATGGAATGGACCCATATAATTTGATCCATTACATGCCATTAGTGAAGTTAACCTCAACTCAATGATAGGGTGGATTCTGACTATCCGTTTTACTGATTAAGCTTAACGGTGATATCACAGATGCGCTGCTGGGTCTGTTGTATCTCTTCGAGTAACTTACGGTTATCCGTCTGGTGTTTAGGTTCGGTGATGATGACTAAACAACCCTGCATCACCCGGATAATCAGCGGTGTACCGGTGGTAAACCCGGCCTGATTTAGCCATTTACCCTTAAGATGAATAGCCGGAATACTGTCATCACTGCGGGACGGCAGATTACCAACGGTGTAATGCCGTTCAATCTTGCTCTTCTGGACAATCATCTTATCCAACGTAGAATATACCTTAGTCATAATAACTACTCCTATAGTTGTTGTGATTAGTAGGTTAGCGGTGGTGGTACACCGTTAATCTGCGTCTATTTTACTGCTCTTCTTTAGCCGCCTTGTCTTATTCAATCAACTGCTTAACCTGATGTTTTAAAATAATGCTGGAAAAGGCACGACGAGTACAGAAAGTAAAGTAGGAGAGTATCTCAAAGACTTTAAACCATCACCAACACCGACCGAGTTAGTTCAACAACAAGCTGGTAAAGGTACTCAGGTAACAATCAATACCGATCACATTTTAAATGGTGAAATTAAGACTTATAGAGACGGCACGAATGTTGGAACAGGAGGACATTATTTAAAAGATCCAAATATTAAAGTAGATAAGTGGTCAGGTGAAGCCGATGCAAATGGTGTCACGAAAGGGTATATATCGGTCAGAGATCCTGCTACAGGTAAGTGGTATGAAAAGCAGGCTGAAACCACATTCTTCCCTAAGCATTGGTCTAAACGTCAAACGGAAATGGAAATAAAAAGTGCTTTTGAAAATTCAAAACCAGATCCTAATTATGAAGACAGGTGGATAGGAATATCTTCAAGTGGAATAAAAATAGGAGGTTACTATAAAATACCAAATGGTACTGGCGCAACGGCGTGGCCGATTTATAATAAAGGTAAATAATGTATGAAAAATAGAAAAATATATTTATATTGGACGGATTTTTATGATGGATTCTGTCCATCAGGAAGGTTGCCTGAGGAAAATATTCGATATACACCTAAACAAGGTTACGGTGTATGTGAGATTGCATGTTTTCTATTTGATGAAATCCAATACTCAGTTAACTCAGTCAATATCTGGATTAATAATCTAACCGATTTAGCGAATAGTCGAGCACCGGACGGCAAGTTTGCTGTTGGTAATGCTCATTGGGTATTAATTACCGGCGATTACGTTTTTATTGGTAATGAATATGTTGAAAGGCAACAGGTGATCCTTACTAGGGAACAGCTTTTATATATTCTGGAACAATATAAAGCCTTTTTAGAAGGGAACAATGAAGATCCTAATAATCCACCCGCTCCGATAGATGTAGAGTTTATTGCCGAAGGGCAAGAGGCGGTTGATCTTTATAATAGTTTAGAAGGAAGTCATCAAGTTTTCTATCTTGAATAACGAGGATGAGCAGACCAGACTAAACATTGTCACTAGCTTAAAAGAGTTAGGCGAACAGGTTAAAGAGCTCGAACGCACTATTCATAAAGATGCCGGTAAAACGTTAACTCCTGATTTTAATGCTCAGGAAAGCTATCTGAATGGTCAAAAGGTAAAATGGGGAACAGACGGGAGTGTAAGACCAGATTTTTGTAATGGTACTACTTGTTCAATAGAAGTAAAAAATTATGATATACAAAATAATATTAATGGTTTGATTGATAATGTTTCCAAACAAGCCATTGAGAGAAAAAAACATCTACCATCAGGAGTACAACAATTAGTTGTAATAGATATTCGCGGTCAAAAAATAACTGCCGCACAGCAATTTAAAATAAAACAGGGTATAAAAAATAAATCAAATGGAATAATTAAGCCTGAACAAATTGAATTTAAAACAAAATAGGAGGTGAGTAAATTATGTTAATAAAAATTGGTTTCAGAGGTGGTGGGTCAGTATATGAATTAGGTACAGATAGTGATATGCAGCTATTTTTTGACTGCATTTCATATTATGTTTTACCTAAATATCCTGACCAAAATTGGTCACTGATTACTGACCGCTTATATCGTCGTTATTTAAAATTAGAAGAGTTAGATGCCGCCGTAGCATTAATGAAATTGGTAGAAAAAGAGTTTAAACAGTTGGATAGAGAAGCATTTGATTGGAGTAAAATATTATCAGGTCAAGTTAAAAGTGATTTAGATAGAACTAAATCAACTTTATTTGAAATTTTTGGTGAATATTTTGAAGCATTTTATGAGTGTATTGAATGTGCTATAAGAAATTATGAATGGTTTAAATCAGATCCCGATTATAAATATCAGCCGGTAATGGTAGCATATACTACAATACCGGATTTAATTACCTACAAGCTGATCCCTTTATCTGTTTTCGATAATTTACAACCTGATGAAAAACCAATTTGGTGGACAGGTAAAATTCCTAAAACCACAACTTAGTTACTTTTTAACTTACCTCTAATCCCCTTTACCTAAAAATTTTAAGGAAAGGGGGGGGATAGATATTATTACTGATTTTAATTTCACATTAATATTGTATTATTGAGTTCATTTAGTCTAGTATTTCCAAATCCTGATGTCTAAAATTATCTTCAGCGACTTATTATTGCTTAATTAATAGCCCACGGATATTCAAATATCAATAAGACGGTATACACTCCTCAATTATTTTTACAAAATAAACCTAAATAAAGCAAATCAAAATAACCATTATCTAAAAAATATAATCACCAATTAGAACTGTTACTGGTAATGACAGTTTTTCACCGATTGGTGGATAACCTCGTTTATTACCACAACGATGAAGTATTGAATATCATTCATTCAACAATAAGCAATGGTGAATTAATCATGTTGCTATATTTTATTGGGGAAAATATAAAATAAACATTTCTAAGTCGCAGGCGCAAGTCACTAACTTTTACCTAGGTATAGCAAAGATTATGCCTAGGTAGTTGATATCAGAAACAATTTCACTATTAATTATCTTTTTACATGACACTATTGATCTATCATTTATTATGTTTTTAGTGACTTTGCCTGCTTTCTATTCGCATTACAGCCAGAATTATTGCATAATACACGGCGAATAAAATGCAGAATCTAAAGGTATAAATATGGAACTTCTTTGCCCTGCCGGCTCGTTACCATCATTAAAAATAGCAATCGATAACGGTGCTGATGCCGTTTATATTGGTTTGAAAGATGATACCAATGCTCGTCATTTTGCGGGATTAAATTTTAATGAAAAGCGTTTAATTGAAGCATCCGAATATGTACATAAGCATGGTAAAAAGTTACACATCGCAATTAATACCTTCGCTCATCCGGAAAACTTTGAGCGCTGGCAATATGCAGTCGATACAGCAGCAAACATTGGTGCCGATGCCCTAATCATTGCTGATTTAGCCATGCTTGATTATGCAGCCGAAAAACATCCTAATCTTGAACGCCATGTCTCGGTTCAAGCATCATCAACCAATGAAGAATCAATTAAGTTTTATCATAATAACTTCCAGGTGCATCGTATTGTTTTACCGCGAGTGTTATCCATGCATCAAGTAAAACAGTTATCACAAGTCTCTCCAGTGCCATTGGAAGTGTTTGCATTCGGCAGTCTATGTATTATGGCGGAAGGTCGCTGTTATTTATCCTCATATTTAACCGGTGAATCTCCCAATACCGTAGGAGCTTGTTCACCAGCGAAATTTGTCCGTTGGGAAGAGACCGATAAAGGACTTGAATCTAGACTGAATAATGTATTAATCGATTGCCATAAGAAAGGTGAAAATGCGGGTTATCCAACCTTATGTAAAGGACGCTATTTTGTTGGCGATGAACTTTATCATCCTATTGAAGAACCAACAAGTTTAAATACCATTGAACTATTACCTGAACTATTTGCGGCTAATATTGCCTCAGTAAAAATTGAAGGTCGCCAACGTAGTCCAGCTTATGTGGAACAGGTGACCAAAGTTTGGCGACAAGCTATTGACCGTTATAAAGCGAATCCTCAAACATTCCAAGCAGAAAAGAATTGGATGGATACATTAGGATCAGTATCAGAAGGTACACAAACGACATTAGGTGCTTACCACCGTAAATGGCAATAAAATATAAACATATTTACTCATGTTTACCAATAAAATAAATATGATACTCATCTAAATGACTTTTGATATTAGCGTTAGAAAACAGCTATCAAACATTGACTATTTAAAATAATTAAATACAGATATAGTGAGCAAGACTATGAAATATGCGTTAGGCCCTGTGCTTTATTATTGGCCTAAAACTGAAACTGAAGCCTTTTATCAAGCCGCTAAGGAAAGTGAAGCGGATATTATTTATATGGGCGAAACAGTATGTACCAAACGTCGGGAAATGAAAGTACCCAATTGGTTAGATTTAGCTAAAGAAATTGCTAAATCTGGTAAACAAGTCGTACTTTCTACCCTAGCACTGCTTGAAGCACCATCAGAACTAATTGATTTAAAACAATTAGTTAATAATGGTGATTTTTTAATTGAAGCTAATGATTTGGCGGCAATTAATATTGCTCATGACAATAATTTACCTTTTGTCGCTGGTCCGGCTATTAACTGTTATAACGCATTAACCCTAAAATTATTACAAAAACAAGGTATGGTGCGTTGGTGTATGCCAGTTGAACTTTCTCGCGATTGGTTAAGCAATGTTTTAAAACAATTTGATGCATTGAAAATTGAACGCAATTTTGAAGTTGAAGTATTTAGCTATGGTTATTTACCATTAGCTTATTCTGCCCGCTGCTTTACTGCTAGATCGGAAGATAAACCAAAGGATAAATGTGAGACTTGCTGTATTAAATATCCCGTTGGTCGAGAAGTATTTTCTCAAGAGCAACAAAAAGTATTTGTCCTTAACGGTATTCAAACACAAAGTGGCTACTGTTATAACTTAGGTAACAATCTAAAAGAGATGAAAGGATTAGTTGATATCGTGCGTATTTCTCCGCTTGGAATTGAAACACTCGAGGTAGTTAAGCAATTTAGAGCTAATGAAGAAGGACTAAATCCTTTACACATTGAACATAAACGAGACTGTAACGGTTATTGGAATGGAATTGCAGGACTTGAACTTACACAATAATATGCTGCTACTCGAAAAATTTAGGGCAGATTTCCCTGCCCTAACTAGCCATAATGTGTATCTTGATTCAGCAGCTACAGCACTGAAACCACAAGCCATGATCGATGCAACTGTTGAGTATTACGGGCATAACACTGCAACAGCGCAACGTAGTTTGCACCAAGATGCGCTACAAGTCACCGCAACGATTGATCAAACTAGGAAAAATATTGCTGATCTACTTCATGCTAAGTCAAATTGTGAAATAATTTGGACTCGTGGCACAACCGAATCAATCAACTTAATTGCCCAAAGTTATGCCAGAGCACAATTACATATAGGTGATGAGATCATTGTTAGCGAGTTAGAACATCACAGCAACTTGTTACCTTGGCTTATTGTGGCGAAACAAACTGGCGCCAAGATCATTAAATGGTCAGCAGATATTGATGAGCTTTCAAGATTACTCTCAGCTAAAACCAAAATTGTTGCCATAACTCAAATGTCTAACGTTACTGGTTTTTGTCCAGATTTAGCCAAAATTAGCCAACTAGTTCATCAAACCAATGCGGTATTAGTCGTGGATGGCGCACAAGGCGTTGTACATCATCCGATTGATGTTGAAAAATTAAATATCGATTTTTATGCCTTTTCTGCTCATAAGCTATATGGCCCAACTGGATTAGGGATACTATATGGAAAACAACATTTACTCAAACAAATGGATGTTTGGCATGGTGGTGGTAAAATGTTAAAAACGGCTTCATTTACCGAATTTACAGTTGAAGATCTTCCCTATAAATTTGAAGCGGGTACGCAAAATATAGCTGGTATTATTGGTTTTAAAGCAACCTTAGATTGGTTAACAAAGTGGAATGAAACACAATTAGAAAGTTATATAACACAATTAGCTGACTATACTGAATCAAAATTAAGTCAATTAACCAATATACAATTTTATAGTGTTAACAATAGCCCTATAATTAGTTTTAATATACAAAACATTCATCATAATGATGTCGCTATTTTATTAAGCGAACAAAATATTGCCATCCGAACCGGTGAATTGTGTGCTAAACCACTTATGGATAAACTTGGTTGTCATGGTGTTATTCGCATTTCACTTATGCCATATAATAATCAGCACGATATTGATCATTTTATTACAGCATTACAAAATTCCATTGAATTACTCACGTAAACTATATCTGTAGTTAATCAAAGAAACGTTAATGACTTGTTCAATCACTAATCGGTTTTAATTATGCTATCACAACAAACTTTATTTGAATTATTTTCTAAACAACATAACTGGCAAGATCGTTATAGACAATTAATTGCCTTAGCAAAACAATTACCTGATTTTCCGGATATAAAAAAAATAGAATCCAACCAAATTTATGGTTGTGAAAATCGGGTATGGCTAACTAATGAAAAACAATTAGATAATACTTTTACCTTTCAAGGTGATAGTGAAGGTAGAATCGTAAAAGGATTGTTAGCTATTTTAATCATTATTGCCAATCATAAAACAGCAGAACAAATCCAAAGCATCGATTTTCTTGCAATATTAAAGCAATTAAAAATTACTGATGAGTTGAGCCAATCTCGGCTACAAGGGATTGAAAAAATAATTGAGCGTATTAAGTTAGCGGGTAGCTAGTAAAAAAGGGAGGATAATTTCTCCCTTTTTAAAGCTTTTTAGTTTTTACAATTAGTGATTAACGTGTAGTAAATAATGTAACAACTTTCTTGACACCAGCAACTTTACTTGCAACAGTAGCGGCTTCTTGCCCTTCTTCACTGCTAACAATACCGATTAAAAATACCTCACCATTTTCCGTAACGACTTTGATATTACGTGCTTTTGTTTTGGAATTTAGTGTAAGTTGGGATTTAACTTTGGTGGTTATCCACATATCATTGGTGATTGTTCCTGCTCCAACCGGTTCTCCAGCACGAATTTGGTTATAAACTTTCTTAACTCCTTCAACTTGATAAGCTAGACGTTCAGCTTTTTCAATCTGTTCAGCATTGGCTTGGCCTGTCAAAATAATATTGCCATCATAAGTACTTGAAGAAATACGAGAGCCAATAAAAAAAGGACCATTTTCACTTAATTTACTGTTCATTCTGGTGTTCAGGGTCGTATCATCAACTTGTGTTCCTGTGGTACGCGGATCGGTGGCAACTTTTGCGGTAGCACCAGCACCGACGCCAATAACAGCAGCAACACACCCTTGTAACATTAATGTGCTAGTTACTAATGCTGTTACTAAAATAAATTTTTTCATTATCACTCCTTTTATTTACTACCCAGTAGAATTCAAATACTGATGAACAGTTTTTATTATGCCTTGTAGATATAGTTTTGCAAAATAATTTTATTGTTCTAAAAAATAAAATCTCTCGATTTTTTTAGCTAATCTATAGCAAAAAAGTAATTAATTTAATTATTATAACAAGCATTTATTTTTTCATAAAATCTGTTATCTTTTATTAAAAGGTCGTATAAAAATTAATGGAATAAAGCTATGAATCAAGATTATATCGATTGGTTATATGGTCTATCAGCACCAATGGTTGCCTTAAATAAAGAGTGTGGCGCAAGTTATACATCACCCTTTTTTTTTCCTGAGGATAAATATACCGATTTGAAACAAGACTGGGGTATTGATTCGCGAGAAACACTATTAGCAATGGTTTTTAATATGGTCGATGATGGTCATGCAACAGCCTTATCTAAACATTATTTTATGTATCCTCGCCTATCGGCATTAGATTGGTTAAATTATATCGAGAAACAGAGCGATTACGATAAAGTTTTGCTCGAATTTGTTGAACAGACTTATTCCGAATGTGGCACAGGAGGCATCCGTAGTTGGGATTACGCACGTATGGGATATATATTGCGTAATGGCATCACCAATAAATTTATTACTGAAGAAGAAGCCCTTTGGATTTTGTATAGAATAGGACTGCGAGCACAATACTATTATTCATCATGGCAAAGTTATTTTTCTGGTTGGTTTGTCGGTTATCAATATTGGGAATCATTGACTAATAAAGAAGATTTAGAAAGATTACGTTGTGACTTATGCCGTTCATCCCAAACATGGACTATGACTAAATTGTATACCGACGAAGATTCCCCTTATCATCACCTGCCTTGGAATATTGATATAGATGAATTGGAAAAACCTGAATCATTAATGGAGTATGCTTGGTCATGAATAACAATTTTTGGCAATTATTAGCAATTGAGAAAACTACCGATATCGCCGTGATTCGACAAGCATATCGGGCAAAACTACCTGAATATCATCCTGAAACAGATCCTGATGGTTTTAAAGCGCTACGCGAAGCCTATGAATTAGCAATGCAGTATGCAAAATCACCAGAATCAATGGCTGATGATTTAAATCAAGAACAGCCTACTGAAGAAGTTATTAAACCACTCACCGCAGAAGAGCAACAAGTCAAAGAAATCTGTGATAACTATCAAGCACTACTCGATGATCCGGTTCGATGCCATAATGTGAATGAGTGGCATAAATTTGTTGCTTCATTTTATGATTACCCAATGTCTATAATAGAAATTGCTAAATGGAAAATGTTAGATATCAGTTATGACACTGTGACGATATCACTATCATGTGTGAAAATATTAGCTGATAATCTACGCTGGCGTCAGCAAATAAATAGTTATTCGCCCAACGACGCTGATATGTATGAAAATTTCTTCGATCATATTGATCGTGGTGATTTTTTTGATTATGACAGCTTACCAAAGACAAATAAAGCCGTACAAAATGTAACCATCGACTATGCTCGTTGTGCTAGATGGCTTTTCTGGGAAAAACCAGCAGCAGAATTAACAGAATATTTATCTATTCATACTGTAGTTTACTTACCTGATAATCCCGAGTTCATGCAAGAACTAGCCAATTGGTATTATTTTGCTAAATCGCCAAATAGAGGATTATTAGATTATGCCTTAACTTGTATTGACGATCCTAATCAAGAACAGCAAATACAAGAACAATGGAAAGCTGTCGCCGCAATGCAGTATTCACTGCTTGAAGACGAACAAAACGCCTTATTACTTTGGTTAGAACTTTATCGTTTACCGCAATATCAAGAAAAGGCGACCAGCTGGTTAATGTTATGGTGTTCCAAGAATCGGTTTGATTATCTACCATTATTAATTCTGGCATTAAACCAATCTTATTGTTTAACGGCAGAAGATCAGGAAACTTATATATATAGTATTCCGCAATTTACGCCATCAACAATTTCTCGACTACTGAAATTTAGGAAACAAAACTACAGCAATGAAATTGCGGCTGTTATAACCTGGGCTCTGGATAATCATTGGAATTATCGTCAAGTTCTACACACTTTATTATGCGATGATGGAAACAATCGGTTATATCGTTTATACCGACATGCAATCATGCTACGACACGGTAATAAAACACTTTTACAAGAAATCTTAGCTGACTCAAGTGAAGATGAGTTTGAACAATTTATTTTACAAAATTTACAGCGTCAAGCTAGACAACACCTTGAATGGCTCACTAATTTGCCACCCGTTCAGGAGTTTAAACAATGGTTGTACCAAAGTGATGAAAATGCAACTATCCCGACTAAATTTGATCCAGATAACGAAAAAGGCAATCAGTTTTTATATGGTCGATTATGGTTAGATAGATTCGATGATATCCCATTTGTCGCCAAATTACATTTATACCGCAATGTAACTTATCGAAATATGGAAATGTTTGATTGGCCGGTATATTATCAATTTAGGGGGTTTAATAATTTACCTAAATCACCTGAACAATCAATTATTGAGGCTGATAAGAATGCTTATTGGCAATGGTATCGTTACTGTTTATTAGCCATTACTATTGCCAATTCACCAATTAAAGCCGCAGACTTTATTCGTGAAAAAGATAACTTATTTTTACTCCCAGAAAATGATCCGCTAGTGCCGCTGATCAATACCTTTAAGTCTAACGAATGGCAAAATGATACACAATTATATAATTTAATCGATACTGATAACCAGTTGATTGGCAGTATGTTGGTTAATTATCCAAATTCAATTGAGACGTTTACCGACTCGCCAGAAGAAGTTAATTGGGATGAAATTGAACAAATAGTTGAACAAAGATGGGCAAATAAACTAGCCAACAAACCAGTAAGTTGTTTAATGTTACTGTATATGATTGTTTTTGATAAACCAAATCAAAAAACAAAACTACACCAAATACTACAAAAACTTGCTGGCGATGATCTACAGTTAAAAAAACTTGCTAACGCATTTTGTGATAAATTATCTATTCCATCATCCCTTAAAAAACATAATGATGAATTGCAAAACATAGATAAATTATATGCTATAAATAAAAAGTTAGACAAAGATGATTCGCTATGCGAAGAAGAAGATATCGAAGTACTAGAAGAAATTGGACAAAATAATGATAATAATAGCATAATTAAATTATCCTCAGCATTGCTGTTAGCCAAAAATATGGATCACCAGAAAAAGCTGCAATCAAAATCATTTCCGCCAAATGAATGGTGGCAAATTTGGCGTTGGAAGGGGCGAACAAATTTAACTGGTTTCTTAAAACAAATGGGCTACGTCAGTTTACCTTTATTTTTTCTAATAATAGGAGCAGCAGGAAAAACTAATTTAAATCATCCAATTATGCTTGTATTATGCGGATTAGCAACAATCAATAGCGTTTTGGCAATAAAACGACGCTTAAATGACTGTTATTCTAATGGAGGTATCTATTATTTTGTATCCGCCACAATTTTATTACCATTTCTATTATTGCCGTGTTGGCTTTCAACTGTTAATGAAACCAACCGCTACGGACCACCAATACAAAAATAATTAGAAAAAATGAATCATCTACATATCCCCTTTGAAACACTATTTTCTGATTAGCAAAGGGGATAATTTTAGAAAAAGTAATGATTATCGATTAAGCTCGCTAAGATTTACCTCTATCTCACTGCGTACTTGCTCGATTTCTTCAGGATTCTGCTGATCGAGTACTTGCATAAAAGCTTCAATATATGCTCCAATTAATATTCGTTCATCACCCAATGACTGTGCCCATGCTCGTTCTAGTCGCGCTAATAAAGTACGATTTGGCATTTCATCACGCGGATGAATCTTAAGGGCCGCTAGACGTTCATGGCTCTCTTGTTTTTGCTTATCGGTTAACCCTATTGGACTATGATCAATCACTTTGCCATGCAATTCGCCAGTTTCAAGCAATACCACATCAACTTCGAGCAAACCATTTAAATCATAACTAAAACGAACATCAATCCCTTGTATTTTTTCCATTGGCTTTAAAGGAACTTCAAATTCATCAATTAGAACATTATTTTCTACCCGAGGGTTTTCACCTTGATAAACTGAAAGCATAATGCTTTTTTGTTGTGGGTGGGTCGTAGAAAAGGTTTTTACTTTTGACGTTGGAACAATCGTATTACGTTCAATAATCGGCGAAAATAAACCATTGATATTACCAGAACTACTTTCAATGCCTAGCGTATATGGGCACACATCGGTAAGAATCACTTCTTCAACATCAACATCACGTAAACGACATGCTGCTTGCACTGCTGCACCTTGTGCCACGATAGTCGTAGGATTAATGTGACGATAAGGTAATTTGGCAAATAATTTGGTTACTAACTCTCGAACTACACCTAACTGCGATGAACCACCAACTAAGACTATATGCTCAAGTTCATTAGGTTTTAAGCGAGCATCACTTAGAGCCTGTTCAACAGGTGCTCGTAAGCGATTAAGTAAAGGTAACCAAATTGATTTAGCTCTTATTTCATTTAATGAAAATTGCCATAACTTATCTTGCCAAGACCAAGTCAAATTATGTATTTGTTCACCATTTAGCTTACATTTTAGTTGTTCAGCTAAATCTAATAAGCGAGCATAATCATCAACAGGTATATCAGATTGTTTGAGTTCCCATTCGCTTAAACAAGCTTTAACAAGTTCATGAGTAAAATCTTCACCACCTAAGTAATTATCACCAGCTGAAGCATGAACCTCAATGATTGGCATGCTATATTCCAAAACAGTAACATCAAATGTACCACCCCCTAAATCAAAAACTAATGTATTACCAGATTGTTCTTCATGTAATCCATACGCCATGGCGGCGGCAGTCGGTTCATTAATTAAACGCACGGCATTTAAGCCGGCCAGCTCAGCAGCAAAGCGAGTCTGTTTACGCTGCTCATCATTAAAATAAGCAGGTACGGATATTACTACATCACGAATCTCTTGTTTTAAAAAAGCTTCAGCATCAGCTTTTAATGATTTTAAAACCAATGCAGAAAGTTCGGTTGGAGTAAATTTTTGCTCACCTAATTCAAAAATTTTACTTGAGCCTAAAAAACGCTTGAATGCCGCGGCACTACGGCTAGGATGAGTGGTTAAACGTGATAAAGCAGCATGACCAACTAAAATAGAGTTATCTTCATCAATGCTAACCACCGATGGCGTAACAACTTCGCCGATAGCGTTGGGAATAAGCGTTGATTGACCATTTTGCCAAACACAAATCAAACTATTGGTAGTACCTAAATCAATACCTATTGGAGGATGCATAACCACTTTATTCTCTTAGTATTTTTTAATAAATTTTTTGGATATTATATCCTTAATACTATTTAAGATACAATTTTATCCAATTTCGAGCATTAAATTTATTAAAAGTGTAGATTAGGAATAAAAACAGAATAGTTAAATAAAGCGCTAATTTTTAATTAAGCTATAATAAGTTAATTTTTCAAGCCTAAACGTAACTATTGTGAATTAGATTTTTTATTAATCTCAATAATTTGACTAGTTACTTTGCCACTTTTTAACTGTGTTTCAATCATTTCTCCAATAACGACTTGTTCAACTGTGCGTATCACTTTGTGTTGCTGATTAGTTGTTACTGAATAACCTCGTTCTAGGGTTGCTAGTGGACTAACACTATTAAGTTGAGATGTTTGTAATACAAACTGATGTTTAGCATCTGTCAGCTTGTTTTGAATTAAATTAATGAGTTGCTGCTGTTTTTGTTCAAGACTTTGCTCATAATAAAGAATTTTATGTCGTGGTGAAACACGAACTAAACGTTTATCAAGTAGGTTATGGCGATAAGATTGCCTTAATAAATATTGCTGCATATTTTCAAACAAGGCATGACGACCACTTAATAAACGACTTAATTGTTTTGATAATTTTGCTTGAGGGTGCTGTGTTTGTAATTGATGGCGCCATTTATTTAAGCGTTCTCGTCGACGCATTAGATAGTAATCCATCGCCATGCATAAATATTGTTCTTGAACTTGCAAACGCTTAATTTGCTCTAGTTTGTCTCGACTTACCAGCTCAGCCGCTGCAGAAGGCGTTGCTGCACGAACATCAGCAACAAAATCAGCAATCGAAAAATCGACTTCATGACCAACAGCACTGACAATCGGTAATCGGCTAGCAAAAATTGCTCTTGCAACCACTTCTTCATTAAATGCCCAAAGATCCTCAAGTGCACCACCACCTCGCCCAACTATTAGCACATCACATTCTTGGCGAATATTGGCAATTTCAATCATCCTTGCTATTTGGGCAGCCGCTTCATTACCTTGTACCTGAGTTGGATAGATAATCAAATGCAAACTAGGATCGCGTCGATTTAATATCTGACAAATATCATGCAACGCAGCACCAGTTGCTGAAGTAATAATTCCAACCGTACGAATATTATCGGGTAATGTTTGTTTATAAATAGGATCAAACAATCCTTCTTCTGACAGTTTTTGTTTTAAATGCTCAAATTTTTGTTGTAACAGTCCCGCACCAGCGGGTTGCATTTTATTAATGACCAATTGATATTCGCCACGTGCTTCATAAAGCGTTACCGAAGCATTTACCAACACTTGTTGACCATTTTGTGGAGTAAATCCGGTGCGGAAATTACTATTACGAAACATAGCACACCGCACTTGAGCAACTTCATCTTTTAGTGTGAAATACCAATGGCCAGAAGAAGGGCGAGAAAAATTGGAAATTTCCCCCACTAACCAAATTTGTCCAATCGCGCCAGAAAGCAGTTCTTTAACGATTTGGTTAAGATCTTTGACCGATAAAATTGAACTGCTTTGCATACTATTATCCTCATGGTTGAAGTTGAAGTTTAATCTAAATCAAATTCTACCCAGATCGGTGCATGGTCAGATGGTTTTTCCATGCTTCGAATATCATAATCGATCCCAGTTTGTTGACAATATTGCAGTAACTTTTGGCTGGCTAATATTAAATCAATTCTTAATCCTGTTTCACTATCAAATCCTTTGGAACGATAATCAAACCATGAATATCTTTGCGATTCAGGATTAGCATGACGATAAGTATCAGTATAACCAAGAGACATTAAATTATTTATCCATTCACGCTCTTCAGGCAAAAAAGAACATTTACCAGTACGCAACCACCGTTTACGACTATCATCAGAAATACCAATATCTAAATCGGTTGGACAAATATTCATATCACCCATAATTAAGGATAATTGACTATTAAGTTGCTGGCTTTGTATGTACTGATTTAAATCCTGATAAAATTTACGTTTAGCAGGGTATTTGATTTCATGGTGTAAACTTTCTCCCTGCGGAAAATAGCCATTGATAACCATTAAATTACCTTGGCTAGTCGGTAATTCAGCCATAATTAATCGGCATTGTGCGCCTTCCTCATCAGTTGGAAAACCACATTGGACTGACAATGGTTTTTGCTTAGTCAATAATGCCACGCCATAATGCCCTTTTTGACCATGATAATGTAAGTGATAACCAAACTGCGCCAGTTCCTCAACAGGAAATTGATCGTTATGAACTTTGGTCTCTTGCAAGCCAATTATATCCGGTTGATGTTTATCAATAATTGCAGCTAATTGATGAATTCTAGCCCGAAGACTATTAATATTAAATGAGATAACTTTAATCATAAATTTATTGTATTTGATTTAATTTTGCAATTGACCCATGCTACCAAAAATACGTTATACTGTTAAGCAATTACAGTAAAAGCTATAACTTGTGATAAAGGATCCAGCAAATATGTCAAAGGAATTACTTGCATTGCGCAATAAAATTGATGAAGTTGATCAATCGATTTTATCTTTAATTAGTCAGCGACTAGCATTAGTCGCCGAAGTTGGCGAAGTGAAAAGCGAGCATGGAATTCCAATTTACGATCCAAAACGTGAAGCGGATATGTTAGCTAAACGGAAACAAGAAGCCGAAGATTTAGGTATATCACCAGCGCTAATTGAAGATATTTTACGCCGCTTAATGCGTGAGTCTTATATTAGTGAAAACGACAAAGGTTTTAAAAAGGTTTACACTGGCAAAGGATCAATTGTCATCATTGGTGGTAATGGCCAAATGGGTAGACTATTTGCCAGACTATTTACCCTGTCAGGTTATACAGTCAAGACCTTGGGTTCAAAAACCATGCATCAAGCAGCCGAAGTCGTTGCTGATGCTGCTGCAGTTATTGTGACCGTACCGATCAACAAAACATGTGAAATTATTGAACAATTACCACCACTACCTAAAGATTGCATTTTAACTGATTTTACTTCAATCAAAGTCAAACCGTTACAAGCGATGTTAGCTAAGCATACTGGTCCTGTCGTTGGCTTACATCCAATGTTCGGCCCTGATGTACCTAATTTAGCTAAACAAGTTATTGTTTACTGCCAAGGACGATATCCGGAACAATACCAATGGTTAATTGAACAAATGCGGATTTGGGGAGCAAATTTATGTGCGATTGATGCAAAAGAGCATGATAAATGCATGTCATTTATTCAAGCATTGCGTCATTTTACTTCATTCTCATATGGTGTGAATTTACAACGAGAACACGCTGATTTAGAACAGCTAATTACCCTATCATCACCAATTTATCGACTTGAATTAATGATGGTAGGCCGGTTATTTGCTCAGGATCCAGAACTTTATGCCGATATTATCATGGCATCAGATGCCAATATTGAATTAATTAAACGTTACTATCAATGTTTTGGGCAAATGGTTAAATTAATCGAACAAAGAGATAAAACCAAATTCATTGAGAATTTTAATGAAGTAACCAAATGGTTTGGTAAATATGCCGAACGTTTTATTAAAGAAAGCCAAGTATTATTGAAGTTTGCTAACGATAATCGAGAATAGTTTAGCTAAGCACTTTTATAAAATAGCAGTAACGTTAACATTATAACGCTGGCAATGAGTTAAATAAAAAATTCTGTATGAGGAAATAACATGTCTAATCGGAAATATTTTGGGACAGATGGTATTCGAGGAAAAGTTGGAGAATATCCTATAACGCCTGATTTTGCTCTCAAATTAGGTTGGGCTGCTGGGCGAGTACTGGCTAAAGATGGTGTAAAAAAAGTCATCATCGGTAAAGATACTCGCATTTCAGGCTATATGCTGGAATCAGCATTAGAGGCAGGATTTGCTTCGGCTGGTGTTGCAGCTGCATTTACTGGGCCAATGCCAACACCAGCGATTGCTTATTTAACTCGCACATTTCGTGCTGATGCAGGTATAGTCATTTCTGCCTCACATAATCCTTTCTATGATAATGGCATTAAATTTTTCTCAAACGAAGGACGCAAACTTGATGATGCAATTGAGTTAGAAATCGAAGCACAACTAGAGAAAGAGATCGATTGCGTCGAATCAAAACAGTTAGGTCGAGCCAGTCGAATAACCGATGCTGCTGGTCGCTATATTGAATTTTGTAAAAGTACTTTTGATCACGATTTAAGTTTATCAGGCCTAAAAATTGTGGTGGATTGTGCCAATGGTGCCACTTATCACATTGCCCCGAAAGTATTGCGTGAGCTTGGCGCTAAAGTAATCAAAATTGGTTGTGACCCTGATGGCGTGAATATTAATGAAAATTGTGGTGCCACTGATGTAAAAGCGTTAACTGAGCAAGTTATCAATGAAAAAGCCGATTTAGGTTTCGCTCTTGATGGTGATGGCGACCGTATTATTATGGTTGACCATAAAGGTAATAAAATTGATGGTGATTTAATTATTTATATCATCGCTCGAGAAGCATTAAGACAGGGTCAGCTTAAAGGTGGTGTGGTTGGTACGCTAATGAGTAATATGGGACTGGAAATCGCCCTTAAAAATCTTGGAATTCCATTTGTAAGAGCAAAAGTCGGCGATAGATATGTACTTGAAATGCTAGTTGAAAAAAATTGGCGATTAGGCGCTGAAAATTCAGGTCATGTTCTACTGCTAGATAAAACCACTACCGGTGATGGTATTGTTGCTGGCTTACAAGTTTTAGCTGCCATGGTACGCAATAATATGTCATTAGCTGATTTATGTAGTGGTATGACAATGCTACCACAAATATTAATTAATGTTCGTTTCTCAGGTAAAGATGATCCATTAATGAATCCTGAGGTCAAATCAGCCATTGCGCAGGCAGAACAACAACTCAGTAATAATGGACGAGTGCTCATACGTAAGTCAGGCACAGAGCCTCTTATTAGAGTGATGGTTGAAGGTAGCAATCAATCACAAGTTCAGCAACTTGCGGAACAAATTGCTAATGCAGTTAAACAATCAAATTAGCCTATTTTTTCTACATTAATTAGGCAATTGGTGAAAATTATTTCTAATAAAGTGAGTAATAAAGCTGTTATTCTTTACGCAAAATTAGTAAAAAGTGTCTAAATTATTTATTTTTTTAATCAGTTGTTGACTTAATATAGGCAATTAGGTTTAAAATAACAGCTTCGGTTATTGCAGTAATTGTTTATACCTTTTAAGGTATAAAATATAACAAGCTGTAGTTTTTATTTTTGAAATAGGTAAGAGGGTTATATGGCAGTTTCCTCTCCAGCTTCACCGCAAGCTTATATAAAACACCATCTTGAGAACTTACAAGTCGGTTCTGGTTTTTGGACCTTTAATCTTGATTCCTTGTTCTTTTCAATTTTACTTGGTGTGCTGTTTTTATGGATTTTCCATCGTGTTGCAAGGAAAGCAACGAGTGGCGTACCAAGTAAACTTCAATGTGCAGTCGAGATGATCTTTGAATTTGTCAATAATACCGTCAAAGACATGTTTACTGGCCAAAATAAACTCATTGCCCCTTTAGCTCTTACTGTGTTTATTTGGGTTTTCTTAATGAATCTGATGGATCTTATTCCAGTTGATTTCTTACCTTACGCTGGACAATATTTAGGTTTATCACATTTAAGAGTCGTACCGACAGCTGACGTTAGTATTACCATGTCAATGTCTTTAGGCGTATTTGCGCTTATCATCATCTATTCAATCAAATATAAAGGGATTACAGGTTTTATTAAAGAATATACTTTACATCCTTTTAATCATTGGGCATTTGCACCAATTAACTTAGTCCTAGAACTTGTTAGTTTATTAGCTAAACCTGTCTCATTAGGATTACGACTTTTCGGTAATATGTATGCTGGTGAACTTATCTTCATCTTAATTGCTGCACTATTACCTTGGTGGTCACAATGGGTATTATCATTACCATGGGCTATTTTCCATATTTTGATAATTACCTTACAAGCATTTATTTTTATGGTGTTGACGATTGTCTATTTAGCGATGGCTTCGGCAACAGAAGATCATTAATTTTTAAATTTTTTTGATAATAAACTGGAGTATATAATGGATAGTATGTTATTTGTAGCCGCAGGCATAATGATGGGATTAGCTGCAATCGGTGGTGCAGTTGGTATTGGTTTATTAGGTGGTAAATTCTTAGAAGGTGCTGCTCGCCAACCAGAATTAATGCCTATGTTACGTACCCAATTCTTTATCGTTATGGGCTTAGTTGATGCGATCCCTATGATTTGTGTAGGTATTGCGTTATATGTCATTTTTGCTGTTGCAGGCTAATAATAATTTAAGAGGAATTGTCTCATGAATATGAACGCAACTCTCCTCGGCCAAGCAATTACATTTGTATTGTTTGTTTGGTTCTGTATGAAGTTTGTTTGGCCACCCGTTATCCGAGCGATTGAAAAACGCCAAAAAGAGATAGCAGATGGACTTGCTTCAGCAGAAACAGCAAAAAAAGATTTGGAATTAGCCAAAGCAAATACATCTGACATAATGCAACAGGCTAAGGTTGAGGCTAATGCAATTATTGAGCAAGCGAATAAACGCAAAGCAGCCATTCTTGAAGAAGCACAACAAGAAGCTTCTCGTGAAAAAGAAAGGATTGTTGCTCAAGGACTTGCTGAAGTTGAAGCTGAGCGCAAACGCGCTAGAGAAGAGCTTAAACAACAAGTCGCTACACTCGCTATTGCCGGTGCAGAAAAAATTATTGAACGTTCTGTTAATGAAGCCGCTAACAGCGACATCATTGATAAACTCGTAGCTGAACTATAAGGAGAATAGAGCAATGGCTGACTTAATTACGATTGCTCGCCCTTATGCTAAAGCCGCTTTCGACTTTGCTGTTGAAAAAAATAGCATCGAATCATGGCACAAAATGTTGGTGTTAACATCTGAAGTGAGCAAAGATGCTCAAATCAGAAGTATCTTAACATCTGACATGAAAACTGATTCAGTGGCTAACTTACTCATCAATATCTGTAAAGATGTATTAGATGAGTTTAGCACTAATTTTATTAAAGTTATGGCTGAAAACAAACGTTTATCGCTTCTTCCTGAAGTGTTAAGTTTGTTTGAGCAATACTGTTTAGATAAAGAAGCACAAGCAGATGTTGAGGTAATTTCTGCTAATGAGCTTACCAGTGAACAACTTGATAAAATTTCTGTCGCAGTCGAAAAACGTTTATCACGAAAAGTAAAACTAAAATGTCATATTGATAAATCGCTCATTTCTGGTTTTATTATTCGTACGGGCGATATGGTTATTGATAGTAGTATCAGAGGGCGTCTAAATCGACTAAATGACGCTCTACAGTCTTAAGGGGACTGATAATGCAGCTAAATTCAACTGAAATAAGTGAACTAATTAAAGAGCGGATAGCTCAGTTCAATATTGTGAGTGATGCTCACAATGAAGGAACTATCATATCTGTAAGTGATGGTATTCTTCGAATCCACGGATTAACTGATGTAATGCAAGGTGAAATGATTGCATTACCAGGCAACCGTTATGCAATGGCATTAAACCTTGAAAGAGATTCTGTTGGTGCTGTGGTCATGGGACCATACGAAGACTTATCTGAAGGGATGAAAGTGCAATGTACTGGCCGTATTTTACAGGTACCAGTAGGTGATGGTTTATTAGGCCGTGTTATTAATACTCTCGGTGAACCAATTGATGGTAAAGGTTCTATTCAACATGATGGATTTTCACCAGTAGAAGTGGTTGCTCCAGGTGTTATCGACCGTCAATCAGTTGACCAAGCATTACAAACTGGTTATAAAGCGGTTGACTCAATGATTCCAATCGGTCGTGGTCAACGTGAACTTATCATCGGTGACCGTCAAACAGGTAAAACCGCATTAGCAATTGACGCCATTATTAATCAACGTGATTCTGGTGTTAAATGTATCTATGTTGCAATCGGTCAAAAACAATCAACTATTGCTAACGTAGTGCGTAAACTTGAAGAGCATGGTGCACTTAAAAACACAATTGTGGTGGTGGCATCAGCATCTGAATCTGCAGCATTACAATACTTAGCACCTTACGCTGGTTGTGCCATGGGAGAATACTTCCGTGATCGCGGTCAAGATGCATTAATTGTTTATGATGATTTATCAAAACAAGCGGTTGCTTATCGTCAAATTTCATTATTACTTCGTCGTCCACCTGGACGTGAAGCTTACCCTGGTGATGTATTCTATCTTCACTCTCGTTTACTTGAACGTGCAGCTCGGGTTAACGAAGCTTATGTTGAGGAATTCACTAAAGGTGAAGTAAAAGGTAAAACAGGTTCATTAACTGCATTACCAATTATCGAAACTCAAGCAGGTGACGTTTCAGCGTTCGTACCAACTAACGTAATTTCGATTACTGATGGTCAGATCTTCCTTGAAACTAGCTTATTTAACTCAGGTATTCGCCCAGCGGTAAACCCAGGTATTTCGGTTTCTCGTGTTGGTGGTGCTGCGCAAACTAAGATAATGAAAAAATTATCTGGTGGTATTCGTACTGCACTTGCACAATATCGTGAATTAGCAGCATTCTCACAATTTGCCTCTGACTTAGATGAAGCAACAAGAAACCAATTAAGCCACGGTGAAAAAGTAACTGAATTACTCAAACAAAAGCAATACTCACCAATGACTGTTGCTGAGCAATCAATTGTACTTTACGCTGCGGAGCGTGGTTATCTAGAAGATGTTGAACTTGCAAAAGTATTAGCATTTGAAACAGCACTTCTTGCTTATGCCCATAGTCAATATGCCGATTTTGTTAAACAAATCGACGAGACAGGCAATTACAACGATGAGATTGAAAGTAAGTTAAAAGCAATGCTTGAAAGCTTTAAATCAACTCAAACTTGGTAAGGGTGAGGTAACAAATGGCTAATGCAAAAGAAATTAGAACGAAAATTGCCAGTATCCAAAGTACGCAAAAAATCACCAAAGCGATGGAAATGGTAGCTAATTCTAAAATGCGTAAAACGCAAGATAGAATGGCGGCTAGTCGTCCATACGCTGAAATGATTCGTGAAGTAATTGGACATTTAGCGTTAGCTCAAATAGGCACTAAACATCCTTATCTGGAAGAAAGGGATGTTAAGCGAGTTGGCTATCTTATCATTTCAACCGATCGTGGTTTATGTGGTGGATTAAATATCAATCTTTTCAAAACTGTTATTGCTGATATGTCAGCATGGCAAGAGAAAGGCGTTGAAGCAGATGTTGCTTTAATTGGTTCTCGAGGTGTTTCGTTTTTCTCTTCAGTAAAAACCAACATCTTAACCCAAGTAACCAATTTAGGTGATGAACCAACTTTATCTGATTTAATTGGTCCGGTAAAAACAATGCTTGAGGCATATGACAACGGTAAAATTGATAAACTATATATTGTAACCAATAAGTTTATTAACACCATGTCGCAAAAGCCAACAATACAGCAATTATTACCATTACCGGCTTCAGAAGATAAAGAACTTAAAGCTTCATCATGGGATTATATTTATGAGCCGGATGCAAAATCATTATTAGATGTGATTTTACGTCGTTATATTGAATCACAAGTCTATCAAGCGGTGGTTGACAATTTAGCGAGTGAACAAGCAGCAAGAATGGTGGCCATGAAGGCAGCAACCGATAACGGTGCAAATTTAATTAATGAATTACAAATTGTGTATAACAAAGCCCGTCAAGGTGCGATCACAAATGAATTAATTGATATTGTATCTGGTGCAGCTGCTGTTTCAGGTTAGTGCTAAATATTGGCTTATAGTTAAGAAAAAGACGTAGAGGATTAAAAATGGCTACTGGAAAGATTGTCCAGATCATCGGTGCGGTGGTTGATGTCGAATTCCCAGAAGATGCAGTACCAAAGGTATATGATGCATTAGAAGTGGAAACTGGCACTGATAAATTAGTTCTGGAAGTTCAGCAACAATTAGGTGGTGGCGTTGTATGTTGTATCGCAATGGGCTCATCTGATGGTTTAAGACGTGGACTTAAAGTAGTAAATACAGGTCACGGCATTGAAGTTCCTGTAGGAACAAAAACACTTGGCCGTATAATGAACGTACTAGGTGATCCTGTTGATAAAGCAGGTCCAATTGGTGAAGAAGAACGTTGGGCGATTCACCGAGCAGCACCAACATACGAAGAGTTGGCTAACTCAACAGAATTACTTGAAACTGGTATCAAAGTTATCGACTTAATTTGTCCATTTGCAAAAGGTGGTAAAGTCGGTCTATTTGGTGGTGCAGGTGTTGGTAAAACTGTAAACATGATGGAATTAATTCGTAACATCGCGATCGAGCACTCAGGCTACTCAGTATTTACTGGTGTAGGTGAACGTACTCGTGAAGGTAACGACTTCTATCATGAAATGAAAGAATCAAACGTACTAGATAAAGTATCGTTAGTTTATGGTCAGATGAATGAGCCACCAGGAAACCGTTTACGCGTAGCGTTAACTGGTTTAACCATGGCAGAAAAATTCCGTGATGAAGGTAAAGACGTACTATTATTTATCGATAATATTTACCGCTATACCTTAGCCGGTACCGAAGTATCTGCACTATTAGGTCGTATGCCATCTGCGGTAGGTTACCAACCGACATTAGCAGAAGAAATGGGGTTATTACAAGAACGTATCACCTCAACTAAAACAGGTTCAATTACCTCAATCCAAGCAGTATATGTACCTGCCGATGACTTAACTGACCCATCGCCAGCAACAACCTTTGCTCACTTGGATGCAACAATCGTATTAAGTCGTCAAATCGCATCATTAGGTATCTACCCAGCGGTTGACCCACTTGACTCAACCAGTCGTCAATTAGATCCACTTGTAGTTGGGCAAGAACATTACGATTGTGCTCGTGGCGTACAGTCAATTCTTCAACGTTATCAAGAATTGAAAGATATCATTGCGATTCTTGGTATGGATGAATTATCAGAAGATGATAAATTAACTGTTGCTCGTGCACGTAAGATTCAACGTTTCTTATCTCAACCATTCTTCGTTGCAGAAGTGTTCACCGGTTCACCAGGTAAATATGTACCATTAAAAGACACAATTAGTGCCTTCAAAGGTATCATGAATGGTGATTATGATCATATTCCTGAACAAGCATTTTATATGGTTGGTTCAATCGACGAAGCGATTGAGAAAGCGAAATCTCTCTAAGAGATTTATAGAACGGAGAGAGCATTATGGCACTAACTTCCTATCAATTAGAAGTTGTTAGTGCTGAATCTCACCTTTTTTCAGGTGATGTTCAGCGAATCAGAGTCACAGGACGAGAAGGTGAACTTGGGATTTATCCTGGTCACACTCCGTTACTGACAACCATTAAGCCGGGAATGGTCGGGATTGTTAAAGCCGATGGTGAAGAAGAGTTTATTTATCTATCTGGCGGTATTTTAGAAGTACAACCAACCATGGTAACAATCTTAGCTGACACCGCCATTCGTGGTGAAGACTTGGATGAAGCAAGGGCTCAAGAAGCAGTAAGACAAGCGCAAGAACACATTAATCACCCTAGCGATGATATGTCTTTTGCTCAAGCATCTGCTGAACTTTCAAAAGCCTTAGCAAAAATACGAGTTATAGAATTAACTCGTCGTTTAGGACAATAAGGATTATTGATCACTAAACTAGGCAATAAAAGGCTACAAATTAATAAATTGTAGCCTTTTTTATTATTTGCTGAACGACTATTTGAATTATTACTATCTAAAAGACACAATTTTTACCTCTAAAAAACCCCTTTCCTCAAAATTTTTATAAACCATTGGTATTTTATATAGTTATTTAGTTATAAAAAGTTACTATTTAAACATGGCTAGATTTATTAATAGCAATCAGCGATAATCTGATTAATTCTATTAATATTAATGTAACTATGTTCACCATTTATCATTCAAATCAAGTCGATTTACTCAAATCACTCGTTAGCGAATTAATGCGCAGAGATCCGCTAGAACAGGTTTTTATGCCTGATATGGTTATGGTGCAAAGTCAAGGTATGGCACAATGGTTACAAATTAAATTAGCCAATGATCTAGGGATTGTTGCTAATGTTGATTTTCTCTTTCCAAGCCAATTTATTTGGCAGTTATACCAAACTCTGTTACCTAATTCACCTCAGGAAAATAGTTATAATGTCGAATCAATGACTTGGCGTTTGTATTATCTATTGCCAAAAATAATCGAGCGACCTGAATTTGATACCATTAAACATTATCTTAATATTGATAAAGAAGAACGAAAACAGTATCAACTAGCGACCCGAATCGCACAATTATTTGACCAATATTTAGTTTATCGCCCTGACTGGTTAGCCAAATGGGAAAACAAGCAAACGGTAGCTGAACTAAATCATCATCCAGATGAAATCTGGCAATCTGAATTATGGCGGCAACTAATTGCAATTAGTCAACCTTATCATCGTGCCAATATCTATCAGCAAATGTTGGACATTTTGTTAGATAATGATTTCGATCGCACAAGATTAAAATCATTACCGAAACGAGTCTATATTTTTGGTATTACCTCACTACCGCCAATTTATTTGTCATTATTATCAGCACTTGGTCAACACATTGATGTCCATTTAATGTTTAACAATCCTTGCAAATGGTACTGGGGCGATATTGTAGAAAAACAGCTATCAGAGATCCAAAATACACCTAATAATATTCCTAACCCATTATTAACATCTTGGGGTAAATTAGGACGAGATAACCTATTTTTATTGCAGGAATTCAATAATAAACAAGACATTGATATTTTTGTCGATCATGAGCGAAAATGTTTATTAGATTCAATTCAGCAAGATATTTTAGAACTTTATCAAACCAGTGATGTAAAAGCGCCGATAAAGAAAACAGATAGATCCGTAACCTTCCACGCTTGCCATAGTGAACAGCGCGAGGTCGAAGTACTTTATGATTATCTATTATCTGCATTTGATGCCGATCCAACACTTGAATTACGTGATTGTATTGTCATGGTTTCAGATATTGATAAATATGTACCCTATATTCGGTCAGTATTCGGTAACGCTGAAGGACAACGCTATTTACCATTCACAATTTCCGATCAAAAAGCGCGTAACATTGATCCAATGGTGCAAGGATTTTTTGCTATATTAAACTTTACCGAAAGCCGCTTTACCGCTGAAGAGTTATTTAATCTACTTGAAATTCCAGCCATTGCTGAAAAGTTTGCCATAAGTGAGTCACAACTAACTTTATTACATACTTGGATTATTGAATCAGGCATTCGTTTTGGTCTAGAAAATGCTCACAGCTGGCTCTTTGGTCTTGAACGATTATTACTTGGTTATACCATGAATAGCGAACAAGGTGGTTGGCAACAGATATTAGCTTATGATGGTGCTACCGGCTTAGATGCTGAATTAATCGGTCAGTTAGCAGAATTTATAAAATCGGTACGCAAATGGCTAACTATTTTAAGTGAAGACAAACCGTTATCAGAATGGCAAAGTTGCTGTATTGAGCTTATCAATGACTTTTTTGTTAGCGATACTTCGCGCGAGTCAATTTTGCTAATGATCCAAGAAGAGTGGCAAAAGCTGATCAGCAGTGGTTTAAATGCCAATTTTACCGACAACATCTCGATAACTATTTTACATGATGCAATGCAATCACGCTTGGAACAAAATCATTTAGCCCATCGATTCTTAGTTGGTAAAATAAACTTTTGTACCATGATGCCTATGCGCTCGATTCCGTTTAAATTGGTTTGCTTGTTAGGTATGAATGATGGTGATTATCCAAGAACATCTTTACCTTTAGATTTTGACTTAATTGCTCAAAACCCTCGTCGAGGTGATCGTAGTCGACGTATTGATGACCGTTATCTGTTTTTAGAAGCTATTTTATCTGCACAAGATCAACTCTATATCAGTTATATCGGTCGAGATATGAAAGATGATAGCGAACGTTATCCGTCAGTATTAGTCGATGAGCTTTGGGATTATATTGTGCAGTATTATCATGATGCTACTGATAAAAATTCAGATAAAAACACGCCTTTAATTGATAATTTAAGAACGTTGCATACTCGCACACCATTTAATCCACAAAATTTCTTAAATGAACCTAAAAGTTATGCTGATGAATGGTTACCTGCCGCATTAAAAGCGGGAGAAAACCAATCATTTATCAGCGGTATTAGCAAAGTCATTGTGGATAATATTAATCTAGATGAATTAAAACGTTTTTATCAACACTCTATTCGGTTTTTCTTACAAAAACGCTTTAATTTTTACGTCAATTATTTAGATGACACCTTGCCCGATGCTGAAAACTTTAGCCTAGATAACTTAAAACGCTATCAACTTAATCTACAAATTTTAAATGAAATGATTGCTAAAGATTCACAAGGTTGTGATAACTTTTACCAACGACTTAAGCTAACAGGTGAATTACCAGATGGTGCCTTTGGTGAGATTATTTATGATGAACTATGTGAAGCACTGCAACCTTTAGCCAATAAAATCATTGAAGAGAGAACCAATCCATCAACCTTAGAGGTAAATTTAACCATTTCGATAGATGAACAACATTATCAATTACAAGGTTGGCTAACCCATATTCAAGCAGATGGTATTTTAACTTGGCGCCCAGCTAAACTCTCAATTCGTGATGGTATGTCATTATGGATCGACCACTTAATTTACTGTATTTTGAATTGGGATAAAACCGACAGCCAAAGTCGCTTATATGGCCGAGAAGACAACCAATGGCGATTTTTACACATTGATGCCCCACAAGCGTTAACCCTATTAACGGATCTCGTTGAAGGTTTTATAAAAGGTGTCAACCAACCACTATTAATGCCATTACAAAGCGCATGGAGCTGGTTACTTGCTGCATATAATCCAAAAACAGGACAAATTGAACCTAGTGAAAAAGCAATAAGCAAATTATTAACCACTTGGCAAGGTGGCCAATTTCTTACCGCAGAATGTGATAGTTATTACGCAAGGCTTTATCCCGAATTAACCGATAATCTAATTGAACAAATAATACAGTTTGCTCAGCGATATTTATTGCCGATATTATTACATCAAGTCGAAGAATAGGAGGCACTATGTTTATCGATACGCATTGCCATTTCAATTTTCCTGCTTTTGTTACCGATCTCGATAATTCAATCAATAATATTCGCCAAGCTAAAATTAATAGCTTAATTATTCCTGCTGTATCAGCAGAACATTTTAATCAAATATTACAACTCACTGAGCAATATAGTGAACTTTATGCAGCACTCGGTTTACACCCTATCTATCAACACTCATCGGCTGATCTTGAACAACTATCAGATATAGTTAGTACTCACCCAACAAAATTAGTTGCCATTGGTGAAATTGGCTTAGACCGTTATGACCAATCTGTTGATTGGCAACAGCAACTAGATTTTTTTCGAGCTCAATTAGTATTAGCCAAGCGCTATGATCTACCCGTTTTAATCCATTCACGCAAAACACACGACATTATCTATCATGAATTACATCAAGCTAATTTGCCATGTCGAGGGGTGATCCATGGCTTTTCAGGTAGTTATCAACAGGCATTGCAATTTATTAAATTAGGCTATTATATTGGTGTTGGTGGGGTAATAAGTTATACCAGAGCCAATAAAACTCGCCAAACCATTGCAAAAATACCGCTGGAAAGTTTAGTGTTGGAAACTGATGCACCTGATATGCCGTTAAGCGGTCGCCAAGGACAAATAAATCGTCCCGAAAACATTGTCGATATCTTTAATATTCTTAGTCAATTGCGAACAGAACCGCCTTCACAAATAATTAACACCATCTTAACAAATACCTTGACGCTATTTAGTAGAATTAATAGAATGGAAATTACAAATCCAATCAAAAGATAACCATTTAATTATTAATGATTTATCAATAAAAAGGTGATATTTTATGTCGCAGCGCTATAGTCAACTTTTTGTACAATCCATTATTTCATTAACTCGATTATTCCCATTATGGGCAATTCTTTGTGCACTAGCTGCCTATTTTTCACCTGATACCTTCCTACCTGTGCGACCACATACATCACAATTATTAATGTTTGTCATGTTTACCATGGGGGTAACGTTAAGTATTGATGATTTTAAACGCGTCGTCACCAAACCGAAAGCAGTCATAATTTGTACTTTACTGCATTATATTGTAATGCCAGTGACTGCGTTAATCTTATCTAAATTATTCACTATGCGGCCAGAGCTATTAGTCGGCATGGTTCTTGTAGGGAGCGTTGCTAGTGGTACCGCCTCTAATGTAATGATTTATCTCGCTAAGGGGGATGTCGCGTTATCGGTCACCATCTCATCGGTATCAACCCTAGTTGGCGTTGTAGTCACCCCATTACTGACATTATTGTTAGTTGGTACTACCGTTGAAGTTCCGGTTTGGGATATGTTGGTACATATTGTCCAAATTGTGCTCATCCCTATTATTTTAGGTTTAATTGTCCACCACTTTTTAAATCCTGTGGTAAAAAAATGTGAACGCTTTTTGCCACTGTTATCGATGCTTTGCATTTTATTAATTATTTGTATAGTTGTTGCTGGCAGTCATGCACTCATTGCTCAAGTAGGTATAACCGTTATCTTTGCCGTCATTATTCATAATGGTGTTGGTTTATTGGGTGGTTATTGGGGAGGTCGTTTATTTGGTTTTGACGAGTCCACTTGTCGAACTATGTCTTTAGAGGTAGGCATGCAAAACTCAGCGTTAGCTGCAACATTAGGTACAACCTACTTTTCAGCATTATCGGCACTACCTGCTGCGGTCTTTTCTGTTTGGCACAATATTTCTGGCTCACTATTGGCTGGTTATTGGCAAGGAAAACCCGTTAAAAATAAGAAAAAATCCAGCAATTAACAGAGCATATTGTAAAATAGCATTCATTAGCTCTCTTACTCAATCATACCCGATGAGTAAGAGAGTATAATCTTAGGGTTAATAAAACTCCTCTGCTTCCAGCATATCAATCAATTTTAGGCTGAACAAATGAATAGCGAACTACAGTTACCACCTTTTGTCTATCGTATATTACCTTGGATTGCTGCATTTGCTTTTTTTATGCAATCACTCGATACCTCAATTCTAAATACTGCTTTGCCAACTATGGCTAAAGATCTCAATGAATCGCCATTAAATATGCAATCAGCGGTAATCTGCTATGCGTTAACTTTGGCGCTGTTTATCCCGGTAAGTGGCTATTTATCTGATAAATTTGGTACTAAAAACATCTTCGTTATGGCCGTATCGCTTTTTACATTAGGATCACTACTGTGTGCTTTATCCAATTCATTAATTTTCTTAGATATATCCAGAGTAATTCAAGGTATTGGTGGTTCAATGATGGTACCAGTTTCTCGCTTAGTTTTGATTAAAGCATTTAAACGTAACGAGTTTTTAGCAGCATTAAATACCGCAACAATACCAGGATTAATCGGACCAGTACTAGGGCCAGTTTTAGGCGGTTATCTAGTCGATATGGTGAGTTGGCATTGGGTATTTTTGATTAACTTGCCAATTGGGGTTTTAGGGGTATTTATTAGCTTAAAGTATATGCCTAACATTAAAGGCAAACATATGCCTTTTGATTTCTTTGGTTTTCTTTTTATCGTTATTACTTTTATCAGTGCCACCCTTAGTGTCGAATGTTTAAATCAAGGTCAACAATATTATTTACCAATAACACTTGCCATCATCAGTCTGATTTTTTTATTTATTTATCGAACCTATGCGCAAAAAAAATCTGGGCCACTATTTCCACTATCATTATTTAATATCCGGACGTTTAAAATTGGTATTATCGGTAATTTAGTTTGTCGATTGGGCATTTCTGGAGTACCTTTCCTTATTCCACTATTTCTACAAGTTGGCTTTGGTTATTCAGCAATTTTTGCTGGCATGATGTTAGTCCCCATGGCTATTGCTTCAATTTGTACCAGATTTTTTATTACGCGGATTCTTGCTCGTTTAGGTTACCGTTTTGTATTGGTTGCTAATACCATCTTAGCTGGAATTTTGATTCTTTTAATGTCATTAATAAACTTAGCGACACCATTAGTAATATTAGGCATTTTGTTATTTTGCATTGGCGGAATCAATTCAATGCAATTTACCTCAATGAATAGTATAACATTAGCTAATTTACAAGGTGAAAGCACCAGCAGTGGTAATAGTTTAATGGCGGTTAATCAGCAATTAGCCATTAGCTTTGGTACTGGTTTTGGTGCGGTATTAGTAAGATTATTCAGCAATTCAACAACTACTATTCACGCATTTCAATTAACCTTTGTTATACTAGGTATTGTGACTATGCTATCAAGCATGATTTTTGCGCAACTAAACACACAAGATGGTAAAAATTTAACGAATCGGCGCTAAGCAATTAAGGGAGAATTATATGTTTCAGTATCAAATCATTCCAGTTACCCATTTTCAGGAAAACTGTAGCATTATTTGGTGTGATGAAACAAAGGAAGCCGCATTTATCGATCCGGGTGGCGAAGCAGAACTACTTAAAAAAGCGGTTGAAAAGCTTGGTGTTAACATCAAACAAATACTCCTAACTCATGGCCATTTAGATCATGTTGGCGCAGCAATTGAATTAGCGAAACATTATAATGTTGAGATCCTTGGTCCTAGCCAAGAAGATGAATTTTTATTGTCAAACTTACCACAACAATGCATGCAATTCGGGTTTCCATATATTGACAGCTTTTTACCGGATCGTTGGTTAAAGGAAGGTGAACAAGTGAAAGTCGGCAATATCACTTTAGATATTCTATTCTGTCCCGGCCACACTCCCGGTCATATCGTATTTATTAATGCTAAAGATAAAATTGCTTTTGTTGGTGACGTATTATTCAAAAGCAGTATTGGGCGAACCGACTTTCCTCGAGGAAATCATACTGATTTAATTTCCTCTATCACAAATAAACTATTTCCGCTTGGTGATGATTTTATCTTTGTTCCCGGCCATGGTCCGATGTCGAGCTTTGGCAATGAACGAATGACAAATCCTTTTTTAGTTTAAAACAAATTTAGTTTAAAACAAAATTCCCCCAACAAATGTAAACTATTTTATAAAAAAATAGTTTACATACTTTGTTTTTGTATTATTATGGCACTACTATTTAGCTTTTAATGGTAGAAAATAATGAAACAACAATTAACATCGTACTATCCAACTTATATTAATACACTGTTTAACTTATCCTCTTGGCAACGTAAGTTGTGCGCAGTAACTTGTGCCGCATTGCTGCTAGGTGTTGCCGCAAATATCAGTATTCCAACCTATCCGGTACCATTCAGTCTACAATCATTAGGCGTGCTTCTGATCGGAGCTTGTTTGGGGCGTAAATTAGGTGCTCTAGCAATTCTTCAATACCTATTTTTAGGTGCATTAGGATTGCCACTATTCGCCAATGGTAGCGGTGGCATTATGGCGCTTGCATCTCCTTCTGCTGGTTATTTATATGGTTATGTATTTAGTGCTTATTTAGCTGGATATGCAGCAGAAAAAGGTTACGATCGTCGTTTTCTGTTAGGCTTAGTTGCCTTTGCTTGTGCTCACCAATTATTATTTGTCTTTGGTGTGGTCTATTTAATGGGGTATTTACATATTTCCCTTAGCGAAGCGATACAAGTAGGTTATTTACCTTTTGTTGGTGTTGATGCACTTAAATTTATCATCGCAACTTGTGTCATGTTTTCATTATGGCGTCATCACGCGAAAAAACATCAATAAAAATGCAATCTGGCGATATTATTTTTCAATCCCAGCATGAAGAAAGCGAATTTAATAAAGCGATTACGCATTCTGGTTCACAGCTTAGCTCGGATGAGATAATCAATCAGATAAGCCATGTTGGTTTATATATTAGCAATAATATCGTCATTGAAGCCACTCAAAAACATGGGGTAATCCAACAGCCCCTTAACAACTTTTTAGCTAGCGCTCAATATAATTTAGTCGCAACCATTTATGATGATTCCGTCATTAAAAACGCATTAATGCGAGTACAAACCTGTCTAGGGTTGCCTTATAACCATAGTTTTCGCGAAGATGATAAAGGGTTTTACTGTAGTGAACTGATTACTTATGCCTTCAAGTACCCATCTGGTGAAGATTATTTTCAACGTTATCCTATGAACTTTAGCGATTTAGCCACAGGCCAAATTCTGCCTTATTGGATCAAATATTATCAAGCATTAAATCAAACGATCCCTGAAGGAGAACTAGGATCACATCCACAACAACTCCTCAGACAAAAGACATTATTCAAGACAATCCAAATACTTGAAGCATAATAATCGAGATAATCTGCTACAAAAAACGCATTTTAAACAATTTAGCTATTGACATAGCGTCATTAAATCTATAATATGCGCGCTACATTTCGGTTCCTCCATAGTTCAGTCGGTAGAACGGCGGACTGTTAATCCGTATGTCACAGGTTCAAGTCCTGTTGGAGGAGCCAACTTTCCGAAAGTTGAAATCTGCTCAAGCAGATTTTTTTATGCCTATTATTCTCTGTTCTATAACTCATTCGTTCATCGCCTACTAATATCTTTGCTATTGTCTTTCTTAATAAAAGATTCATAATAATTATTGCGCTTAATTTTCCATATTCATATCTAATAGCAATTGAGTACTCTGAACGATAATAGTTAGGTTAAAGGAGATTTACCAATGCATTTGCATTTTATTATTCATGAAGATTTCGAAGCTCCTGGAGCTTATGAGCAATGGGCTAAAGAACATCATTATACCATTAGTTATTCTCGTGTTTATCTTGGTGAATCTCTCCCCAACAATGTCGATAATATTGATATGTTGATTATTATGGGTGGCCCACAATCACCAGCAACAACCAAACAAGAGTGCCCGCATTTTGACTCACTAGCTGAACAAGCTGTAATATTATCAGCTATCAATTCAAATAAAATCGTTATCGGTGTCTGTCTTGGTTCACAATTAATTGGTGAAGCATTAGGTGCCCCACATGGACATAGCCCGGAAAAGGAAATCGGTAAGTTCCCTATTACCTTAACTGAAATGGGTAAAAATAATCCTTTATTTACTGATTTTGGCAATAGTTTAGCTGTCGGCCATTGGCACAATGACATGCCTGGTTTAACCCAAGCAGCACAAATTATTGCTTATAGTGAAGGCTGCCCACGGCAAATCATTGCTTATGGTCCTTTAGTATATGGTTTTCAATGCCATATGGAGTTAACTCCAGAAGTTGTTGAACAGCTAATTGCTCACTCTGAAAGTGATCTTAATCAAGCGGCAAAATATCGTTTTGTTGATACACCTAATCAACTTCGTTCGCATGATTATTCTGAAATGAATCAAAAACTGTTTGGCTTTCTAGATAAATTAAGCATTAATTATTTATCAACTATAGCAAAATAAGCAATTCAGTGGTTAGGGCTGTTGTTGTATGCAAAAGACTATTGTAGATAAACCTAAAAAACGCAGTAATTTAAGATTAAAATTAGGTAAGGAGTATTTTATTCTCAAACGTAAACTAGATTGGTGGCGCAACCGTCACGCCTATAGCGTAATTGATAAGAATAATAATACTTGCTGCTATTCTCATAAAAAACATCAATCGGTATTGTTAAGACAGCTGAAAGATGTTGATATGTATTTGCAATATAACAAAATCACTAACCTGCGCTTAGCAATTGAACAGCTCGACGGTTCGATAATTAAGCCCAATCAACGATTTTCAATTTGGCAAAAAGTTGGTCGGCCATCTAAGAAACGTGGCTTTTTAGAAGGTCTCTCATTACATAATGGCCAAGTCGGCAAAGATATCGGTGGTGGTTTATGCCAACTTGGTAAGTTGATTTACTGGATGGTATTACATTCAGATTTAACCATTATTGAACGGTGGCGTCATAGTTTTGATGTTTTTCCGGATGTTAACCGTACTATTCCATTTGCTTGTGGTGCGACACTTGCTTATAACTATATCGATTTACAATTACTCAATAAAACCAATACAACCTACCGACTTAATCTTTGGTTAGATGATGAATATTTACATGGTGAACTACTTGCCAATACACCGTTATCTTATCACTATGAAATATTTGAAACCGATCACGTTATTGAACAACAATGGTGGGGCGGATACACTAGACACAACAAGATATGGCAACGTAAAACCCATTTGCTCGATAATCAAATAGAGGAAAAACTCATTAGCGAAAATCATGCAATTATGATGTATACACCTTATTTAACGCAGCCAAACGAAGTATAAAAATCATACGGCAATGATATTAAATTAGATAGTCATAAGCTATCTAAACAATAGTTTGTGGGATATATAGATAGACCGTATACTCGATAGTATAAATAAGTTAATAATACTTAATAAATGAAAGGAGCAATTTCATGGCTTATACATTACCCCCTTTACCTTATGCTTATGATGCTTTAGAGCCTTATATCGATACTGAAACAATGCATCTTCATCATGACAAACATCATCAAACTTATGTAAATAATGCTAATGCATTATTAGAATCTCTACCTGCTGAAGTTAAAGACTTTTGCCCTGAAACATTACTAAAAAATCTAGACAAAGTACCTGCAGACAAAGTTACTGGTGTTAAAAATAATGTTGGTGGTCATGTTAACCACACCCTATTCTGGGAATTATTAAAAGTTGGAACTGAACTTAAAGGTGAACTTAAAGCTGCTATTGAAAAAGACTTTGGTTCAGTTGATGCATTTAAAGAAAAATTCTCAGCTGCTGCGGCAACGCGTTTTGGTTCTGGTTGGGCATGGTTAGTATTGAAAAATGATAAGCTAGAAGTGGTTTCAACTGCTAATCAAGATTCCCCAATTATGGGCGAGAAATTTGCCGGTGTTTCAGGTACACCAATTTTAGCGCTTGACGTTTGGGAACACGCTTATTATTTAAAATATCAAAACCGTCGTGCTGATTACATCGGTGCATTTTGGAATGTTATTAACTGGGATAAAGTAGCTGAATTATACGCAGAAGCGAAAAAATAAGCTCGTTTAAAAATATCACATTATAAAAATGACGCAATACGCGTCATTTTTTATTTATTATTCATTTACATTATTATCAATGATGTAAACAAATTGGTAATTGCTAAGTTATACTTAAATCCGTTACAATGTAGGATTAATTAAAAAACTTAAAAATTAACAAAACAGCATAATATGTTTGAAATTAATCCTATCAAATCGAAAATAGCCGAATTAACCGAGCGAACAGATGTGATTCGGGGGTATCTTTGACTACGATCTCAAGAAAGAACGTCTTGAGGAAGTCAATGCTGAATTAGAACAATCGGAAGTTTGGGCAGATCCAGAAAAAGCACAAGCATTAGGTAAAGAACGAGTAATGCTTGAAGAGATCATCAACACCATTAATTCATTAGATCAAGGACTTGACGATGTTGAAGGCTTACTTGAACTTGCTGTTGAAGCTGAAGATCAAGATACTTTCGATGAAGCAAATCTAGAACTAGAGCAATTAGAAAAAAAACTGGCTGGTCTCGAGTTCCGTCGAATGTTCTCAGGTGATTATGATAGTGCTGATTGTTATTTAGATATCCAATCTGGCTCAGGTGGTACAGAAGCACAAGATTGGGCGGAAATGCTACTTAGAATGTATCTCCGTTGGGCTGAATCAAAAGGATTTAGTACCGAAGTGATGGAAGTATCAGATGGTGATGTAGCAGGCATAAAATCGGCCACCATTAAGGTATCTGGTGATTATGCTTATGGTTGGTTACGTACCGAAACTGGCGTTCATCGCTTAGTACGCAAAAGTCCATTTGATTCAGGTAACCGACGTCATACATCATTTGCATCAGTATTTGTCTATCCAGAAATTGATGATAATATTGATATTGATATCAACCCTGCCGATCTACGTATTGATGTTTATCGCGCATCTGGTGCAGGTGGTCAGCATGTTAATAAAACTGAATCTGCTGTTCGTATTACCCATGTGCCAACAGGGATTGTGACTCAATGTCAAAACAATCGCTCTCAACATAGTAATAAAGATCAAGCGATGAAGCAGCTCAAAGCGAAACTTTATGAGCTGGAAATGCAGAAAAAGAATGCCGAAAAACAGCAGATGGAAGAAAATAAATCCGATATTGGTTGGGGTAGTCAAATCCGTTCATATGTACTTGACGACTCAAGAATTAAAGATTTACGTACCGGCGTCGAAACCCGTAATACTCAAGCCGTTTTAGACGGTGATTTAGATCAATTTATTGAAGAAAGCTTAAAAGCAGGTTTATAACCCTGTTTGGTGATAAATAAAAGGTAATATTATGTCAACACAGCAAGAGCAACAAAACCATATTGAAGAGTTAAACAACGAGCTTACAATACGTCGTGAAAAGCTAGCTGCAATTCGCGAACAAGGTATTGCTTTCCCAAACGATTTTCGTCGTGACGCAATCTCAAGCGAACTTCATAAATTGTATGATGATAAAACTAACGAAGAGCTAATCGAAAATAAAATTATCGTTACTGTTGCTGGTCGCATGATGATGCGCCGTATTATGGGAAAAGCATCATTTGTATCACTACAAGATGTAACTGGACAAATCCAGCTTTATGTCACTCGTGATGATCTACCAGAAAATTACTATAACGAACAGTTTAAAAAATGGGATCTTGGTGATATTGTTGGTGCTAAAGGTTATTTGTTCAAAACCAAAACTGGTGAGCTTTCAATCCATTGTCAAGAAATTCGCTTATTAACAAAAGCACTACGTCCATTACCAGATAAGTTCCATGGCTTAGCCGATCAAGAAATGCGTTATCGTCAACGTTACCTTGATTTAATTACTAATCAACAATCACGCGATACCTTTATTGCTCGCTCTAAAGTGGTAACTGAAATTCGTAACTTCATGTTAGAAAACCACTTTATGGAAGTCGAAACACCAATGATGCAAGTTATCCCTGGTGGGGCATCAGCTAAACCATTTATCACTCATCACAATGCGCTTGATCTAGATATGTACTTACGTATTGCGCCAGAACTTTACTTAAAACGTTTAGTTGTTGGTGGATTTGAACGAGTATTTGAAATCAATCGTAACTTCCGTAATGAAGGGGTATCACCACGACATAATCCAGAATTCACAATGATGGAAATGTATATGGCTTATGCCGATTACAAAGACTTGATTGTATTAACCGAAGCATTATTCCGCCGTTTAGCTATCGCAGTAACGGGTGATGCAGTTGTACAGTATGGCGAGCATACATTTGATTTTGGAAAACCATTTATCAAAATGACAATGCGTGAAGCAATTTGTCATTATCGTCCTGAAACGAATAATGCCGATTTAGATGATTTTGATAAAGCATGTGCGATTGCCAAAGATGTGGGAATCAAAGTAGAAAAAGGCTGGGGATTAGGTCGAGTTGTAACTGAAATTTTCGAAGAAGTTGCTGAAGCTAACTTAATACAACCAACTTTTATCACCGAATATCCAGCTGAAGTATCACCACTGGCTCGTCGTAATGATGAAAACCCATTTGTCACTGACCGCTTTGAATTTTTCATCGGTGGACGAGAAATTGGTAATGGTTTCTCAGAACTTAATGATGCAGAAGATCAGGCGCAACGTTTTGCCGATCAAGTATCACAAAAAGATGCTGGTGATGACGAAGCAATGTTCTATGATGAAGATTACATTACTGCATTAGAACATGGTTTACCACCAACTGCAGGCCTAGGGATCGGTATTGACAGAACTGTAATGTTATTTACCAATAGTCATACTATTCGTGATGTCATTTTATTCCCAACAATGCGTCCAATTAAATAACGGTTGTTACTTACTATTAAACCAAACTCACTTATTGAGAAATAAGTGAGTTTTTTATTTTTCAAAAACCCCTTTCCTCAATTTTTTTAAAATAGCTTTACTGTTTGGAAGTTATTACTCACTTACGTTTGTAAACAACATACAGTAAATCAAATCTATTTTATTATGCAAAAATAATAGTTATTAAGTTAATCCTAACGCTTAAAATTAGAATTTGATCAATGTACTCTTAATATTTTTTATAAAAGTTAGTACTTGCTGACTAAAATAATTATTTATTTAGTAAAACGTAGAGATCTTATAGAGTAGTAAAAAAAGGAAATATGATTAGCCGTTAATCGATTTTATGATTAACGGCGAGAATGTTTATCTTAGTTATTGGTTTTAGTTTGTTGCGGTAAGATTAAATTTAACACAATGGCTAAAATCCCACATAAACTAATACCCTGTAATGCATAAGAACCAAAATCGAAGATCATGCCACCAATACCAAATACTAGTACTAACGAGACGATACACATATTCCGTGATACAGAAAGATCAACTTTATGTTTAACTAAAATATTAATACCAACCGAAGCAATTGAACCAAATAACAGCACCATGATTCCACCCATTACGACAGTTGGAATTGAGCTTAAAAATGCCCCTATTTTACCAATGAAAGACATTAAGATTGCCCATAACGCCGCCCAAGTCATTACCTGAGTTTTAAAATTGCGGGTTAATGTTACCGCACCAATAACTTCAGCATAAGTAATACATGGTGGCCCACCAAAAAATCCTGCTGTTGTAGTAGCCAATCCATCACCCAACAATGTCCGCTGTAAACCAGGTTCACGAGTATAATCTTTACCTGTTACAGCACCAATTGCCATAATATCCCCCACATGCTCAATAGTTGGAGCAATCACAATAGGTATCATATATAAAATAGCTTGCCACTGAAACTCGGGAAATGTGAAATCAGGTACTTTAAACCATGGGGCATCAATAACCGGTTGAAAATTGACAATACCAAAAGCACATGAAAGTGCATATCCAACCACAATACCGGCAATAATCGGAACCAATCTAAAAAAGCCTTTTGCCCAGATAGCAACAATTAAAGTGGTTAACAAAGAAGCCATGGAAATAATGATAAGTTGATAATTTTCGGCTTGAAGTCCACTATCTTTACCCATAGCCATACCAACTGCAACGGGGGCTAATGATAAACCAATTACCATAATAATTGGCCCGGTAACTACCGGCGGTAAAATCCGATCGATAACATTGTTACCATTAATTTTGACCAGAAAAGCAAAAAACATAAATACCAAACCAGCGGCAACCAATCCACCTAAAGTTGCCGGTATTCCCCATTGAGCTACACCAAAAGAAATTGGAGCAATAAAAGCAAAAGAAGAGGCTAAAAATACCGGTACTTTATTTTTGGTTGCAAGTTGAAATAACAATGTACCGACACCGGCAGTAAACAATGCTACATTTGGATTTAAACCAGTTAACAGTGGCACTAAGACTAAAGCACCAAAAGCGACAAACAGCATTTGAGCACCAGTAAAAATATCTTGCCAAGCTGGTTTTAATGGTGAAGTATCATTTTTAATTTCATCATTATTGATTTTAACCACGTTTTCCTCTCTTCTTAAACTTCTTTTTGCTAATAGCAAATTAATTATTAAATAGCAGACATAAAAAAACCGGATAAACCGGTCTAAAAATTGAGATTTTATTTAGTACCAAATATTTTGTCTCCGGCATCACCTAGCCCAGGTAAAATATAGCCTTTATCATTTAGACGTTCATCAATTGATGCCGTATAAAGTTCAACATCAGGATGAGCTTGTTCTAATACTTTGATACCTTCTGGAGCAGCAACTAAAACTAACACTTTGATATTTTTACAGCCTGCTTTCTTAAGTAGATCAATAGTTGCCACCATTGAACCACCGGTTGCTAGCATTGGATCAACAACTAACGCCATTCGTTCTTCAATATCAGAAGTGAGTTTTTGGAAATAAGGAACCGGTTCAAGTGTTTCTTCGTTACGATAAAAACCAACAACACTGATTCTTGCACTAGGTATGTGTTCTAATACGCCATCCATCATACCTAAACCAGCACGTAGAATAGGAACAACAGTAATTTTTTTACCTTTAATACGTTCTACTTGCACAGGGCCACACCAACCTTCAATGGTTACGGTTTCTGTTGGTAAGTTAGCGGTTGCTTCATAAGTTAATAAACTACCAACTTCACTGGCAAGGTTTCGGAAATCTTTTGTGCTAATATCGTGTTCACGCATTAAGCCAATTTTATGGCGAACTAGAGGGTGTTTTACTTCAACAATTTTCATGGGGGCCTCAGTGTTATTCTTTGATGATCTAATTAGTAGGTGTAAATAACCACTGAGAGGCGATTTTAGCATAGATATCAAATCATGAAAACCTGAAATCCATCCCAACCTAATCAATAATGTGATAATGATATAAATTTTAGAAAATATTTTAAAATTAATTACAAACTTTCACCATCAAGATATTCAACAGGTAAATCGATGACCTTTTCAGCAATATTTTCACCATTTATACGTTTCAAGAGTAATTCCGTAGCAATTTTTCCCATTTCAATTCTTGGCGTATGAATGGAAGCTAATTTAGGATTCATATACTGGCCAATTTTATGGCCATGAAAACCAACAATCGCTATTTGTTTAGGTATTTCAATACCAATACGCTGACATTCAAGTAATACACCTAAAGCCAAATCATCATTGGTACTAAAAATACCATCAACACATGGATATTCTTTTAATATCTGGTGTAAAAATCTCGCTCCCAAATCATAAGATGAGGCTTCTTTAGTGGCTAATGTTTTAGGCATTAATCCTGCCTCTTGCATGGCTTTTTCATAACCTTGTTGCCGAATAATACTACGTTGATCTTGTCTTGCACTAAAATAGACAATGTGACGTCGTCCTTTATTTATCATGCGATGAATCATATTTTTTGTAGCCGTAAAATTATCAAATCCAACAGCCATATCAATGCAAGGCGACACACTATCCATAATTTCCACTACTGGGACACCTGAAATTTCAATCATCTTTAAGGTAGCTGGATTATGTATCCTTTCCGTCAAAATTAATCCATCAATATTATAAGACAGTAAAGAACGGACTCGTAACTCTTCTTTATCAGCGTTATATCCGGTGTGAGTGATCATGGTTTGATAACCTTGCACGTCGGAAACCATCTCAATACCTTTTAAAATATCAGCAAAAACTTGGTTAGTTAACGAGGGAAATACAACTCCAATAGCATGACTTTTGGCATTTGATAACATATCAGGAGCTTTGTTAGGAATATACCCGAGCTTATCAATAGCTGATGATATTTGTAATTGAAGTGATTCAGATACAAGCTTAGGATCTCGCAAAAAGCGACTTACTGTCATTTTGCTGATCCCAACTAAATTAGCAATTTCCTGTAAACCTGGACGGCGTTTCTTATTACTACTCATTAACTTTTTTCCGGTAATCGTGGTTGCCAATCGATAGGCGTTTTACCATGCTGTAAAATAAAATTATTGGCTTTTGAAAAGTGTTTACAACCAAAAAATCCACGATGAGCCGATAATGGTGATGGGTGTACCGCCGTTAACACATGGTGTTTTTGACGATCAATAAATTGACCTTTTTTTTGCGCCGGAGAGCCCCAAAGTAGGAAAACAACACCCTCTAGATATTTATCAATTGCTGCAATAACATGATCAGTAAAGGTTTCCCAACCTATTTTGGCATGAGAGTGAGCTTGACCTGCTTCAACCGTTAATACGTTATTGAGTAATAAGACACCTTGAGTAGCCCAATAGCCTAAATAGCCATGATTAGGTATCGTGAATCCTTCAATATCAGTTGCTAACTCTTTATAGATATTTAATAACGAGGGAGGCGGTTTGATTCCGGGTAATACAGAAAAGGATAAGCCATGAGCTTGATTTGGGCCATGATAAGGATCCTGCCCTAGGATCACTACTTTAATATCACTAAATGCAGTAAAGCGAAAAGCATTAAATACATCGTGCTGGGGTGGGTAAATAATTTTACCTTGTGCACGCTGCGTTGCCACAAACTGCATTATATGTTGAAAATAGGGCTTCTCTTTTTCAGAGCCAATAACATCATTCCATGTTAATTGATTACTCATATTTGACCTTTGCAATTATTTTATCTAGTTCAACACTGGATTTATTGATGATATCAATTATACCTAAAAATACCAATAAACCTACTGATAATCAATGATGAGAAAAGTACTCTTCATTCAACAGTAAATAAGCGTTCAACGAATAAAAAGACAAATAAAAATAACTTGTTTAGTTTAAGATCATCAAAATATTACTTAAATTGCAAGTGACAATAAAAGATTACCTATTAATAAATATAAAGTTATGTGCAAAAATTGGGTAAACCTACACAATCAACGGTAAAACTTATCAGATTAATAGCTTTTTTTGATTTTAATCAAATTTTGAAAGTGCTATATTACTTATAAATAGTTTAGGACAATAAGGTCCAGATCCATTAGGAGGATTTAAAAATGATTACAGGTATCCAAATTACTAAAGCAGACAATCAAGCACTACTTAACTCTTTCTGGTTGTTAGATGATTCAACAAAAGAAGCTCGTTGTGTTGCTGCTAAATCAGTTTACAAAGAAGATCAAATCGTCCCAACTGCGGAACTTGGTCAATTCGAATATCGTGAAGTTCCATTAGATGTAGCACCAACAATTAAAGTTGAAGGTGGTCAACATTTAAATGTAAACGTACTTCGTCGTGAAACATTAGAAGATGCAGTACAACATCCAGAAAAATATCCGCAATTAACAATTCGTGTTTCTGGTTATGCAGTTCGTTTTAACTCACTAACTGCTGAACAACAACGTGACGTTATTGCTCGTACATTTACTACTAAAATGTAATTTACAGAGTATAAAATAGTGTAAATTAGATTAACCCAGTTTAATACTGGGTTAATTTTTTTAATAGAGATAATTTTGTTTTATCTTTTCTCTCTCGCTTTCTGTTATTTTTAACGCTTTAGTTAAATATTCCGCAATTGAGCCGAATCTTGTACGCATTTCATCAAATGCAGCTTCAAGGTAACTACTACGCGCTTCCATCATAGAATACAAAAAAGCTAATATTTCAGCATTATCGGTCTCTTTTTTATATTTCTCCATTCTACGCATATTACGCGAATACCTTAATTCACTTGTCATTGCATAATCTAATAATATAGTTTGTTCATCAACACCTAAAATAGCTAATATAATAGCTATACCGAAACCGGTTCTATCTTTACCTCCTCGACAATGTTGTACTATCGCTAAGTTTCGGCTATCTAAAATAATATCAACAAGTTCTCTGTATATTTTGGCTGTTTCAGGATTACGAATAAAATCACGATTTTGTTCTTGCATAATTAGCCCAGAACCATCAATAACCATTTTGCCATTTTTGCTTTGGCTTAAACTAATGAGTTCCTGTATTTTTTCATGATCATTACTAGCTTTAGCTGCTAACTCTGCTGAAGATGCATCGGGAATTAAACGAAGTGTATTTAGCTGATTATTCCACAAGCGATTGGGCTGTTTGCTGTATTCTTTTTCATTACGATAATCAATAATAGTATGAAAATTTGCCGTATTTAAATATGCGATATCCTTATCTGTCAAATTATGTAAATGATCTGAACGATAAAGATTACCCCATCTAACAGTTTTACCATCACCAGTTCTATAGCCGCCAATATCACGAAAATTATTTGCACCTTCCAATGGCAGAACACGTTCTGCAGTCACATAATTTTGACCATTAATATCAAGGATAAAATAGCAACGTTTATCATCAAGAATATCTAAATCAATGCTTGATTGTGTTGTTTGAGTAAGTATAGTTTTTTCAGCATTTTTTATATCAGCACTATCACTCAAATAAATTTTTACCTCTTGCGATTGTGCTGGTGATTGCCAACTTAGACGCACACGGCTTGGTGTTAATCTTTCAACTGCATTAACTATAATATTATTGTGCATCTATTATTTCTCCGTTGTCGCTTGTTCAATACTAAGTTTTTGTTTATCCATGTAACGAACAAATGGAAAGTAAACTAACATAGCAACAACTAACAATACCACATGCCATATTGCCATTTGCCAACCACCAATCATAAATCCTTTAATAATTTCAGGCGTTCCAGCCGTTGGTAGAGGCATACCATTAACACGAGGAATAATACCAATCAATGTAGCAAAATAAGATAAGCCGACATTAATTGTTCCAGCAAAAATCAACGGTAAAAATAGAATTGGATTTAATACCATAGGTAAACCAAATTTATAAGGCTCACTAATACCAAAGCAACCAGGTATAAAGCCAATCTTACCTAAACTTTTCATTTGTTGGCTCTTACAGCGTACTAATAAAATAGATAATGCCAAATAACGCGGTCCTTTTTGTGCATTAATAAATGTCATTGTGACAATAAATGGTAATGCCTGACCTGCTTGAAATGCTTCTAAATTAGCGATATCAAAAGGATAGAATAAGGCATATAAGATAGCCGAAGTCGCCATTGAACCGTGAATACCAAAGAACCATAAAAATTCCGCTAAAAATACAATTAATAACGCTGCTGCTAAACTTGCACCTAAGCCTTGAAGCGGTACTTGAATTATGGAATAAATTAAATTATGTACATTATCAAATTCGGTAAGACCAACTAACGCATTAATTAGAGCAAAGACTACGGCAATAATAAATGCGGGAATAAGACTGGAAAAAGATTTTGAGACAAAATCAGGTACTGACTCAGGCATTTTTATCGTTAGTTTACGATTAAGTAAGAAAATATAAAAACGTGTAGCAAATAATCCTACTAACATCGCAACAATCATTCCTCTTGAACCAACATACAAGAGATCAATGGCTGCAATACCGTTGGTTTTCATTGGAGTGATAAAAAGGAAAGCCATTAGCCCCATTAATGCAGCTAAAATACCATCTTTTTTATGTAATTCTGCCATCTTATACGAAATAGCCACTACGACATAGAGTGAAATCACGTTCATGGTGACTACTGAAGCAACTTTAAAAGCGGATTTCAATCCTGTTGCCACTAATACTGCCTGATAAGATTCTATATTTAAACTATTTAAAACCGCAACAATCGAGCCTACCATCATGACAGGTAATAGCATCATCATGCCACTTGAAACAGCTTGCACAGAATAACTTGATTGAATAGAGCCAATAACCTTTTGCAATTTTGCTCTAAAACTCATTAGCGTTTCTTTATTATTTATCATAATAAAATCTCTCTTATTAGCTGATTCCATTGTCTAAAATTTCTAAGGCAGTTTTTAACACCTTTTCACCATTCATCGTTCCATAGTCTAGAGAATCAATAACAACTATTGGAATGTCATGCTGTTTTTTTAAGTTTTCATAGATATACTCTATTTGCGGTCCTAACATAATAATGTCCAGATCATCATATTGATCTAATTCAGTTTCGCTTACTGCATTAATATTGACATCAATACCGATCTTTTCCGCAGACTCTTTCATTTTTTTGACTAACATACTGGTAGAGAATCCACCCATACAAGCTAGCATAATGTTATAAGTCATATTAATTACCCCTTTAATTATTTATCTTTTAATATTTCTATAATTTCAATGGCTAAGTCTCGCATTGAAATTGCATTCATTAAGTGATCTTGAGCATGAATAATCAGTAACGAAACTGGAATATGATTACCCTGAATCTCGTTTTGAATTAATTCAGTCTGTGTTTTATGCGCAATCGCTAAAAATTTTTTTACTTCTTCAATTAAACTATCGGCTTGTTCAAAATTACCTTTACGAGCAGCCCTAATTGCTTTTAGGCAGCGACTTCTTGCATCACCGCTATTGGTAATTAGTTGCATTACAATCTCTTCATACTCATTCATTAATTTTTCCTCAGTTTGATATATTTCATGTAATAAATAACAGCAATAACCGTGCCAAAACAAAATAAATTAAAAATAATCAATAATTAATTTTTTAAGTTACTAATGTGTTTTTATGTGTTTTAATACACATTAAGGAATAGATTTGCTAAAACACATTAGGATGTGAAATGTTAAGAATTGAGATTATTTTCCAAAAATTACAGGAATTAACGCTAAAAAACAGTGAAGGAGTTACTACTTCTGAACTTGCCACATTACTGAATTATTCTCGGGCAAATGTTAGCCACGAATTAAATCAGCTTATTAAGCAAGGAAAAGTGGTTAAAGATAAAGGAAAACCAGTCAAATATTCTATTGCTAAATCTTCGATAAAAACCGAAAACAAACCAAATTTCAAATTTGGTGAATTCAAAAATTTTATCGAATCTAGCACCAGTTTGCATACCTTGATTGAACAAGCTAAAGCAGCTATATTTTATCCTCCTCATGGTATGAATATTTTAATTACTGGTGAGACAGGAGTTGGCAAATCACTGTTTGCCGAACTGATTTATAACTATGCTAAAAGTGTCAATAAAATTAGTCCTGATGCGCCATTTATCCACTTTAATTGTGCTGATTACGCTTCAAATCCACAATTACTTTTAACCCAATTATTCGGCTGTAAAAAAGGTGCCTATAGTGGTGCAATCGATGATCGTGAAGGTTTAGTTGAAAGGGCGCACACCGGACTGTTATTTTTAGATGAAGTTCACCGTTTACCACCAGAAGGACAAGAAATATTTTTTACTTTTATTGATAAAGGCCTTTTTAGACGACTAGGTGATACCGTAGAACGAACAGCACAAGTTCGCATTATTGCCGCAACGACAGAAGATCCGAATTCAGCATTATTGCGTACATTTACTCGTCGCTTTCCTATGAATTTAACCATTCCGCCTTTAAGAGCAAGAACTTTTGAGGAAAGATTTAATCTAATTCAAAATTTCTTTAATACCGAATCGGCACAATTAAAAGAAAAAATTGTCGTATCAAGTAATGCCCTTCGCGCTTTGTTAGGCTATAACTGCCCTAATAATATAGGGCAACTTGAAGCTGATATTCGTTTTATTTGTGCAGCCGCCTATGCCAAACATATTTCCTACAGTAATTCAGAGTATATTTATATTAATAGTGCTCTATTACCAAATCATATCAGTGAAGCATTATTGATTGAAACACAACATCGCCAAACGTGGAATAAAATCATTGGTATTAATCGAAAAAATATTATATTTCAGGGAGAAGATAATAAGATCCTATATGAAAATAATAAATCTAATGATATCTACGATATCGTAAATCGAAAAATCGCTGAATTAAAAACACAAGGTAGGGGAAATTTCGAACTCGAAGAAGAAATTGAACAAGAGATTCAGGATTATTTTTATACCTATATTTATAATAATACTAAAAAATATGATAAGAATAAGTTGAAAAATATAATTTCAACTAAAGTATTACGTTTAACTGAAGCCTTAATTGAACAGGCTGAAAACAGTTTACAGTGCAGCTTTAATAATCGTATTTATTATAGTTTAGCTAACCATATCGAACAGACATTAAAGCGAATAAATAGCAATCAAAAGATTAGTCATCCGCAATTAAATAAAATCCGAACGAATTATCCAAATCAATTTAATGCTGCACTTGATTGTCTCACAATGATTGAACACATTATGGATACGACACTGCCCATTGATGAAGCTGCTTATCTGGCCATGTTTTTTATATATGGTACTAATAATCCTATTTTACCTTCAAATAATGTGCAAATTGTCGTTATTGCTCACGGAGATAAAACCGCAACGTCAATCACGAAAACAGCACATGACTTACTTAACATTGAATATGCACTTGCTTTTGATGTGCCACTTGATGAATTGCCACAAAAAATTCTCGAAAAAATTATTAACCATATTCAATTAACTAAAAATAAATCAGACATGCTATTACTGGTTGATATGGGATCTTTGAAAAATTTTGGTGAAGAGATAGAGGCAAAATGTAATATTAAAACCAAAACAATTCAACTGGTTAGTACTTTACATGTGATTGAGGCAATTCAAAATGCAATGAATGGATATTGCTTAGAAGAAGTATATGAGAATGTCTTACAAATTCATATGCTTAATCAAGCACCATTAGTATCAGCACCGCAAGAAGAGAGTTTAGTTAATAAAAAATTAGCCATTTTAATTATTAATGTGCCGAATAAAAGTACCAATATCACCATAGATTTATTAAATAATGTACTTTCATATCGACAAAATATCTTAGACATTATTGCACTTAGTTTATCTCACGAAGATGATAAATTATTTAAAGAAATCGAAGAAATTCAGCAAAGCCATACGATTGTTGCTATAGTGAGCCCATTTAACTTTAATACTTCAATAAGCCAATTCGATTTAACATCATTAATTTATCCGGACAATATTAAGAAATTACAGCAATTAATTGATATTGAAACCATTTACTCTTTAATCGAAAAAACACTTTCGAATATTTTATCCAATATTGAACCACGCGATTTACTAACCGATATTAAGCATTTTAATGAAAATATAACCCGTAAATTTAATATTAGAGTATCAAATAATACTTTGATTGGACTGGTTATGCATATCGCTTGTATGCTTGAACAGATAATTAATGGCGAGCAGAGCAAGGTTAAATTTATTGATAGACAAAATTATATTCGTAAGTATAGGAATGAATATTCAATTATTAAAGATGAATTAGTTGTCTTCGAAGAAAAATATAAAATTACCATTCCTGAAGAGGAGATCTGCTATATATTAAAATTCTTTAACCACCTTTAGAAAAAATGGCAATATGAAGCCATACTCCTGATATGACCTGATCGATAAAGCCCGTAATATCACGGGCGGTTATGAGGTTATTTAAAAATTAGGCCTGTTTTTTGCCAACAAAAAGATGAGCAAATTAATATTAAAATCCCCAATATTGCGAAGATAAAGTATAGGCCAATATAGGCTTTTTTCTTTATCTTCACAAGCTGTTACCTTATAACTCACTCACATCAGAACAATAGCGTTATGTTATTGCGTATGTTCTCACAACTAAAATGTAACTTTATAGTTTTAATTAAATTTAATATAAAAAGGGATAATATAAATATTATCCCTTTTTATATCAGATTAGTAACATTTCATATTGCTAGATAAATTTAAATTTTTATTACTTTAATACATTTATTAATTCAGATATATCAGCTCGTTCCATATAATTAGCATTAACATAAGCAAAATAAACCTTTTTATCTTGCCCAATTAAATAAGTTGCTGGTATTGGTAATGTATAACTATCATCATCATTAAAATCGAATAAATTAGCACCTAAACTCTTATATAATTCTCGCATTTTTTCAGGTAATGTGAATACTAAACCAAATTGGTTAGCTATGTTGTTTTTAATATCTGATAGTATCGTTATCGACATCGATTTTTCTTTTTTTAACTGTGCACTAATTGCAGCTTTCTGCGGTGAAATAGCAATGAAATGTGCATTTTTTTGCATCAATTCTAAGTTATTTTGAAAATGTTCTAATTCTTTTACACAGAACGGGCACCAACTACCTCGAAAGAAACTAATAATTACGGGTTTGGATTCCAGTAATTTATATAAATTGATTTCTTCATTATCAGTTGATATTAGTGAAAAGTCTGGTGCAATATCGCCACATTGTAAAGCATGACTATCTAGTTTTTCATTTAACATATCAGTTAATGAGTTATTTAACATATTTAGAACATCTGGGGGTAATTGTGTTAATAGATCTTGTCTTAATATTTTTAAGTCTTCGATTACTTTCATTTAATAATTTCCTTTTTTGATACATTTTCATGAATTTGGCTTAATACCTTTTTGAATATAGCAACATCATTATCAGATAAATTATTAGTTATTTTTTCTATCCAAAAACTGTGCTCTTTTAACGTTTCCGTCAATAAATCCATTCCTGCTGGGGTTAAACAAATAATGGAAATTCTTTTGTCATTTTCATCATTTCTTTTTGATACTAGCTCATCATTAATTAGAGAACTAACAAGTGTTGTTGTTGAAGCTTTAGTTATCCCTAATAATTTAGCAATTTCTTGCAAAGATAATTCTTGGTATTCTTTCAGTAAAACTAAAATAATTAGTCGACTTTCTGAGAGATGATATTTTTGAAGACGTTTAGCACACTCTATATCGATCAGATTAGCAACAGATAATAATGTAAAACATGTTCTAATCTTTTCTAAATCAACCGTATTTTGTTTTTTCAAAATATTGCAAAAAGATAAATAGCGATTTTCGAGTTGCATGTATTATCCTCCAAATTAGTTAGCCCCCTTACTAATTAGATATATTAAATACTATATGACTTAATGTCAAATTATGAATATTTAATAATAAAGGAAAAATTAAAGTTAACTGAAATGAAAAATATTAAGATATCAATAGAATAAAAAAATCGAGCCTTAATCATAAGGCTCGATTGTATAATCAATAACGAATGTTATCCAAAAAATTTCTTCACTTTATCAAGAAAGCTTTTTTCTTTTGGACTGTGTTTTGAGTTTTTATCCGATTTAAAACTTTCGCCTAACTCTTTTAATAACTCTTTTTGTTTGCTAGTTAGATTAACTGGTGTTTCAACTGCAACATGGCAATAGAGATCACCTACAGCACTGCCTCGTAATGATTTAATGCCTTTTCCACGTAATCTAAACATTTTACCGGTTTGTGTTTCGGCCGGTATGGTTAGGCTAACTTTACCGTTCAGGGTTGGTACTTCAACCTCACCACCTAGTGATGCTAACACAATATTAATTGGAATTTCGCAATGTAAATTAGTGCCATCTCGCTCAAAGATTGCATGCGGTTTTACTTGTACTTGTACATATAAGTCACCAGCAGGTGCACCGTTTAATCCAGCTTCACCTTCACCTGAAAGTCGAATACGGTTTCCTGTATCAACCCCAGCAGGAATAGTAACAGAAAGTGTTTTAGTTTTTTGAACACGTCCTTCACCATGACATTTCTTACATGGATTTTTAACCACTTTTCCACGCCCATGACAAGTCGGACACTCTTGCTGTACGGCAAAAAAGCCTTGTCGCATTTGCACAACACCAGCACCGTGACAGGTATTACAAGTTACAACATCTGAAGCTTTTTCAGTTCCTTGACCATGGCAAACATCACAATTAACCCAAGTTGGTACTTTAATCTCTTTGCTTACACCGCTAGCAGCTTCTTCTAATGTTAATGAAATATTATATTGTAAGTCATTACCACGCGATGCAGCTTGACCTCGTCCTCGGCCACCACCGAAGAAATCACTGAAGATATCATCAAATGCAGAACCGCCGCCAAAACCACCAAAACCGCCGAACCCACCTGCGCCACCTTGCCCTTGTTCAAAAGCAGCATGGCCATACTGATCATAAGCAGCTTTCTTTTGTGGATCGGTTAAGATTTCATAAGCTTCTTTAACTTCTTTGAATTTTGCTTCAGCTTCAGCTTTGTTATCCTGATTTTTATCCGGATGATATTTCATGGCTAGGCGTTTGTAGGCTTTTTTTATCTCAGTTTCACTGGCATTTTTACTCACGCCTAATGTTTCATAATAATCTTTCTTCGCCATAATTAACCTTTAAATTTAATCATTATATAAACAACTAAACGGGCTTGAGTTACCTCGCGCCCGTTTAATGTTTTACATGTTTAAAACTCGTTGCAATAACTCATTAAAAAACATATCAGTTAATGCTTATTTTTTTTCATCATCAACTTCTTTGAAGTCTGCATCAACAACATCATCTTGTCCTGCAGCACTTCCGCTATTTGCTTGACCTGCAGATTGATCTGCTTGAGCTTGATGTTGAGCTAACTCAAGTAATTTTTTTGAAGCTTCCATTAATGCATTAATTTTAGCTTCGATCTCTGCTTTGTCTTCACCGCGGGCGGCATTTTCTAAATCACTCACAGCACTTTCAATAGCTGTTTTATCATCAGCTGATAATTGATCACCAGCTTCAGTCACTTGTTTACGAGTTGAGTGAACAAGATGATCAGCTTGGTTACGAATTTGAGCTAATTCTTCAAATTTACGGTCTGCATCAGCATTTGCTTCAGCATCATTTACCATTTTTTGGATCTCTTCTTCGCTTAATCCTGAAGAAGCTTTAATGGTAATGTTTTGCTCACGACCAGTATTTTTATCTTTTGCTGATACATGCAAAATACCATCAGCATCAATATCAAAGGTTACTTCGATTTGTGGCATACCACGTGGTGCAGCTTGAATACCATCAAGGTTAAATTGACCTAATGATTTATTGTCACTTGCACGTTTACGTTCACCTTGTAATACATGGATAGTTACGGCTGATTGATTATCTTCAGCAGTTGAGAATACTTGACTATGTTTTGTTGGGATAGTCGTGTTTTTCTCAATTAAGGTAGTCATTACACCACCCATTGTTTCAATACCTAATGATAATGGTGTTACGTCAAGTAATAATACATCTTTAACATCACCACCTAATACACCACCTTGTACTGCTGCACCAACAGCTACTGCTTCATCAGGGTTAACGTCTTTACGTGGTTCTTTACCAAAGAAATCTGCAACAGCTTTTTGAACCATTGGCATACGTGTTTGACCACCAACTAAGATGACATCTTTAATATCAGAAACACTAAGACCGGCATCTTTTAATGCTGTTTTAACAGGTTCCATTGAACGTTTAACTAAATCTTCAACTAATGATTCAAGTTTAGCGCGAGTCACTTTGATATTTAAGTGTTTTGGCCCACTTGCATCAGCAGTAATATACGGTAAGTTAATATCAGTTTGTTGAGCTGATGATAATTCAATTTTCGCCTTTTCAGCAGCTTCTTTTAAACGTTGCATTGCTAATGGATCATTTTTAAGATCAAATCCTTGTTCACGTTTGAATTCGTCAACTAAATAGTTAATTAAACGTGAGTCAAAGTCTTCACCACCTAAGTGAGTATCACCATTTGTTGCTAATACTTCAAATGTTTTTTCACCATCAACTTCATCAATTTCGATAATTGAGATATCAAAAGTACCACCACCAAGGTCATATACAGCAATAGTACGGTTACCAACATCTTTATCTAAACCATAAGCTAACGCTGCTGCGGTTGGCTCATTGATAATACGTTTTACATCTAAACCGGCAATACGACCAGCATCTTTGGTTGCTTGACGTTGTGCATCATTAAAATAAGCAGGAACAGTAATAACTGCTTCTGTCACAGGCTCACCAAGATAATCTTCTGCAGTTTTCTTCATTTTCTTTAATACTTCAGCAGAAATTTGCGGTGGAGCAATTTTTTGACCTTTAACATCAACCCAAGCATCACCATTATCAGCTTTAACAATTTTATATGGCATAATACCAACATCACGTTGTACTTCAGCATCTTCATAACGACGACCGATTAAACGTTTAATTGCAAATAATGTATTTTGTGGATTGGTTACGGCTTGGCGTTTAGCTGGTTGACCAACTAAGATTTCACCATCTTGAGTGTAAGCAATGATGGAAGGGGTTGTGCGATCACCCTCGGCATTTTCTAATACTTTTGCTTGACCATTATCCATTACTGCAACACATGAATTTGTTGTACCTAAATCGATACCAATAATTTTACCCATAATCTTTTCTCCTCAAACCTGTATTTTATTTCTTATATATAAGACTGAAAACATCGTTTTCAAGTCCCATTTTAGATAAAGAAATGTTTTTGTTTTCACATAAATGGGAACAATATTATTAATATCAAGGGGTGATACAAAATTATTTTTTACAAAATCTTGATTATCAGCTTTTCAACACTTATTATTGCCGCTCTTTTTTTTACTAAAATTAATTTATAGGATCCTTATGGAACAAATAAAACTTGCAAATCCAGGTCCACTTGGACTAATGGGTTTTGGTATGACTACAATTTTATTAAATATTCATAATGCAGGATTTTTTCCAGTTATGACGGCAATCGTTTCTATGGGTATTTTTTATGGTGGATTAGCCCAAGTAATCGCAGGAATTTTAGAATTCCGTAAAGGAAATACCTTCGGAACAACCGCGTTTACTTCATACGGTTTCTTTTGGATTGCTTTAGTTGGTATTTGGTATTTACCTACTTCACCAGCAACTGCACCTACCGATGCAACTTTTTTAGGGATTTTTCTAGCACTGTGGGGTATTTTTACCGCATTTATGTTTATTGGTACATTAAAAGCTAACCGAGCATTACAATTTGTTTTTGCCAGCTTAACCATTTTATTCGCTCTATTAGCAATTGGTAATATTTCTGGTAACCATGACATTATTCATATTGCTGGTTTTGAAGGCATAATTTGTGGTGCGAGTGCAATTTATCTTGCGATGGCTGAAGTTCTAAATGAACAATTTGGTCGTACAATTCTACCTATTGGTGCAGCAAAAGGTGCTACACATTAGTTCATCATAATTCTGATACCTACCCAATTCTATCGGTAGGTATCAAGTTCTTTTCCGCAACAATCCATTATCATTTTTCATTCATCAATGCTCGGCATACATCTCGTAGCGATTGTGTATGTTTTTCTAATCTTTCATCAGATAAATAATTATCTTTAGACGAGTGAGCATTTTTTATAAGAATTTTATTATCTTCATTTATATGACCTGATGTGATCATAATGTAATTAGATAATTGAGTTTCAATACTCCCATCATGAAAATGAACATCCGCTATATTTAGATCAGATCCTTGTGGTTTAAAAAAAACTAAATCATCACCGTTCGCAATACTATCCAAGAAAATAAATTTTTTATCTTTGATTTGTTTAGCATAGCTTTCTAACATTTTTAAACCATATTGGCCACTATTGCCGCCATCATAAAGAACAAAAGCAATTTTTTTCTTTTCTTTTTTATCTAACTTATTAATAAGATTAATAATAGTAATAATACTTGATGAATTACAAATGAAATTTTTAGTGTTTGGAATGCCACTTTTAAATTTGGCAATTAAGAAAAACAATAGCACTGTTGAAACTATAGCTGAAATGCCAGAAACACTAAAAAAGCCATTAATACGGATATCAGGTAAAAAAACGAGGTAATTTAATATTAATGATGCAATGAATAAAAATATAAACGGGGCAACACTAATAAAGTAAGTCAGCTTACTAAATTGTGATTGAAAAGCATACGTTTTCTGCAAATTAAAATTATTGATGCCTGTATCGTAATTAGTACAAATAACGACCTCTGCTTTATTAAGATCGCCGATATAAGCATTATAATAATTTTGATAACGTCTAGTTGCTAATTTTAATTTAGATAGTTTCGCATCCACTTGATAACCTAATGGCGCTAATTCCTTAGATATTACCCTTAAAAAAGAGATTTTCTCTTTTGGATTAAACCTTTTACCAAATATGATGCCATATCGTAAAATCAGATCTTTCAATATTTCCATTATTAATAAACTATTTTTAAATAAAGTTAGACAATATAGTTAATATGATTTTTAAAATCATATTAACTATAAATAGATTAAGATAAAAATTAACTTAATAACATTAAATTAGTTATTACATTAATAGTCATCATCATTTTCATTGTTGTTTGATTGAGATATGTTGGCAATGGCATCTTGAATATTTTCATGCCCAGCCTCGATACATTCGGCAGTAAGATCATTCAATGACACAGAATCTCTATTACATACTGCATTAATTACCATAGGCAGACTCATACCAGTAATGACTCGAACATTCATACCAAGCTCATTCCATTGTGGAACGCATTGCATCGAAGCATTATATGGAGATGCGCCATAAAGGTCGACAAATATAAGAACACCATCGCCAGAATCTAAAGATTTTGAACAATTGAATAAATCAGTTTTTAACTGATTTATATCTTGTCCAGGATTAAGTGATAATGATTCAAATTGGCTTTGTTCTCCAACAATCATTTTCACACTGTCTTTTATTCCAGCCGCCATACTTCCATGGCTAACTAATAAAACACCGATCATATTATTAATCCTATATTATTCAAACATTTTAATTACTTCACTTAAAGGTACTTTCTTTAATGAAGGCGTTGCTTGGCAATAAATATCCATATTCGGAAAACTATTTTGTAAATCAATTAATAAATCGAGTTGCTCTTTATTAATCGATACTTCTTTAATGATTGAGGTTGCCCCTGGTACCAGTGGTAAACCGCCAATATTAAGATTAGTTACAGGTACGCCAGATTTAATAATTTTATACATTACTTCAATATTTTTAGTAATTAAAATAACGTTAAAATCATCATATTGACGATCGTTCCAATACCTAACCGCACCATCTTCTTTTAATACTCTAATTTTATGACCAGTGCTGGCACCTGCGCCAAGAATAATATTTTTGGTGAATTCATCATTTGCCGAATAATCATCTGCAACAAATAAGGCATTAGCTCCGGCCGCTTTTGAAACATTTGTTGCAACTTGACCATGAATAAGACGACTATCAACCCGAGCTAAAACAACTTTTCCCATAATTTAAAACCTCTATTATTATTTATATTTAATTATTTTTATAAAATACCAATTGCGGCTAAAACACCAAGAATAACAGTTAGCCCAATTAAAGCTCTTGTTACTTTCAATCCTTTCTTAGAAAAATAAAAATACAGTCCCATTACAACAACAAGCGGTAATACTCCAGGTAAAATCTTATCCAGTGTATCTTGTATAATGAAATCTTTACCAGATAAGGTAAATTTTAAACTTGAAGAAACTTTAATATAGCTAGCAGCTAAAATACCCATCATAAATAGACCTAAAATAGATAAGGCTTCTATGATCATCTGCATCTTATTTCCAACGACTTCTGTTGCCGCATTTCTACCTAATTTAAATCCTAATTGGGCAAAATAGTAACCAACAAATAGTTGATATAAAACAAATGCAACAAATGGGAACAATGCACCTATCGCTAAACCTTCTTGCGCCCAAGGTAATGCGATGGCAATAAAAATATATTGTATAGTACCCGAGTCAATCGCATCCCCGATACCAGCCAAGGCTCCCATTAAACCGGCTTTAGTGTTATAAAGCACATCATTATCGATACTAATCGGTTTGTTTTGATAAACTTCATCAGCACGCACCGCTTCTAGTGAAGCCATAATTCCTGAAATTGTTCCACCACCCCACGTAATTTGAGTATTAAAAAATAACAAATGCCGTTGATAAGCAGCAGCTAATTCACTTTTTGATTTATATAACTTTTTAAGAATTGGCATTAATCCCCACATTAATGATGCCGCAAGATAACGGTCAAATGAGTGTGGAATTTCATTGGCATAATACCAACGTAACCATGCAAATGTGATATCTTTTTTAGTAATCGTTTCTGGCTTTAGATCAATACTTTCTTGTACTATTTCTGTCATTATAAAATTCCTCTTTCTAATTTATTAATCAAATAACTAATGATTAATAATCATCGTCATCAACTTGATTGTTATTATTTGAATTATTTCTAGGTTGATCTACCGCAGAATTTACTGCTTCATTTTTTGCAAGAACAAAAATAAACGCAACTATTGCACCAACTATTGCGTAAGTTACCATGGTAACATTTAGTGGTTTGGCAATAACCGCCATAAAATAGGCAAGTAAGAAGAAAATGATGTAGCTTTTTTTACCAATAACATAAATGGTTAACGCAATACCCACAGCAGCAAGACCGTCACCAATTACATTAAGAATATGGAAAACTAGTCCTCCGGCATTCGATTTAATTACATCAGCAATAATTGGTGCCCCAAAATATAACGCAACAAACATAAACGGTATGAACAATGCAAAGCTACAAATTATTGGTAATACGATGATAGAAAAGGTTAATCCTTTACTATTAGCTTCTTCGGCATATTTTTCTGTTAATTTCATAATCATGGTATTAAAGAAAAATCTTAATTGATACAAGTAAGATCCTAATAATCCTACCGGTACTGCCACAGCAACAGCAGCTTTTGGTTCCATTTTACCCAACAGTGCGACGGTGACAGCAACTGCTGTTGCTATAGCTGGTTCTGATGGCATTTGCCCACCAGGCGAAAAAACACCCATATAAATCAACTGAATAGCTGCTGTTGTTATCATTGCATTAGGAATGTCATTAAACACAATCCCAACGATTAAACCGGTCATCATTGGTGTAAATCGCAACGTTAAAGTAGCACCACCTAGACCCCGAGACATTACCATTGCAACCCATATTGATATAATAGCTGCTTGAAGAAACGTTACATGCATTTCTTGCATATATAAACTCCTTACTATTTTTATAATTAATTAGTTAGTTTCAGTTAAATGATTAAGAAACCACCGATTGTAGCTCTAAGTTATTAACAAAATTTTCTACATCTTGTACACATTTTTCCCCCATACCTTGCAGACATTCAATTGCATAAGCAGAAGTATGCGGCGTAACAAGAACTTTAGGATGTTTAACTAAAGGATGATCACTGTATGAAGGTTCAACATACATGACATCTGTTGCGTGACCAGCTACAGTGCCATTATCGAGCGCATTTAAAAGTGCAGTTTCATCAATTAATTCGGCTCGAGCAGTGTTAGTTATATAAACGCCTTTTTTCATCAAAGAAAATTGCGGTGCTTTTAAAATATGATAACTAGTTTCATTTAATGAGGCATTTAACGAAATGATATCTGCATTTTGCAGTAAATAATCTAACTCAACAATTTCAATATTATTTTTGTTAGCCCAATCAACATTAACTTTTGGGTCAACCGCCAATAGGCGAGCATTAAATCCATGTTTGAAAATTTCTGCCACGCGACTACCAATGTTGCCACAGCCAATAATACCAATTACTTTACCCGTAACATTGATACCTAAAAAAGAGGCTCTTTTCTTCCATTCATTTGATTTAACCGCTTCTTGTGATTGAACTGTTTGTCTAATTAATGCAAGTAAATTAGTCACTGCATTTTCAGCAACAGCATCACGTTCAACCAAAGGAGGTACGATAGTAACTATTGTGCCATGCTCTTTGGCAGCAACAACATCAACATTATTAAATCCGATGCCATGACGGGAAAGTAATAGTAGCGGTTGTTTTTTATTATCAAAAAACTCTTTGTTAAAAAAAGGACGGACACTGGCAATAACAATATTAAAATCTTGCAATGCTTCAGCTAATTCCTTCCCTGGAATATTATTTTCAAAAGTAAAATGTTTTACTTCACCTATTTTTTCTAATCTTTCTAGATGATTAGGAAAATATTTTCCAAAACTACTTGAGTTGATTATAGCGATTTTATAATTTTTCACTCAATGCTCCTAATTCATGATTTATATACTTATATAAAGTTATTTATAGGAATATAAATATTATTTTATTTCCATTCAGCCACAATGTGACTGGTAACATTTAGTATAGTTTATAAACTTTTTAAAAAAGTGAATTTAGATCACATATTTAATAAAAAATTATTTTCTATAATTATTAGAGAGCAAGCTGAATAAATAAGAAAGGAAAATTGGAGAATAATTGTTTGAATATATTAATTATTTTCATAATCGCATAATCTAAATATGAAAATTTTTAACAAATTATTTAGATATAAAAAAAGGGCATAATGCCCTTTTTCAGATTGAATTAGTTAATACTACTTTTTATAAGCATCATTATGTACACCAACCGCTGCGCGGCCTGATGGATCATTTAGATTTTTAAATGACTCATCCCATTCGATCGCTTTAGCTGTTGAACAAGCTACTGTTGGACCACCAGGTACGCAATGTGCAGCACTTTCAACTGGGAATAATTCATCAAAAATTTCACGATACATATAAGCTTCTTTTGAAGCTGGAGTATTGTATGGGAAACGGAATTTTGCATTTTCCAACTGTTGATCGGTAATTTTGCTTTCGGCAATCTCTTTTAAGGTATCGATCCAACTATAACCTACACCGTCAGAAAATTGCTCTTTTTGACGCCAAACCACTGATGCTGGTAAATAAGATTCAAATGCTTCACGAACAATGTGTTTTTCCATTTTACCGTTACTACCACACATTTTATCTTGTGGGTTAATGCGCATAGCAACATCTAAGAATTTTTTATCTAAGAATGGTACCCGAGCTTCAACGCCCCAAGCAGCCATTGCTTTATTAGCACGCGCACAGTCATACATATGCAGTGCCGCTAATTTACGCACAGTTTCTTCATGGAACTCTTTAGCATTTGGCGCTTTGTGGAAATAGAGATAACCACCAAATACTTCATCAGCACCTTCACCTGATAGAACCATTTTAATACCCATAGCTTTAATTTTTCTTGCCATTAAGTACATCGGTGTTGAGGCACGAATCGTTGTTACATCATAAGTTTCAATGTAATAAATTACATCACGAATTGCATCAATCCCTTCTTGTATTGTGAAGTTAATTTCGTGGTGAACAGTACCTAAATGATCAGCAACGGCTTGAGCAGCTTTAAGATCAGGTGCACCTTTTAAACCAACCGCAAATGAGTGTAATTGTGGCCACCATGCTTCTGATTTTTCATGATCCTCAACTCGACGCGCAGAAAACTTTTTAGTAATCGCTGAGATAACTGAAGAATCAAGTCCACCAGATAGTAAAACACCATAAGGAACATCAGACATAAGATGGCTTTTTACTGACTCTTCTAATGCAACACGAAGTTCATTGATATCTGTCTTATTATCTTTGACATTATCATATTCCATCCAATCTCGTTTGTAGTAGGTCTTAATTTCACCCTCGGTGCTAGATAGATAACAACCAGGAGGAAATGCTTCAATGGTTTTACAAACAGGTACTAAAGCTTTCATCTCAGAAGCAACATAAAATGTACCATTTTCATCATATCCCATATACATTGGGATAATACCAATATGATCGCGACCAATAAAATAGGTACCTTTGTTGATGTCATAAAGAATAAAAGCAAACATACCTTGTAGTTCATCAAGACAGTGAATACCTTTTTCTTGATATAAGGCTAGAATAACTTCACAGTCAGATCCTGTCTGAAATTCATAACGATCTTTGTACTGATTTCGGAGTTCTTGATGATTATAAATTTCGCCATTTACCGCTAAAACTAGGGTTTTGTCTTTATTATAAAGCGGTTGAGATCCTGTATTAACATCTACAATTGATAAACGTTCATGAGCTAAAATAGCTTTATCAGAAGCAAAAATACCAGACCAGTCAGGTCCACGATGACGTTGTAGACTTGATAGTTCTAATGCTTTTGTTCGTAGTTGTTCTGGATCTGATTTAATATCAAGAATACCTAAAATCGAACACATTGATTTTCTCCATTTAAAATCGCCAAAGCGATACTATTTACAAATAAAACTTATTTTAAATATTATTACAAGCAAAGCATAAAAATAACAGCATACACATTATTGGTTAACAATTAAAGTACAATATCATTATACTTTTTCTATTGTTGTAATAAAGTTTGCTATTATTTTTTTAACCACTGCCCTTGTTTTTCTATATATTGGCCTGCTGGCGTTTTTTCTTGTGCTTTACTACCAGCTCGGCTCTGCACGTCAGACAATGGTACTTTAGTTTCTGCAGATACTTTTTGATATTGCTGTTTGCGAGCCTGATTAATTAATTGAGCAATTTCGCTAGCATTACCTTCATTTTTGACCACGCCTAGGTAACCATCAGCTTGTTCACCAACCAACCCATTAGCTTTGGCTTGACTTAATTCATTAATTGCCTGATCTAAATTTAAAGCAAAAACTGGTAAAGCTAATATTATTGATAATAATGCTATCGTTGCTTTTTTATAGATATTCATAATAACCCCCTTATTAAATACATCATATTAAATTGTATTAAATATGTGTAAAATTTATTAAAAAATCATCTTATGTTCCGCAAGAGTAATTTTTTAGATTCATGACATTATTTGTAAATAACGACCGATAATAATATTAATTTAGTATAAACCTGATTTATTGATAATGTTATCTAAGGCTTTATCAACTTTAATATTAATTTCATGATCAATCTTAACATTCAAATTGATATTAATTGGTTCATTTGGCGCTTGTACCTTGACCGTTGGTGTACAGCCAATTAATACTGCGCTACACACGATAATAGTAATCATATTTTTTAGCATAATATAGCCTCTTATCTATCAAGATTTCCTTTTCAAATACGCTTCAATACGTTTTCGTATGGGTTCGTTAATCTGATCGGAAAGTTGTAAACTTATCAACAATTTTGCAATATTTTCTTCAAGATTAATATTTAAATTTACTGCTTTACCATTCTCAACATCTCGGTTATTGCCTTGGATATTTAATCCTAACTTAGCAATCTCATTAGCATAATTAACCGTACCTGACAATTTAGTATAATGAAAATTTTTAATAATATCAGTGAGAATTTTCATATTAGGATTGGCTTGTGCATAATTTTGCAATGCTGAATTTTCAAACCGTAAAAAGCCCTCATTAACCGTTACTAATTGACCATTTTTGATAATAACTTCGGTCAAAGCAGTGCCTTTTTTAGTAGAAGGTAATAAAGTAATCGGTAAAACACCATCTATCGCCCCTTCTCCAGCTAAGCCTTCGGCGGGATATTTTGTAAAAATATCTTTTAACTGTATCTTTTTTAACCTTAAAGTAAATTTTTGGGGTAATTTTGCTAAATTCAATTGCCCTTTATCAAGAGAAACAGAGCCAGAAAAAATAGCTGCTTGTGCTAATTGCCATTTTACAACTCCTTTATTTGGTGCAGCTAAAGATGCTGAATAACTTCCAGCTAATTTTATTTTTTCAAAAATAACACCAATATTCACTTGTTGAATGGTTAATGCTGAAGTTGTAACAGTAAATTGATTATTGTTAAATAAAAGATTTATATCCCCCAAGGCGGATTTAAATTCGCTAGCTTTATATATGCCGTCAAATTTATTAATTGTTAATGTTGATTTGACGCTAACTTGATTAGCTTTAAATGGAATAGGCAATACTGCATCAAGTGTTAATTTTCCGATTAATGGTTTAATAATTAAATCATCGAAGAAGTTCGCTTTTTCAATATTAACTTGTGCTTTATCGGTACTCTTTAAAGTAAATAGCTTATCGGTTAAAACACCGCTGAATGGTAAAGTTAAACTACCTTTTTCAATACCAAAATACGATAAGGATGTGGTCAAAACACCATTTTCAATTTCAATTGATGAATTTAATTGATTAAATGAGATATCAGCAGCAAGCGTTGCCATATCCTGAGTGTTACTGGCTAAATTGAGTTGCAAAGTATTTTGATTTTTAACTACTGCAACTTTCAGATTAAATAACTCACTATCTTGCTGGTGTAATGTTAAATGTTCAATGTTAATATTTGTTGGTAACCAGGCAATAATAGTTGAGATCAATGAAGGTTCAAAAGTAGATTGATCAAGTTTTTGTAATTGATCATCAGCAACCTTCGCTACAGCTTGTGTATTGGTTAAATCGGCTTTTTGCCAATAGATATCGATATTTTTAGCGCTTAGCTGTGACCATGATATTTTCACATCGCTGGCTGTTACTGATAATTGTGATGGCTGAGCAATATTTAGTTCAGCAAAAAATAAACCATCCCAGCTGATGTTAATACCTTGCCAGTCTATCGAAAGATTATATTCATCCTTAAATGCTAACCAATAACGCCATCCAGATAAACCTACTATGATTATAATCAACAGTATAAACGACGGAATCCAATAACGTTTCTTTAAGCGAGCCATAATAAACTCTCAACAAGATAAAGTGAATCGCCGAGTTATTATCGGCGATTAAATGAGATTATGCTTGAGTTTGTTCTCTGTTAGCAATATAAGCCAATGCTTTATCTATACGGGCTAAGGTGCGTTTTTTTCCAACCGCATAAACAGTAGCATCAACTGAAGGTGATTGACCAATTCCGGTTACAGCAACCCGAAGAGGCATACCAACTTTACCCATACCAACCTCAAGCTCTGCTGCTGTTGCTTCAATGGCATGATGAATTTTATCTATTTGCCAATCAAAATCAGAAATTGCTTCAATTTTAGCCTTAACCACTTCTAATGGCTCTTTGGCAACAGGGCGCAAATGCTTTTTAGCAGCATCAGCATCAAACTCAGCAAAATCTTGATAACAATAGCAACTTGATTCAGCCATTTCTTTCAATGTTTTACAACGTTCGCCAAATAATTTGACGATAGTAATCAAATCTGGGCCTTGAGTTAAATCATAACCTTGTTGATTCATATGCCAAACTAAATGTTGCGCGACATAATCAGCATCTAAATGGTTAATATAATGATGATTTAACCAAAGTAATTTTTCAGTATTAAATGCACTTGCCGACTTACTGACTGCATCTAAAGAAAAGTAACTCACCATTTCTGGCACCGAGAATATCTCTTGATCACCATGAGACCAACCAAGCCTAACTAGATAATTTAATAGTGCTTCAGGCAAATAACCATCATCACGATATTGCATAACACTTACCGCACCATGACGTTTCGAGAGTTTTTGCCCATCATCACCTAAAATCATCGATACATGACCATATTCAGGCAGTGGAGCCCCTAATGCTTTTAAAATATTAATTTGTCGAGGGGTATTATTAATATGATCTTCACCACGAATAACATGGGTAATTTCCATGTCCCAATCGTCTACCACGACACAAAAATTATAAGTTGGAGATCCATCAGTACGACGAATTATGAGATCATCAAGCTCTTTATTGGCTATTTCGATCGGTCCACGAATTAAATCATTGAATATCACAACGCCATCAACCGGATTAGCAAAACGAACAACATGCGGTTCGCTATGGGAATGTTGTTTTTGCACTTCATCACAGCGGCAATGACCATCATAACGCGCTTTTTCGCCTTTAGCCATTTGCTCTTCACGCAATTTTTCTAGGCGCTCTTTTGAACAATAACAACGATAAGCCGTACCATTAGCTAACATTTCATCAATCACTTGATTGTAACGATCAAAGCGTTTAGTTTGAAAATATGGGCCTTCATCCCATGATAATTTCAACCAATTCATTCCTTCCATAATCGCTTCAATCGCTTCTGGCGTTGAACGCTCAAGATCGGTATCTTCAATACGTAATACGAAAGCGCCTTGTGCATGGCGAGTATATAGCCAAGAATAAAGTGCTGTACGGGCACCACCCACATGTAAGTAACCGGTTGGGCTCGGTGCAAAACGGGTTTTAATTTTCATGAAATAATCCTATTAATAACAAAAAAGAACACTCAAACGTCAATTCGTTGCTCGCGCTCTTCTTTATTTAAACTCTTCTCATAAATGAGAAAAGTACTAACATTTTGTAATAAATTCAATTTAATTGATTATTCTAACATGCCAAAAGGTTTCGGCAAGCCATCGCTAATAGCATAAAATTAACAACTATTTTATAAAAGTATTGAATAATTAACTATATATTTTAGTATAAAAATCAAACTATAACGTATAAGTTAATTTTAATAAAAAGATTAATGCGCTTCATCCCAATTATTACCAATACCAACATCAACTTTTAACGGTACTGAAAGTTGGTAACAATTCTCCATAATTGATTTAATCAACGCACTATATTCACTCACCAACTCTTCTTTAACCTCAAACACCAGCTCATCGTGTACTTGCATCACCATTCTGATATTACCTGTCGGTTGTTTTTTTATCCACTCACTCATTTTAATCATAGCGGTTTTGATGATATCTGCAGCAGTACCTTGCATAGGAGCGTTAATTGCCGCACGTTCAGCACCGCGTTTTTCAATACCATTGCCAGAAATGATTTTTGGTAAATATAATCGTCTTCCGGATAGAGTTTCCACATAACCTTGTTGCATTGCCAATTGGCGTGTTTCTTCCATATAAGTTTGTACGCCAGGATAACGTTCAAAATAACGATCAATATAGGATTGTGCTTCTTTACGAGGAAGATTAATTTGTTTCGATAATCCAAATGCACTCATACCATAAATCAAACCGAAATTGACTGCTTTTGCACGTCGTCTCTCTTCGGCTGTAATATCTGCCTCTGGTTTAGTTAATACTTCACTCGCGGTGACCCTATGAATATCTTTATCATTAGCAAAGGCGCTAAGCAGACTTTGATCTTGTGATAAATGCGCCATAATGCGCAACTCTATTTGCGAATAATCGGCTGAAATAATCTTATAACCATTTGGTGCAATAAATGCTTGCCGAATTCGCCGCCCTTCTTCATTACGTACTGGGATATTTTGCAAATTCGGATCATTTGATGACAACCGCCCTGTTACCGTACCTATTTGGTTGTAATTGGTATGAATTCGATGGTCTATTGGACTTACCATCAGTGGTAATTTATCAGTATAGGTATTTTTCAGTTTTGCCAAGCTACGATAAAACAAAATTTTACGCGGTAAAACATACTGCTCAGCAAGTTCACTCAACACATCTTCACTAGTTGATGGATCACCTTTTGGTGTCTTTTTTAAAACAGGTAACTGGTGTTTATCAAATAAAATAGCTTGAATCTGTTTTGGTGACGAAGGATTAAATTTTTCACCTGCGAGGAAATGTAATTCGGCCTCTAATTCTAGCATTTTTTTATTTAATTCAATGGAATAGTCATTTAACTGTTTAGTGTCAATTAACACTCCTGTCCTTTCCATATCGGCCAACACAATCGCCAATGGCATTTCAATATCGGTAAATAACTTGCTGAGCTTTTGGTCTTTTTCCAGTTCCGGCCATAGTTTCTGATGAAGTTGCAGAGTAACATCTGCATCTTCAGCGGCATATTGCGTAGTTTTTTCAACTTCAATAACATCGATAGTGACTTGTTTTTTGTCAACCTTGGTTAATTCATTATAAGTAATAGTTTTAAGATGCAAATAACGATTTGCCATACTATCCATATCGTGTCGTTCATTACTATTTAAGACATATGACTCCAACATTGTATCATAAGCAATACCTTGCACATGGATATCATAATTAGCTAACACACTATAATCAAATTTGGCATTTTGGGCGATTTTCTTAATTGCGGGGTCTTCTAATATTGGTTTTAATTTAGATAATACCTCATTTAATGGTAATTGATCTGGCACACCAAGATATTGGTGATTAATTGGAATATAAGCAGCTTGATGAGGTGTAACGCTTAGCGATATGCCAACCAATTTAGCATGAAGATGATCAACATTATCCGTTTCTGTATCAAAAGCAAACTGCTGACAGTTAGCTAATTTACTGATCCAATCATCTAATTGCTCATGGGTTAATATACATTGATAATCTGTATCAATCTTATCTTTAACGGTATCGTTTTCCTGTGAAAATAATGACATATTTTCAATATCATTAGCAGTTAGTTTTTGTTTTTTTAAAAAATTACCCGCTATTAATTCTTTTTGCCAACGATGAAAACCATAATAAGCAAATAATTCGACTAATTTATTTACATCAATATCTGAAACAAGTAGTTGTTCATTGGTAAAATCTAATGCTACATCAGTTTTAATGGTAGCTAATAGATAAGAAAGCTCAGCATCCTTTTGATTGTCTATTAATTTTTGCTTTAATGATTTAGCACCTCGAATCGATAAATTTTCAATATCGTCTAAATGGTCATAAATATCTTGTACACTATCAAAAGCCGTTAATAAAGCTTGTGCTGTTTTTTCTCCAATCCCAACTACACCAGGTATATTATCGGAATTGTCGCCTCTTAATGCTAAATAATCTATAATTTTTCCTGGTGGCACACCAAATTTATCCATGACTCCTTGCGGATCAAGCACCGTATTATTCATGGTATTAATCAGTGTAACTTTATCACTCACTAATTGCGCTATATCTTTATCGCCAGTACTAATGAGTACCTGAAGATTTTCTTTTTCTGCTTGTCTGGCTAAAGTCCCGATCACATCATCAGCTTCAACACCTTCAATGCAAAGTAATGGTAAACCCATCGCTTTTAAAATGGTGTGAATTGGTTCAACTTGTGGCTGTAAATCTTCCGGCATCTCGTCACGTGTTGCTTTATATTCACTATAAATTTCATTACGAAACGATCCACCTTTAGCATCAAAAACTACCGCAACATGGGTAGGATTATATTGATTCATCAAGCTACGAATCATATTAACAACACCAAAAATTGCCCCAGTCGGTTCACCATTGGCATTGGTTAAAGGCGGACATGCAAAAAAAGCCCGATAAAGATAAGAAGATCCATCAATTAAAATAATTGGCGCATTATTTGGCATAAATAGTTACCCAAATGTTATTCAATTTAATAACCATAAGTATAACCTAATTAACAACAATATTCTCGTTGGCTCCGATAATATAGTGTAAAAATAATCCAGATAATAACAATCTTTTATTCAATCCAATTAATGAAAATTACTGTATATCACAATATGAGTAATATATAATGTGACATCTATTTTCGCCTGAGTACTAAATAAATGACAGAATTAAGTCCCGCTGCACAAAAAGTCAAAGAAGCATTAGCAGCTAAAAATCTTGAAACCCCATCATGTCGTTTAGCTATGGAAAATAGCGAACGGAAAGCTAAAATAGAAGCGCACTTCCGAGAAATCATGAAACTCATGGAACTTGATTTGCATGATGATAGCCTTAGCGAAACGCCACACCGCGTTGCCAAAATGTATGTTGATGAGATCTTTTCCGGACTTAACTATCATAACTTCCCCAAAATCACCCTGATTGAAAACAAAATGCAGGTTGATGAAATGATCACTGTTCGTGATATTACATTAACCAGTGTTTGTGAACACCATTTTGTTACCATCGACGGTAAAGCGACCGTTTCTTATATCCCCAAAGATAAAGTGATTGGTCTATCGAAAATTAATCGGATTGTTGAATTTTTCTCCCAGCGTCCGCAAGTACAAGAAAGATTAACCCAACAAATTTTGGTTGCCTTGCAAACATTATTAGGCACAGTCAATGTTGCCGTTTCAATTGACGCTACCCATTATTGTGTGAAAGCTCGTGGTATTAAAGATTCCAATAGTTTAACCACTACTACCGCATTAGGTGGCGGATTTAAAACTAATCCAAGTACTCGACAAGAGTTTCTAAGAGCATTAAAACACTATTAATCAATCACAATATTGCTGATACCGCCATAAAAAGGCTAATTGTTATTACGTGCATCTTCAAGAAAGATTGGTATAATTGGCAGCTATTTTAGTGAAAACATAATAATTAACTAACACGCTTTAATGAAGATAATCCGCGGTATTGAGAATTTAAACAATGAATTTACTCAATGTGTAGTTACATTGGGCAACTTTGATGGTGTGCACTTAGGACACCAACAATTAATAAATCATTTAATAGAACAAGGTAAAAAATTAAACTTGCCAACAGTGGTTATGTTATTTGAACCTCAACCTTTAGAGTTTTTTAGCAAACAAAATGCCCCGGCAAGATTAACGTCATTTAAAGAAAAAGTGCAGTTAATTGAAAAACTCGGTATCGACTATATTATCGCGGTTCCCTTTACCCAAACCTTTGCCAATATGTCAGCTAATGCATTTATTCAAGATTGGTTGATTAACAAATTGAGTGCTAAATATATTGTTATTGGTGATGATTTCCAATTTGGCCGTGACCGCAAAGGCGATATCAATCTGTTACAACAATATACTCAAAATAACCAATTTTCGGTTGAAAGTATGCCAACCTTTGTTTGGAATAATTTAAGAATCAGTAGTACAGCTGTTCGTGAAGCACTGTTTAATAGTGATTTTGAATTAGCTCGTTGCCTTTTAGGTCGTGATTACGCCATTCAAGGCAGAGTGGTGCATGGTAATGCGTTAGCAAGACAATTAGGATTTCCAACCGCCAATATTCATTTGAATCGAAAAAAACCTGCTTTACAAGGGGTCTATTTTGTCAAAGTCAAAAACTGTTGTAGCAATCAATATTATCATGGCATTGCCAATATCGGTATTAGACCAACCATTGAAGGTAAAAAAGCAATTTTAGAGGTGAATATATTTGACTTTTCAGGTGATATTTATGGACAATATTTAGACGTTATCTTTGTCTGTAAATTACGCGATGAGAAAAAATTTGACTCTTTAGCAGATTTAAAACAACAAATTTCACAAGATGTTTGCACTGCGAAACAGATCAGTGCAAAATTAACCAATTAAAAAGTAGTATCAACAAAAATAACTGGAATAAATCAGCATGACAGACTATAAAAACACATTGAATTTACCGGAAACTGGATTCCCTATGCGAGGCGATCTTGCTAAACGTGAACCAGCTATGTTGCAAAATTGGTATGATAAAGAACTTTATCGCAAAATCCGTCAAGTAAAAAAAGGCAAAAAATCTTTTATTTTGCATGATGGCCCTCCTTATGCAAACGGAAAACTTCATATCGGTCATGCCGTTAATAAAATAATTAAAGATATTATCATCAAATCTAAAGGTTTAAGTGGTTATGACTCCCCGTATATTCCAGGATGGGATTGTCATGGATTACCGATAGAACAAAAAGTTGAAGAGCAGGTTGGTAAACCAGGCGTAAAAGTAACACCAGCTGAATTTCGCCAAATTTGTCGTGATTATGCGGCTTCACAAGTTGAACTACAAAAAGCTGATTTTATTCGTATGGGTGTACTTGGCGATTGGCAAAATCCATATCGTACAATGAATTATGATACTGAGGCGAATATTATTCGGGCTTTAGGTAGAGTGATCGAAAATGGTCATTTAGTCAAAGGGGCTAAACCGGTTTATTGGTGTACCGACTGTATGTCAGCCTTAGCGGAAGCCGAAGTTGAATATTATGATAAATCATCACCGGCAATTGATGTCAAATTTAAAGCAACTGACAATCAAGCAGTAGCAAACAAATTCGGGATTAATACTGATTTAACTATTTATGCGGTTATCTGGACCACCACACCATGGACATTACCAGCTAGCCGAGGAATTGCGCTTAATGCAACGGTAGAATATCAATTAGTCCAAATCAATGATAAAGAGTGCTTAATTTTAGCTGCTGATTTAGTTGAATCAGTCATGAAACGTGCTGATATCACTGATTGGAAAATCTTAGGTTCTTGCCAAGGTGATGCGCTTGAATTATTACGTTTCAAACATCCGTTCCTCGATTTTGATGAGCCAATTGTACTTGGTGAACACGTTACTGTTGATGCGGGTACTGGTGCTGTTCATACCGCTCCAGGTCACGGTGCTGAAGACTTTATCGTTGGCCAAAAATATGGCCTTGAAGTCGCCAACCCAGTTGGAGGTAATGGTTGTTATTTACCAGGAACAGGCGCTGGTTTAGATGGTTTATTCGTTTTTAAAGCCAATAAAGTAGTCATTGAGCTATTAAAAGAACACAATGCACTATTACATTTTGAAAATATTGAACATAGTTACCCGTGCTGTTGGCGACATAAAACACCGGTAATTTATCGTGCAACACCACAATGGTTTATCAGCATGGATAAACAAGGTTTGCGTACTCAATCGCTAAAAGAGATTAAACAAGTTCGTTGGATCCCTGATTGGGGTCAAGCCCGAATTGAAACAATGGTGGCAAATCGTCCGGATTGGTGTATTTCACGTCAACGTACATGGGGCGTACCAATGACGTTATTTGTACACAAAGAGACTGAAGAGTTACATCCAGACACACTACAGTTAGTCGAAAAAGTCGCTAAATTAGTTGAGCAAAATGGTATTCAAGCATGGTGGGATGCCGATATTAAAGATCTATTAGGTCCCGATGCCGATGATTATCGTAAAGTACCAGACACGCTAGATGTATGGTTTGATTCAGGTTCAACATTCTACTCAGTTGTTGGCGTACGTCCTGAGTTTGAAGGACATGAAGCGGATATGTATTTAGAAGGTTCAGATCAACATCGTGGTTGGTTTATGTCTTCGTTAATGTTATCAACTGCAATTGATAACAAAGCACCATATAAACAAGTATTAACGCATGGCTTTGTGGTCGATGGACAAGGTCGTAAAATGTCTAAATCGCTAGGTAATATCGTTACACCACAAGAGGTAATGAATAAATTAGGTGCCGATATTCTACGATTATGGATTGCTTCAACCGATTATTCAGGTGAAATGAGCTATTCAGATGAAATCATCAAACGAGCAGCTGATAGCTATCGTCGTATCCGTAATACTGCCCGTTTCTTATTGGCTAACTTAAATGGTTTCGATCCAGTTAAAGATATGGTTAAACCTGAAGATATGGTGGTACTCGATCGCTGGGCAGTCAGTGTGGCAAAAGAGGCTCAAGAACAGATCATTCAGGCTTATGAAAACTATGATTTCCACAAAGTTGTACAACGTATTATGCAATTTTGTTCAATTGAGATGGGGTCATTCTATTTAGATATTATCAAAGATCGACAATATACGGCGAAAAGCGATAGTATTGCCCGTCATAGCTGTCAAACGGCGTTATATCATATTGCGCAAGCAATGGTTCGTTGGATTGCACCTGTTTTATCATTTACTGCAGATGAAATTTGGCAATATCTACCGGCAACAGAAAAATCAGAATTTGTGTTTGAAGATGAATGGTACACATCACTATTTAGCCTGTCTGAGAGTGAAACACTAAATAGCGCTTACTGGGCACAAATTTTAACTATTCGTAGTGAAGTGAACAAAGTGTTAGAGCAAGGTCGTAATGATAAAGTCATTGGAGGCTCACTCGAAGCAGCAGTTACACTTTATGCCAATAGCGAAATTGCTACGGCACTTGCGAAATTAGAAAACGAATTACGTTTTGTATTACTGACTTCACAAGCAAGTGTTAAACCGTTAGACAGTGCATCACAACAAGCAGTACAAAGTGATATTCAAGGTCTTAAAATTGAGCTTGCTAAAGCACAAGGCGATAAATGCCCTCGCTGCTGGCATTATACTGTTGATAACAATCCTACCACTCACTTATGTAAACGCTGTGAAGAAAATATTCATGGCAATGGTGAAGTAAGACATTTTGCTTAACCACTAACAGTTAGTGATAGGAATAGAAAAGAGCTATAAAAATAATCTTATAGCAATTAACTAAGTACATTTACCGCCGACGATTGTCGGCGGTATTATAATAATGAGCATAGACTATATGAAAAAAGATAACGGACTTTACTGGTTATTATTGGCGGTAGTGGTTTTTGTTATAGATATCGCAAGTAAATTTTGGATTGTAAAGAATTTTTTCCTTTTTGAATCAGTAAATCTACTTCCCTTCTTCTCAATAACATATGTCCGCAATATTGGTGCCGCATTCAGTATATTTGAAGGTCAACGCTGGATACTGGCAGCAATTGCCTTTATTGTCAGTACAGTAATTATTTATATGCTATATCGCAATAAGCATAAACAAAAACTAGAAAACTTCTCATTAGCATTAATTTTAGGCGGTGCGTTAGGCAACCTATTCGACCGTCTCTATCACGGTTTTGTTGTTGATTTCTTAGATGTTAATTTTGGTGATTGGCATTACCCAACGTTTAATATTGCCGACTGTGCTATCTGTTTAGGTATTGGCGTCTTTATCCTAAGCAATTATGTAAAACCGAAAAAGACGGATTAACATGCAGATTATCCTTGCTAATCCACGTGGTTTTTGTGCTGGTGTAGATCGAGCGATAACCATCGTTGAACGAGCAATCGAACTGTTTGGCGCACCGGTTTATGTGCGCCATGAGGTCGTTCATAATCGTTATGTGGTTAATCGTCTTAAAGAATTAGGCGCAATATTTATTGAAGAAATCAATGAAGTACCTGATGATAGTATCCTGATTTTTTCCGCTCATGGCGTATCTAAAGCGGTTCGAGATGAAGCTAAACGTCGTCAACTACGGATATTTGATGCAACATGTCCTTTAGTTACCAAAGTTCATATGGAAGTTGCTAGAGCAAGCTATCGAGGAGAAGAAGTTATTCTTATTGGTCACGCTGGCCATATTGAGGTCGATGGTACTATGGGGCAGTATAGCAATCCTGACGGTGGTATTTATTTAGTCGAATCCATTGAAGATGTGCAGAACCTGCAAGTAAAAAACGACCAGCATCTCTGTTTTACAACCCAAACAACGTTATCTGTTGATGATACTGCTGAGATAATTGCAGCGTTAAAAAATCGCTTTCCGAATATTCGCAGCCCTCGTAAAAATGATATCTGCTATGCGACCACCAATCGCCAGCAAGCAGTAAAACAGCTATCATCTCAAGCCGATGTGGTTTTAGTGGTTGGTTCGAAAAACTCGTCAAACTCAAACCGATTAGCTGAACTGGCAAGGCGAAACAGTAAACATGCTTATTTGATTGATTTCGCATCCGATATTAATCTTGAGTGGCTAGTTAATGCTCGAACTATCGGCGTAACAGCTGGAGCATCAGCACCAGATATTTTGGTTAAGCAAGTTATCGATCATCTAAAAAGTCTAGGTTGTACATCATTGGTTGAAACCGAAGGAATTTCAGAGAATATCACCTTTGAAATTCCAAAAGAATTACGCATAGAGATTAAATCGACTAACTAAGAAGAATGGGTTAGTTGCTTAAATTTTTCTAATAACTGCTCTTGGCTTTCGACACAATCTGGATCAGCAATAATTGCATTTTGAATCGGACAAACTCGCTGGCAAGTCGAATGATCATAATAACCAACACATTCAGTACATTTATTTGGATCAATTTCATAAGTATCAAACCCCATTGAGATAGCCTCATTTGGACACTCGGGTTCACACATATCACAATTAATACACTTTTCGGTTATTTTTAATGCCATTGCTATAATATCTTTAACCAGTAAAAAAATTGGCGCCATTATAACGCAATCGCCAATAATTCCTAATACGGATCTACATTGCTATCGCATGATTATTAAAATTTTTGCAAAAAATTTTGAGGAAAGGGGTTTTTTAAAACAAAATTCAGCACAAAAGCTAATTAATTTTCATAAAAATTACAATTTATTATCTTTAGTTATCATTGCAAATTAAATTAATACGTTACAATGCTCAAAAAAATAACAAAAGAAATAAAAGGATGAAAAGATTGGCAAAATTCTTAACATTTAGATCCATCGTTATTACGGTTATTGGTTTAATTCTGCTGTACATAGTAAAATTAATTTTATTTCCTGCTGAACCAAACATTAATTATATAACGTCAACGGTCACTAAAGCGAATATTGAGAAAACGGTACTTGCTGATGGCACTATAAGTGCTTTCAAACAAGTTAGCGTTGGTGCGCAGGTTTCTGGGCAAATTAAAAAATTGTATGTTGAGCTCGGTGATGAGGTTAAACAAGGTGATATGATTGCTGAGATTGATGATCTTAAGCAAAGCAATGATCTTAAACAATCCGAGGCGTCTCTTAATAGCTTAGAAGCCCAACGAACCTCGAAGCAAGCAAAATTAGTCAATTATCAATTAACCTATGATCGTCAATTAAAGTTGGTTAAAAAAGGGGTTGGCGTCCAATCTGATTTAGATTCTGCCAAAGCAGATCTTGATGCAATTAAAGCCGATATTGCTGCCCTTGATGCAGATATTGTTAGTGCTCAAGTTGCAGTTGATACTGCAAAAGTCAATTTAGGCTACACGAAAATACGCGCACCAATTGATGGTGTTATTGTTGCTATTCCAGTTGATCAAGGACAAACCGTAAACTCGGTACAAAGTGCACCAACTATCGTTAAAGTTGCCCAACTGGAGAAAATGACCATTGAAGCACAAATTTCCGAAGCTGATGTTATCGGTGTTAAAAAAGGAATGCCGGTTTATTTCACTATATTGGGACAACCAAACAAGCGTTTTGATGGACTAACATTGCGAGCTATTGAACCAGCCCCTGACTCAATTAATACCGAAAGCTCAGCTAACTCAAGTACGTCATCGACCACCAAAAGTGCAATTTATTATAACGGTTTACTGGATGTCGATAATCCTGATCATATTTTACGTATTTCTATGACAGCTCAAGTTTATATTGTACTAGCAGAAGCAAAAGATGTCCTAACCATTCCATCACAAGCTATCCAAAAAAATACAGATAAAGATAAAGCGATTGTTTATGTTCTGAATAATCAAAATAGTATCGAAGAGCGAGAAGTCAATTTAGGGATTAATAATAATATTAATGTTGAAATCAAATCAGGTCTTAAAGAAGGAGAAGTTGTCGTTGTTAGTAGTGCAAATGGTGCAACATTTAATCCAAATAACAAAGGACCAAGGATAAGATTCTAAGATGACCAACAATAATACTCCATTAATAAAACTTGAGAATATTATTCGTGAATTTCCGGCTGGAGATTCTACGATACAAGTCCTAAAAAGCATCAACTTAACCATTAATGCCGGAGAAATGGTTGCCATTATAGGGGCCTCTGGTTCTGGTAAATCGACTTTAATGAATATTCTTGGTTGTCTTGATAAGCCAACTGAGGGAATTTATTCCATTGGTGGCCGAACAACGAGTCAATTATCGCCGGATGAATTAGCTGAGTTACGCCGTGAACATTTTGGCTTTATCTTTCAACGTTATCATTTATTAAATGCCTTAACCGCACAAGGTAATGTGGAAATACCGGCAATTTATGCTGGTGTGACCAATGAACAACGGCAAAGCCGTGCCACCAACATTTTATCTCGTTTAGGCCTTGCCGATAAAATAAATAATAAACCCAATCAATTATCCGGTGGCCAGCAACAACGAGTAAGTATTGGACGGGCATTAATCAATGGCGGGCAAATTATATTAGCCGATGAACCAACTGGCGCACTCGATCGTAAAAGTGGTTTAGAAGTCATGGCTATTTTACGAGAGTTGCATCAACAAGGGCATACTGTCATTATCGTTACCCATGACCCCAATATTGCCCAAAGTGCCGAAAGAATTATTGAAATTAGTGATGGCAATATTATTTCCGATTCAATTAATCCTAATTATTGCTCTGAACAAGCTAATAATCGACAAGTTAAGCAAATCGAAATAACCAAAACTCAAGATAATTTTTCAGCTAAATATTACCGTTTTCGCGATGCGTTTAAAATGGCAATATTATCCATGTTGTCACAACGATTACGAACTTTCTTGACTATGTTGGGTATTATCATTGGTATTGCTTCAGTGGTCTCTATGGTTGCTTTAGGGGAAGGAACAAAGCAGAAAATACTCTCTAATATTAATTCATTAGGCACCAGTACTTTAGAAATTTATGCCGGCAGCGGTATTGGTGATCGCAATGCTGATAAAATTACTACACTAAGATCATCGGATGCTGATTTTCTAGCTCAACAAAGTTTTGTTCATAGTACCACGCCTAACCTTTCTACTAGCGTCTATTTTCGTATTGATAATTTAGCGGTTACTGGGACAGTTAATGGTGTCGGCGAGCAATTTTTTGCCGTACGTGGCTATACAATCAGTAAAGGTATTGCCTTCGATGAAACAGCGGTAAGCACTTCTGCACAAGAGGCGGTAATTGATGAAAATACCGTTAAAAGATTATTTAGCGATCAAGATCCAATAGGTAAAATTCTCATGGTTGGTCAATTACCGGTTAGAATCATTGGGGTTGCGACCAAACAACAACAAGGATTTGGTAATAATGAAAGCCTTAATATATGGTTACCTTACACGACGGTAATTAATCGTATGGTTGGGCAAACATCATTAAAAAGTATTACTGTTCGAATAAATGATAATGTTGATTTAAATGTTGCCGAACAAGCGATTAATAAAATTATGTTGCAACGTCATGGTAGTAAAGATTTCTTTATCTTTAATTCAGACAGTGTAAGAGAAACCGTTAATTCTTCTGCTTGGGTATTAACTTTGCTGAGCTCAACTATCGCATTAATTTCTTTGATTGTTGGTGGTATTGGGGTAATGAATATTATGCTGGTATCAGTAACCGAAAGAACTCGGGAAATTGGTGTCCGTATGGCAGTTGGGGCACGTTCTAGTGATATTTTGCAACAATTCCTAATTGAAGCTGTGTTAGTGTGTTTAATTGGTGGAACATTAGGTATCGTTCTATCATTTATTATCGGTTTTGTTTTTAATTATTTTGTTACCTCATTTGCCATGAGTTTTTCTATCATTTCGATTATCGCAGCGTTTAGTTGCTCAACCATGATAGGTATTATTTTTGGCTATGTTCCGGCAAAACGAGCTGCAAAACTTGATCCAATTTATGCGTTAGAAAGAGAATAGAAACTTTTTGCTAAAATAAAATCCCTTTGTCGTAATACCAACAAAGGGATTTTGATATTTTTAGAAAACCGTAAAAACATTAAGTGATAATTATTTGGCTTGCTCTTGACTTTCAGCCTTATCTTTTTCTACGTCTACATTCGGATCTAAATCAACTAAATAAGCAGTTACTCTTGCATAGTCTTTGATATAATCAGTACTATTACTGGCATTAAGACCACGTGAGTTGACAAAAAACTTGCGATTAACCACTACCATTGGAATTGATTCTGGGCTTAATTGTTTAATTGAATCAGTTTGTTGTGCCATAAAAGCTTTAACTAAAAAACTTTTTTGGGTTTTCTCAAACTTTTCAGCATCAACACCTAAACTGGCAAAAACAGCTTTAATATCATCGACAGTTTTTATACTACGATCGGTTTGCACTGCTTTATATAGCGCATCAGAGGCTTTATCTTCAATACCTAAAACATTAGCAATAGCCCATGCCTCAGCAAGCTCTTTAGCTAAAGGACCAAAGTTTTCCAAATGGTAACGTCTAAATTTTGCATCTTTAGGCAAAGCCTTAGCAATCATTTCTGGCGTATGATATTCACTTTCAAACTTGAAACAGCTAGGGCAATTGAATGAAAAGAATTCAACAACTTCTTTATCCGGAGATGGCTGAAATGGCAAAACACCATATTGTTTGCCACTTTCAATCGGTGCTGGCTGTGTAGCAGCACTTGCCGTAGCTGGCTGAGTATCATTTTTACTAGTTGCTGGTGCTTCATCAGCAAAACTGGTCATAGAGGTTAGTAATACTCCAATTGCAATAAGCGTTTTTTTCATTTAATTGATTCTCCTTATTCTTCAATAATTCCGCGTGCCTTTAATAATGCGGTTTTAAAATCATCTTCATAATCTTTTTTTAATCCAGGTATAGCTTCGTTTTTATCTGAATTACGCATTTTTAAATGATAAATTAAAACTTCATCACTAAGATCTTTAAGATCACCATCAAAACCAGCTTCCTTTCCTAATTTATCTAAAAGTTGCAATAAATTAAGATCTGAATCGTTTTCCCAAGCTGGTTGTAATAATTCTATTAACTCATCAATACGATGACATTTCATAATAAATACCTTATTTAATATTCAACTAAGTTGAAGACGATGATATAAACCTTTATGTTAATCTTCTTCGTTACTATCTATATATTAAAAAGTATCTATTATATACTCGACTTTAAATTTAAATAGTGCATTTACAAAGATTCATAACCTAGTGATATATGTTATTTGCGACTAAAAAATAACTTTGCTATATAGTAATGCTATTTTGTTTTTTAGCAATGTAAAAGAGAAAGAATTTATGGAAAAACCGCCAATTACTGGCATTATTTTAGCTGGTGGCCAAAGTAACCGTATGAATGGTAAGGATAAAGGCTTGATGTTATTAGCTGGTAAACCTCTTTACCAATATGTCATTGATCGAATTAAGCCACAAGTCGATTTGCTAATGATTAATTGTAACCGTCATGTTGAGCAATATCGTTCGCTTGGTTATCCAGTATTTTGTGATGATTTGCAGGGATTTCTAGGGCCTCTTGCCGGAATTTATAGTGGCTTATTACGCAGTCCCACTACTTGGAATTTATTTGTTAGTTGTGATACCCCTTTTTTACCCGATGATCTCATCACTCGTTTAGCAAAACTCACTACAACCCATCAAGCTATCTATCCTTTTGATGGCAAAAATGACCACCCAACCATTTTATTAATTAATAAATCCATCGCCCCACAATTAAAAAAATATTTAGAAGAAGGCGATCGCAAACTGATGTTATTTTTACAACAAATTAATGCCGTGGCCGTAGATTTTAGCGACAATCCAGCCAGTTTTACCAATATTAATACATTAGATATGCTGGAAAACGCCAATTTTATGATCAAAGCAAATAACTAAATCATTCAAACAACTATATCAAGTAACCAATCGGTAATTTTAAACAATAAAAAACCCCTTTCCTCAAAATTAATATTTTGTTTAGTTCCATATTATTGTTCATTAGTATTTTTAATACAGTTAGTTGATTTGCTGATCACAAACTTAGTTCACATCTAAACACATTTTCTATTCTGTTGAATTTTTAATCTATTTATATTAAATCACAGCATAACAAAAAAGGGATTTTTAGCTATTTAACAGCTTCAAATCCCCTTTCCTTAGATGTTTTTATTTCTCAATTTAGATAACAACAAAGCTAAACTTACCGATAAAAAAGCGCCCTATTCGTTTTTAAGCAGCTTAGCTAACTGATTAGCAAAGTTTTCTATTTCAACTTCTTGAGTTGACCATGAGGTACAAAAACGTAAGCAAATATGTTCTGGATCACTTTGCCCTAAATTATCCACTTCATAAACAGAAAGAATTTTTTGCGCTAATTGATTAGGTAACAGAACAAATAGTTGGTTAGTTTGTGGTTTAGCAGCAAAAGTAAATCCAGCTTTTTCAAATAGGGTTGTGAGTTTTTCAGCCATACTATTACTATGTTTACCTAAGGAAATATAGAGGTCATCTTGCATCAATGCTTTAAATTGTACGGCTATAATCCAACTTTTCGCTAAAATTGCTCCTTTCTGTTTCATATTAAAGCGGAAGTCATGATTAATGCTATGATTATTAAATACTAACGCTTCACCGGCAAAAGCACCAACTTTGGTACCACCGATATAAAATGCATCAGTATATTTGGCTAAGTCAGGAAAAGTAATATCATTATCTTTAGCTGCCAATGCCATTGCTAAACGCGCACCATCTAAATAAAGGTAAAGATGATTTTTTTGACAAAATTGATACAGATTTTGTAACTCTTGCTTGCTATATATAGTCCCTAATTCGGTAGTATTAGAAATATACACCAGTTTTGGTTGTACCATATGTTCATCACAATGATAATCTAACACTGGTTTGATTAATTCTGGCGTTAATTTTCCATCTTTGGTTTTAACCGTCACCACTTTATGCCCGGTTGCCTCAATTGCGCCAGTTTCATGCACATTGATATGCCCTGTTTCAGCAGCGATCACCGCTTGATAAGGTTTTAAAATATGCGAAATTACCGTCAAATTGGTCATGGTTCCACCGGCCATAAAATGGATATCAGCATTCGGTGATTTTAATATTTCTCTTATGTGATTGATGGCATCATTACAACAATCATCTAAACCATAACCACTCAACTTTTTATTATTAATATCGATAAATTCTTTTAATAAATCAGGGTGCACTGTTTGATTATAATCATTTAAAAAATCATACATACCATTGCCTTTAATCTTGTATAAAATAATGTAATATCTACTTTTAAATATAACATGTTAGTGGCAAGAGTCTATGAATAGTAAAAAAATTATTGGCATATCTGGATATAGTGGGTGTGGTAAAACCACATTGCTAAAAAAGATTATTCAGTTAATGGTTTCACAAAATATTAAGGTAGGTTCATTAAAACATGCCCATCATGATATTGAATTAGATATCCCAGGTAAAGATAGCTATGAGCTACGCAAAGCTGGGGCGCAGCAAACGATTATTGCTTGTGATAAACGTTATGCATTGATTGAGGAAACACCCAATAACCCCGTTGACTTAAAAACACTTATTAACCATTTTAGCGATGTTGATATCATATTAGTTGAAGGATTCAAAGATGAGCAAATTCCCAAAATCATGTGCCATCGTAATACAATCGCAAAACCACTATTTATTGATGATTTTACTATCGCCGTTGCCAGTGATGAGCAATTAAATACATCTGTACCTGTATTAGATATTAATGAGCCAGAACAAATAGTTAACTTTATAAATAATTATTTATTTAACGATTAATATAACCTATCTTACTTGACGACTTTTGTATTAGAATACTGTTTACTCAACCATTTTTAATTAGTGGTATCTGGACTAATATGAAACTCACATTAAGGAAAACGTTAAGCATAATAACAAAAATCGTGATTGGATTTATGCTAGTTTCGGTTTTTATTATTTTATTAATGCGCTGGGTTAATCCGTTTGGTTCGATGTTAATGGTTGAAAGAAAGATCGCTCATTGGAATATCACTCAGCAACGCACCTGGAAAGATTGGGATCAGATTTCAGATAATATTAAAATTGCAGTTATTGCCGCCGAAGATCAAAATTTTGCCGATCATTGGGGTTTTGATTTTAAAGCCATTAATCGGGCACTAATTTATAATCAAAAAAATAGAAAAATCCGTGGTGCTAGTACCATAACGCAGCAAGTAGCAAAAAATATTTTTCTATGGCCATCGCGAAGTTGGATCCGTAAAGGTATTGAATCATGGTTTACCGTTTGGATTGAGCTTATCTGGTCAAAACAACGTACACTCGAAATTTATTTAAATAGTGTGGAATGGGGTGAAGGTATTTTTGGTATTGAAGCTGCTTCTCGACACTATTTTAACGTCAGTGCTAGTCAATTAACACCGTATCAAGCTAGTTTATTAGCGGCTACACTACCAAATCCAAGAAAATGGAGTCCGGCCAATCCTGATGATAAGATACAAAAAAAGGCCGAATGGATCCGCGGGCAAATGAGTAATTTAGGTGGTAAAAGTTATCTAAAACAGCTTAACTAATATATTTCCTTACATAAAATTTTTAATATATTCAGGTACTACTTGACTGGCAGGACCGTAAATTTTAGTCTTAAATAAGTTTTCACCTAAACTAGGTTCTAAGTTAAGTTCTACCGTTTTAACGCCAAATTGATTAGCCATTTGCACAAAACCAGCGGCTGGATAAACATTTCCTGAAGTACCAATTGAAATAAAATAATCAGCTTTCGACAGCGCATCATAGATTTCATCCATTTGTAGTGGCATTTCACCGAACCAAACAATGTGTGGACGAATTAAGTGGTTATCTTGATAAATTACATCATCATAACAAGCAAAAACTTGCCCTGTTTTTTCATTACGCACTTTTAATAATTCACCATGCATGTGGATGATATTTTTGGAACCGGCTTTTTCATGAAGGTTATCCACATTTTGTGTAACAATTAGTACATTATCCGTGCCTAATTTCTGTTCTAATTGTGCTAAGGCAAAATGAGCCGTATTGGGTTTCACCTCAGGATTTTGTAACTTACTACGTAACATATTATAAAAACTATGTACAGCAATCGGATCACGCAAATAACCTTCGTAAGTAGCAACATCATCCACATTATGCCCTTCCCATAATCCATTTTGGGCACGGAATGTTGATAATCCTGATTCAGCAGAGATACCTGCACCAGTTAAAATGACTATTTTCGGTATTTGCAACATATTTATTGGCCTTTTATTAATAAGTTGAATTATCTACTGTCGTTAAACACGATTATTGACTATATTCTGTCGTAAATATATGTAACGCTGGCTTAGTTAATTTTTGATATTGACTGTAAGCTGTTGCTACTTTAAGCCTTATTACATCTTTTGCTTCACCATCCAACCAACTACTAATCATAGCATGAATACTATAAGCTTCAGGAGCCATACGGTGCAAAGTTAAAATAAGAGGAGTAATACCTAATCGAGATAATGGCGGAGTAAAATATTTCTGACTTTTACAAGCAAATACGGCTGCATAGCGTGATTTTTGTTTTTCTTGTTCTGCTTTTGACAAGGTATACCAACGCCAACTATCGGGTAAATAATTACGCCATGACCACTCCATTAATGCATCATGACCAACATAAACCACTAAATTGGCTTTAGCTCCAGCCTCAATTTTGGTTTTATTGATTAAAAATGATGCTGACTGTTTTCCTGCTGAGTAACTAATAAAATCATCTACTGTATCATTGATATATTTACCATCATATGCCTGAGCAATAAGGTAGACATCCTTGCTTTGATGTTTATAAATTATCTCCTCTAATATCTTGCCATTATTAGGTTTATTAACTTGAATAACTTGCCACTCTTTTTGTTTAGCAAAATACGTTTTAAAACCAAAAGCAGCGCCCCAATAAAGATTATTGCTTGGATCTTGGCCATTACCAATTGCTGCAGGTACTGGAGCGATAGCCTGATATTTATTATCACATAATGCCACCAGCACATGGATCACTTTGGGTTCAGCCAAACATGAAAATGATAACATTAGCAATCCAAATGAGAGAAATGCAAAATACTTTTTATATTTTTTCATTGATAGTGATTATCCATTTATCAACCAACGGCTACAATGCGTTTTTTATAACTTATTCACAACAATATTTTGATAGTTAATGATATTTTATTCTAATTCACTATCTTTACATACTAATAATTATAATTAATAATCAATTATTACTAGTAACGAGACAATATTATGGAGTATTAGAAATGAAAACAATTGGATTAATTGGTGGCATGAGTTGGGAAAGTACCGTTACTTATTATCAAGTGATTAATCAATTTATTGGCAAATCCCTTGGTGGATTACATTCAGCTAAAACTCTGTTATATAGTGTCGATTTTCAAGAAATAGAAAGCTGCCAAGCAAATAATGAATGGGATAAAAGCGCAATTATTTTAACTGATGCAGCTAAAAGATTAGAATTAGCCGGTGCTGACTTTGTTATTATTTGTACTAATACGATGCATAAGGTTGCAGACCAAATTCAAAAAGCAATTACAATTCCTATCATTCATATTGCTGACGTGACCGCCAAACATTTGATCAAAGATAAAATAAAATCAGTTGCATTACTTGGTACCAAATACACCATGGAGCAAGACTTTTATAAATCAAAATTAATTGAAAAAGGTTTAAATGTTTTAATTCCTGATGAACAAGATAGAATCATCATCAACGATATTATTTATGATGAACTTTGTCTTGGGCAAATTAAACCAGAATCTAAGCAAGCTTATCTCAATATTATAGATAAACTCGTTAAGCAAGGCGCTGAAGGGGTAATTTTAGGCTGTACTGAAATTGGTTTATTAATATCCCAACAAGATTACGCCATTCCTTTCTTTGATACAGCCCTATTACATGCTCAAGAAGCTGCATGGTTAGCGATTCATTGATCGCAAAGCAGTATAGGCAGAATTACACTCTCTCTTAGTTGATTCGGGATTTTTTTCTATCAATTGTTTGAAATGATTTATAGTATTTTCCAATGATTCTTCAGGATCAGCTGGGAGTTTAGATGATAATTGTAATTCGTGAACTAATTTTAGATAGCGATCACATTCAATAACACCAGTATCAATGGATACATCAGAAGGTGTATTTTTAGCATTATCATTACAAGCAACTAAACTAACAGCAATTAGACTAAGTAAAATAACTCTTAGCAAATTATTTAACATTTTTATCCCTCTTATAAAAGCTAACTTCTTGGTGATTATCTATTTAATCTTAAATTATAGTGTATATAAAGAGTTTAAATATAACTATTTTATTCAACTAGTTATTTTAATTCTTAACTTATTTATAAACTAATTTAAATTCAGCATATAAAAAAGCCCCACTTTAACTAAAGTAGGGCTTATTTATTATTAATAAAAATCAATTATGCTTCTATAGCCACTCGTAGTTTTTTCATGGCATTTTTTTCAAGTTGACGAATACGTTCAGCAGAAACGCTATATTTATCGGCCAACACTTGCAATGTTGATTTACTGTCATCGGCATCTAACCACCGTGCTTTGATAATATCTTGGCTACGTTCGTCTAATTGAGACAAGGCATCATGTAACTTGTCAGTTGCCTCATTTTCCCAATTATCGTTTTCGATTGATTTTGAAAAATCAGAATTACCATCTTCTAAATAAAGCGCTGGTGCGACAATTGAATTATCATCGTCATCATTATCAATATCAAATGACATATCTTGCGCTGACATACGTGATTCCATCTCTAAGACGTCTTTACGACTTACACCTAGTTCATCAGCAACCATATCGACTTCAGCGCTATTAAACCAACCTAAACGTTGTTTATTCTTTCTTAAATTAAAGAATAATTTTCTTTGTGCTTTGGTTGTAGCAACTTTAACAATACGCCAATTTTTTAGTACATATTCATGAATTTCAGCTTTTATCCAATGTACTGCAAATGATACTAAACGTACACCCATTTCAGGATTGAAACGACGTACAGCTTTCATTAAACCAATATTACCTTCTTGAATCAAATCGGCTTGTGGTAGACCATAACCAGAATAACCACGCGCAATATGCGCAACAAAACGCAAATGAGACAAAATCAATTGTCTTGCTGCATCCACATCATCATGATAATAAAGGCGTTCACCTAAAGACTTCTCTTCCTCTGCAGTTAGCATCGGATAAGTATTTATCATACGAAGATATGATTCAATATTTCCTTGTGGGATTAAAGCACCTGCTTGCATTTTTAAATCAGTACTCATTTAATTCCCCCTTAAATTAAACTAATTTTGCTACATTTTACATTAGTAACAATTTAAAATCTTTCTATAAACTTAGACCACCAAAATGTGATTTAGTTCACATTTTTATCATTATATTTGCAGTAAAGCTGCTTATAAAAATCGTAAATAATTAATCTACAATTATGAAGCTATTACCGTTTTATTCAAATACTTTTTAGTGGCAATAAATGCTGAAAACCAGCCAATAATCATCGAAAATAAAACAATTAACAAACTTTCTTCCCATGAAAGTCCATTTATATTAATAATTGTTCCAAAAACATCTGATACATGCAACATGGTTGAATCTATTTGAAGAATAAATACTTTCGATAGAATCAATGCCAAAATCGCACTAATCAATCCAGTAAAAATACCATTATATAAAAATGGTCGTAAAATAAAGCCTTCAGTCGCACCAATCAATTGCATAACAATAATTGTTTGCCTACGGGCAAATATATTTAACCGAATACTATTACCAATAACCAGTGATACTGCAATAACCATAAAAATTGATATTGTCCACACTATCGATTTTACCATATTGGTCAATGCGGTTAATCGAGTAAACCAGCTATCATCAAGTTGCACATCATCAACACCCTCTATTGTTTTTAACTGTGTTTGCAGATCATGTAATTTATCGGTAGATTTGGCTTCTTCTATTGGAAAAACAATAGCAACTGCTGGTAATGGATTTTCATCGAGTAGGTCTAGAGCATCATCAAATCCAGACCAAGTTTTAAACTCTTCTCGTGTATCTTCGCGAGAAAGATAAGTTACATTTTCAACTTCAGCAATAGCCTTAAATTTATCAATTAAATCATTAGTTTGTTCCGAATTTAAAGTTTTATTAATATAAACTGTTAAATTGGGCGTCGGATACCACTGTTCCGCCGCTTGATTGGCGTTCTTCAATAATAAATAGCCTATAGTCGGCAAAGTAATTGATATAGCAATAACCAAAATTGTCAGCAAAGAAGCAAATATATTTTGATAAAAATAGTTAAACACATTATGCCATGCGTAGCTGATCTGCCTTTGCCAGCGGCCCAAAAAGCTATTGTTGTTGGTTTTGTTTTTTTGTTTAGATGGTTTAACCTTCGCATTTATCATCAACTTTTAACCTCTAAACGTCCTTGATTTAAATTTAGTATTCGATGATGTTTTCGACGTATCAATCCCATGTTATGGGTCGCCATTAACACAGTTACACCAGCTTGGTTAAACTCTTCAAATAATTTCAAAATATCTTTTGAGAGTTTGTCATCTAAATTACCAGTTGGTTCATCAGCAAGTAAAACCGTAGGTCGATTGACGATTGCTCGAGCTATCCCTACTCGTTGCTGTTCACCGCCAGATAGCTGTATTGGGTAAAATTTCATTTTATCAATCAAACCAACTTTATCTAATGCCGCAGAAACTCGTCTTTTAATTTCTTCAACAGGTTTACCTAAGATAATTAATGGAAAAGCAACATTATCATAAACAGTATGATCGAGTAATAGTTGATGATCTTGGAAAATCATACCAATGGTACGGCGCAGAAAAGGCATTTGATTTTTTTTCAAACTGGAAACATCAACACCATTCAGTAATACCTTGCCGTCATTAGCTTTTTCTAATCCACAAATCAAACGCATTAGTGTACTTTTACCCGCGCCGGAGTGACCGGTTAAAAAGGCCATTTCTCCTTGCGCTAAAGTAAATGTTATATTTTGTAAAGCTGGTTTACCACCCGAATAAACTTTACTAACACGTTGAAATTGGATCATGAGTTATCTCTATTCTTCCGTTTCGTCAAATAGGGCATTAATAAAATCATCAGCAATAAAAGGTCTTAAATCTTCAATTTTTTCACCTACGCCGATATAGCGGATCGGAATATTAAATTGATCAGCTATGCTAAATATAATGCCACCTTTTGCGGTACCATCTAACTTGGTTAATGTCATCCCTGTTACGCCAACCGCTTCATTAAACAGCTTTGTTTGGCTAATTGCATTTTGTCCTGTCCCAGCATCTATAGTTAACATAATTTCATGCGGTGCTGTTTCATCTTGCTTTTTAATTACTCTGACTATTTTTTTCAATTCGTCCATTAAATGAGATTTATTTTGTAAACGGCCAGCAGTATCAGCAATTAAAACATCGATATTTTTTGCTTTTGCAGCCTGAATAGCATCGAAGATTACCGATGCTGAGTCAGCATTAATATGCTGAGCAATGACAGGGATGTTATTACGTTCACCCCAGACTTGCAATTGTTCAACCGCGGCAGCACGAAAGGTATCGCCAGCGGCAAGCATCACTGATTTGCCTTGTTGTTGAAATTGACGGGCTAATTTACCAATGGTTGTCGTTTTCCCAACACCATTGACACCAACCATTAAGATAACAAAAGGTTTATGACTTTCTATATTAAGTGGTTGCTGAGCACCATCTAAAATAGATTTCATTTCATTTTTTAATAGATCATGTAATGCATCCGCATCTTTTAATTCTTTTCTTGACGCTTGTTGTGTTAACGAGCTAATCAATCTTTGTGTGGTATCGAAACCGACATCAGCAATGATCAACTGTTCTTCTAATTCTTCAAACAACTCATCATCGATCTTTTTGCCTTTAAATAAGCTTAGAAAACCAGATCCAATATTTTGTTTAGTTTTAAAAAGACCTTTCTTTAAACGAGAAAAAAAACCTTCTTTCTTTTGTTCAACCATAAATAATCTATCCTACGATCAATATTAATGATCATTTTATCTTATTTTACAATAAAGCCCAAAGGATTCGATCAAAGAGAATCATATAATTGATCCTTTTGATCTTTCAAAAAATATAATTCTTTTAGAATTGTCTGTTAAATGTGGTTAGCGGAGATAAAGATCACCAGTAGCAACCGATCGCCATTCGCCTAAAGGTAACTGATGAGTGAATAAATTATATTTGCCAATCTGAACACGAATTAAGCGTAAACAAGGGAATCCAACCGCAGCACACATTCTTCTAACCTGTCGATTTTTTCCTTCTGTTATGGTAATACTTATCCATGAAGTAGGAATAGTTTTGCGTTCTCTAATAGGGGGTATTCGTTGCCATAAATTAGTCGGCTCTGCAAGTGATGTCACGATTGCTGGAGCAGTATAAAACTCTTTCAATTGCACACCACTAGTTAATTTATCTATGGCTTGTCGATTTATTAATCCTTCTACCTGCACCCAATAAGTTTTAGGTAATTTAAATTTTGGTGAGCTAATTTTTGCTTGTAACTTACCGTCATTAGTAAGCAGCAATAAACCTTCACTATCGGTGTCTAAACGACCAGCAGGGTAAAAACCAGGTAAAGATATATAATCTTTTAATGTTTGATATTTTTCATGTGCAGAAAATTGTGTCACAACATTAAACGGTTTATTAAAAGCGATTAATGAACTCATCTCACCCTCAGAAGAATTTTTAACTATTCTTAGAATGCAAAAAAGCCCAGCATTACTGCTGGGCTCGTATATTTAAAAGTCTGGCGGCACCCTACTCTCACATGGGTAATACCCACACTACCATCGGCACTACGGCGTTT
>NZ_JACFSE010000042.1:0-273 GCF_016100545.1 Gilliamella sp. W8128
TAAAAGTATAGTGATTGCAAAAAACCATGCAACTTTTTTTGATGGTTTAATTGTTAACTTTTGTAAAGGTGAATGTAATATTACGTCTTAATTACTCCCTTAAAGCCTATTTCGAAGAAACTTTAGAGGATTTTAGGCTTTAAAAACCCCGTTCCTCAAAATTTTTTAGTTGTTTGAGTTTCGGACGTTTTGTTGTTTGGTGGTTGTTTCTATACGGTGATTACGTCCGAGTTAAGAGGGTTGGCGCGAACCCTCTTTACAATCTCCCGCGGC
>NZ_JACFSE010000007.1:0-197414 GCF_016100545.1 Gilliamella sp. W8128
TGTTTCAGTTTGCTGTCTCAAGGGCTGCGTATACTACGCTACACCTTTTTATTCGTCAAGATCTTTTTTTAAAATTTTTGACCTTACTCACTAACACGACCTTTGTCTGCTTGTCGCTGACGCCGTGTCAGTGGATGCGCATTATAGGCACTTCTTTTTTTTTGGCAAGTGATTATTGCAAATTTATTTTTGTTTGTCTTTTTTTTACGCAAGATGAGCTAAAAACAAACTAAAACGATACCTTTTGTAGCAATTTTACCTTTTCAATCATTATTCTACGATTAGATTCTTTAATAAAAGAAAAATCAAACTACAAAATTTAAAATAACTATCTTTAAAATAACTATCCGAGAGCCATAGCTATTTGCTTTTATACATTCAGCTATATAGTCGTACTTTTTATTCTTTTCGATATTCTCTCATCATAAATAGAATAGCAAATATAGTTGTATTATAAATTAATGTACTATTTTATTGATTAACAATCACATCATCCATCATTAAAAATATACAGCATTTAAATTAAACGCTATAGTTTTATTATAATCCTGCTTTAATCTTTTTTGGTAAATCAGCTAAACTATCAATTAACCAATCTGCTTGTGCTAACGCCTCTTCAGTTATTTCATCACCAGTTTTAACTAATACTGTTTTTTTAACCCCAGCCCGTTTTCCTGATAACAAGTCAGAAACCCTATCACCAACCATATAAGAATTTGCAATATCGATATTGAGTTCTTTAGCTGCAGATTGAATCATACCAGGACTTGGTTTGCGACATTCACATTCATCCACTAGTGGATCATGAGGACAATAATAGACACCATCTAAATCAACACCACGATCTTGTAGTGACCAATCCATCCATTCAGTTAAGGTATCAAACTGCTCTTGAGTAAATTTATTTCTAGCAATTCCTGATTGATTAGTGGTAATAACTAATAGAAAACCCATCTTTTTCAATTCTTGCATTGCATCAATCACACCATCAATAAAGTGAAATTTATCAATAGTGTGCACATAATTATAATCTATATTAATTGTCCCATCTCGATCTAAAAATATAGCTGGTTTCATGTTTAATCGTCTTCCTTTTATATGGATTTCTTTTCTAGCTTTATATAGGATATTATTGATTGACTTAGATGTCTAGACGTCTTAATATTTATCTATTCATATTTTTGTTGTTATATATCATGATAAAATTAGAACATATCTCAAAGACATTTGAGCAAAATAAAACCATTATTCATGCTTTAAAGGACATTTCGTTACATGTTCCAGAAGGTAAAATTTATGGTGTGATTGGCAAATCCGGCGCAGGTAAAAGTACATTAATACGTTGCGTTAACTTGTTAGAAAAACCAACAAGTGGAAAAATATTTTTTGATAACCAAGATATCACCCATTTATCTAATCGAAAGTTAATTGAAGTTCGTCGAAAAATTAGCATGATTTTTCAACATTTCAATTTACTTTCCTCAAGAACGGTATTTGATAATATCGCCTTTCCTCTTGAACTCAACAGAACCCCTAAAGCGGTCATTAAACAAAAAGTAAATGAACTTATTGCTCTTGTTGGTTTAAGTGAAAAAGCGAATGTTTACCCTGCTAATTTATCTGGTGGACAAAAACAACGCGTCGCTATTGCTAGAGCATTGGCCAGTGATCCGAAAGTATTATTATGTGATGAAGCAACGAGCGCTCTTGACCCAGAAACAACCCGTTCAATATTAGAATTATTAAAAGATATCAACCAAAAACTGGGCTTAACCATTTTATTAATCACTCACGAGATGGATGTAGTTAAACAGATTTGTGACCAAGTAGCAGTAATTAGTAATGGTGAGTTAGTTGAACAATCTTCAGTTGGCGAGATGTTTTCACATGCAAAAACGGATATTGCAAGACAATTTATTCAATCAACTTTGCATCTTACAATTCCAGATGATTATTTAGCTAGACTTACACCGGAACACAAAGAAGGACTTAATCCGCTAGTTCGTATGGAGTTCACAGGAGTGTCGGTTGATTTACCATTACTGTCTCAAATAGCTAAAGAATTTGAAGTTGATAGTAATATTATTAGCGCTCAAATGGACTATGCTGGCGGTGTTAAATTTGGTTTAATGTTGACTGAAATGAAAGGCAAACAAAAAAGTACAGCATCGGCAATTGCGTTTTTAGAAAAGAATAACACTAAAGTTGAGGTACTAGGTTATGTTTGATTTTATCCCATCATTTAAACCATTTGAATCATTAGTTTTATATTTATCTCATTTTGAATTTTGGTCAGATTTTATTGCTTTTGTATCTTCTTTTGATGGTTTTAGCGAAGCAATGATAATAAAAATAGCACAATCTACCGATGACACTATTTATATGGTTTCCTTGTCTGTATTCTTTGGTCTACTTATTGGTTTACCTATAGGTGTATTGCTTTTTACCACACGTAAAGGGCAGATATTAGATTGTACTATTTTAAATAACCTTATTTCATTTGCTGCGAATTTCTTTCGTTCAATACCATTTATTATATTAATTTTATGGATTCTTCCTTTTACTGCTTTGTTAATGGGGACATTTATTGGCAAACAAGCTGCTGTTGTACCATTAAGTATTGGTGTAGCACCATTAGTTGCTCGGATGATTGAAAATGCGTTATTAGAAGTGCCGAAAGGTTTAATAGAAGCGGCACGCTCTATGGGGGCAACACCATTACAAATTATCTATAAAGTTTTATTACCAGAATCATTACCTGTCATTGTGAATAGTATGACAATTACACTCATCACATTAACTGGATATATTGCTATGGCTGGAGCTGTCGGTGCTGGTGGCTTGGGGCAACTTGCAATACAGTATGGATACATCAGTCATAAACCAGCAATAACAGATTCAGTAGTATATATATTAGTAATTTTTACATTTTTTATTCAATTTTTAGGTAATACTATTGTTAAACGTGTTACCCATCATTAATCATGGAGAGAGTTATGTCTATAAAAAAATTAGCACTAATAACCACACTAGTAAGTGCATTTTTCTTAACCGGTTGTGATAACAAACAAACCACTGCTACTGATAACAAACCAGCAGAACCAGCAAAAGTTAGTCCTTTAAAAGTAGGTGTGATTGCCGGAGCAGACCAAGAAGAAGCCGAAATAGCGCAACAACAAGCAAAAGAACGATTTAATCTTGATGTTGAGCTAGTTATTTTTAATGATTATGTCACGCCAAACCGAGCCTTAAACGATGGTTTAATTGATGTTAATGTATTTCAACATAAACCATATTTAGACGAGCAAATGAAAGGACAAGGCTATAAATTAGCAGTAGTTGGTAATACTTTCGTTTTCCCAATTGCTTCTTATTCCAAAAAACTAAAACCAATCGCAGCTGATGAGCAAGTTGGTGAAGGAGTCAAAGTGACTTCACCTCGTGGTGAAATATTCTTTATTCCTGCTAATTCAACTATTGCTATACCTAATGACCCTACTAATTTAGGTCGTGCTTTACTCTTATTACAACATGAAGGAATGTTAACGGTTGATAAAGCCAAAGGTCTATTACCGACTGTATTAGATATCACTAGCAATCCATATAACTATAAAATTGTTGAACTTGAAGCACCAATGCTGCCACGTTCTTTAGACGACTCACAAGTTGATTTAGCAATAATCAATAACACTTTTGCTGCACCTGCAAATTTAATCCCAAGTAGAAATGGTATTTTTGTTGAAGATAAAGAATCACCATATGTCAATGTTATTGTTTCTCGTGAAGAGAATAAGGACGATGAAAGAGTTAAAAACTTTGTTAAAGCTTATCAATCTGATGCTGTAGCTAAAAAAGCCGATGAAATTTTCAAAGGTGGCGCAATTCGTGGTTGGTAATCCTAAATTAGCAAACTATGAACAACTTACTCTCATCGACTATTGTCGATGGGAGCTGATTTAAAACAATTACACAATAATTTAATAATGACATCGCAATTTGAGCCAATTGGCATCATTTACTCACCCTATACTGAAAAATTTGCTGTACCACGTCAACCGAATCTTGTTACAGCAGCTGAAGGTGAACTACATTTGCTAGATAAATTCAATAATCCCATGAGTATTAAGGGATTAGAACAGTTTTCACATATATGGTTATTATTTCACTTTCATCATATTGATACTAGCAAACAAAAACTAACCGTCCGCCCACCTCGTTTAGGTGGCAATAAAAGTTTAGGTGTATTTGCAACAAGATCACCATTTAGACCCAATAATATTGGGCTCTCAGTTGTTGAATTACTAGATATTATTGTTGAAAACAAGCAGGTGATATTAAAACTAGGTGGATTGGATCTGGTAAATGGTACGCCGATAATTGATATAAAACCCTATTTACCTTATTGTGATAGCCATCCAGAGGCAATAGCTGGTTATGCTCAACAACTTCCAACACAAAAACTTAAGGTAACATTTTCATCTAAAGCTGACATATTTTTACAAAGCCAAACACAGAATTATCCACAACTAAGTGAACTAATTGAACAAGTCATTTCTCAAGATCCGAGGCCAGCTTATAAACAAAAAAGTCTTCATGAGCAAAACTACGCGATTACCCTATATCATTTCAATATAACTTGGAAAGTATTAGGACATGAGGCCATTGTGGAAAATATTCACATAATTAGTTAATCATACAGATACTCTTATAAAAATAACTTATTGATGTCGTATGCAGAATATTAATCGATCTATTTGTAAAGATAATTTACAAAAAAGTTATGCTAAACCGATAATATTAATTTGGTGAGTTGAAATTATTTTGATAAATTAACTACGGGTTTAATTCCCTATATTTCACTTTGCCACTAAAATTTTATAACTTTAGTGGCCCTTTTATAACTCAATGATAATTATTACTTTTCTTGTTTCTTAACTCTGCTATATCAATAGCATCGAATAAATAATGTTTACCGCAATAATCACAATGAATATCAATCTTACCACCATCTTCATTGAGAATATCATCAACTTCGTTAGCTGGTAATGTCATTAAGCTATCTTCGCAACGTTGTCGTGAACAACCACACTTAAACACAATATCATGCGTCTCAAATAAACGAACTTCTTCTTGATTATAAAGACGATATAATATCTCATCAGTTGGCAATTGGAATAACTCATCGCTAGTGATAGTCTCCGTCAATGCACAGAGATGTTCAAATGATTGTTCAATATCTTCATTTGCCGGTAATACTTGTAATAAAATACCTGCTGCCATCGGTTTGTTATTATGAACCCCTGTTTTGACAAATAAACGGGTAGGAAGTTGTTCAGATTGCATAAAGTAATTTTCTATACAACCAATTAAAGTGTCCTTTTCAAGACCAACAATACCTTGATAACGCTCTCCTTTTTTAGGTGTTATGGTAATGACAATATAGCCGTTACCCACCATATCTTTAAGAGTAGCATTATCTGCAATTTCACCATTAACTCGTGCAACGCCACGTAGTTGCTGCTCATTGTTACCATTTACTACCGCTAATGTCAGCGGGCCATCCCCTTGTAATTGTACCGCTATATCACCATCAAATTTTAAAGTCGCGGTTAATAAACTGGTTGCTACTAACAATTCACCTAATAAATTTTGTACAGCTATAGGATAAGTATGGTTTTCTAAAATTGCTTGGTAGGTATTTTCAAGTCGAGTAATCTCACCACGAACCGAATGATTATCAAATAAAAACCGATTTAAAGTATCCATATTAATTCTTGTCGCCTTGTTGTCTATCATATTTAAATTTAATTAATGTTCGCCGCTCTTTTTTATCTGGTCTTCGATCAGGATGCGGCATAGTTAATGCATTAAGTTTTCTAGCCTCAGCAATATTTTCTCGTTTGGTTATGCTTTCTAAGGTCTCTTGGTAAAGATATTCTGCTTCTCTAGCCGGCCTACGTTGATCACTAATAGCTAAGACACGAATTGTTTTTTGTTCATTGCCCTGTCTAAGGGTTAATATAGCACCAACTTCAACAATTTTGCTTGGTTTTGCTCGTTGACCATTATAGTGGACTTTGCCACCATCAATCATATCGCGAGCGATGGAACGAGTTTTATAAAACCGAGCCGCCCATAACCATTTATCTAATCTTACTAGATACATCGTTTCCTCATTTAAAACTAAATAAATCTCAAAACAGATATAAGGATAATTTTATTAAAATCAATGTTGTGAATGAATTGAATACTCATTATCATTGGTAAAAAATGTCCCAGATAGGCTAAATGGTGAAATTTCACCATGTAAATCAACACGATAATTTGATGATTCAGGCGAAGTTTCAACTAACTTCCATCGATTTAACAGTTCACTAGTAATCCCTTTAGCAATAATATGTAATGATTCAAACTCGGTTTGCAAAGGATTTATCGTTGCGGTTGCATCAAGCTGACCACTATTAATTAATGCGCTAAAACTTAATAATGCTCGATGCTGACTATCAAAATTCACCGATAAATTAGGATATTTAACCGCAATTTTATTAATTGTTGCATCATTAGCTTTAAAAAATAACGAGCCTGAATATATGCCAAACTTTTTATCTTCCACTAACCTAATGTTGGTTCCTGAAACATTAAAATCTGTGAGATTAAATGGATAGTCAGACTTAGTGCTGATTAACGTACTTGGCAAAACAGTTAGCTGATCAATATCGACTTGATTGAATATATTAGGTAATAACCGTTGTTTTAAGTCATCAGGTAACTGATAATTAATACTGGCTAGTAATAATGTTTGTAAATGTAATACATTGTTTTTCCAGTTACCAGTTAAATGGACATTACCATCACTCCACCCTGCGACCGCTTTTAAAATGTCTACTTCATCATCTTTGCAAGATAGTTGCAGTAATAATGATGAAAATATTTCATCAAACCACACAACATTATCAGCACTAATAATGAAATTACTTTGCTGTAACTGCCACTGATTATCATAACCAATGTTAGTTATCTCCATATTACCCTTTTCTATTACTAAATTAGGTAATTGAATATTACTATCAAATATCGAAAATTCTTGTAATTTGAATTTTGGCAGCTCAGACAAATAGCTGTTTAAATCAGTCCCATTATTAGCATTAAAATGTATATTATTTAATTTTAATTGTGCTATATCCAAACTACCTTCTGCTAGCATTTTTAATTTGCTAACAAAAAAACCATTATCAATATTACCACCTAAATTAGTAATTGAAGTTATACCATCACGGTAATATCCTTGTAATAACACATTATCTACAGCCTTTTGCTTAAACAATACTTGCTGGGCAGTAAAATCAAATTGATATGGTTGTTTACTCGGCAAATCAAACGGTTTTATACCACCATTAATTTGTTTTAACAACAAGGGGGCTTGAGCATTATTCAATGAAAATTTTAAGGTTGTGTTATACAACCGTAACATATTTGCTGTAAAATTCGATTCGCTGATTTGAGAACCATCTAGCGTGGCATCAATGAGATTGATATAGTTAAAATGATGAAGCTGCCACAAATTTTGCTTATCAAAACCAATGATTAATTTGCCAATATTAGCTACTTCTTGCTGATCTTTTTTTACCAATAAATTATCAACGCTTAACTCATAAAAATTAGCAAAGGAATGATTTATTTTACCAATTGTAATAGAATAGGCACCCAGCTTTGATAATTGTTGGCTTACTATTTTGGCACCAAAATTGGTCTGTAACAAAAAATAGCCAACTACAATTAACAACCAGAAAATCGAAAAGAGGATGATTAAACTAAATCGTAATCGTCTCATAAATAAGCTAAATAGTTATAATGAAGGGTTGAATTGTATTACGATACCCGATTTTGACTAAAATAGCACTTGATTTTGCTATAAATGATTTGTTGTTAAACTAGTTTTGAAGTTAATATATAACTAAAGCCAATTGTAACATTAGAATAACAAACCAAATTAATAATTTACCTCTCTTTTGATTAAGATGAACATTTGTTATTCTTTTTATTTACTATATATAGGAAAAAACCGAAATGAAACAGATCCCAATGACAGTAAAGGGAGCCGAATTATTACGTGCAGAACTTGAAGAACTTAAAAATGTAAAAAGACCTCAAATTACTGCCGCTATTGCTGAAGCTAGAGCACACGGTGATTTGAAAGAAAACGCTGAATATCATGCTGCGAGAGAGCAACAAGGATTTTGTGAAGGTCGTATTCAAGAAATTGAAGGTAAATTGTCGCAAGCACAAATTATCGATATCACTAAAGTTAAAAATACCGGTCGTATTATATTTGGTGCTACCGTCACAGTAGTAAATATTGATACCGATGAAGAAACAACTTACCGAATCGTTGGCGACGATGAAGCGGATTACAAACAGAATTTAATTTCAGTTAACTCTCCAATTGCTCGTGGACTTATTGGCAAGGAAGATGGTGATACAGTACAAATTAAAACACCTGGTGGCGATGTTGAATTTGATATTGTTAAAGTTGAATATATTTAATTAAACTGTTGCAAAAAAATAGGGCGATTAGCCCTATTTTTTATTTTGGTAGTGTAATTTTTTTCTCTTCACTCGGTCTGTATATCGTAAAAATAGAACCCACCTGTTGTACAGCTAAAGCTTTTGTTTCGCGGATGATTGCTTCACAAATTAGCTTTTTAGTTTCACGATCTTCAGCGGATACTTTAATTTTTATTAACTCATGGAAATTTAAGGCATTTTCAATTTCAGCTAGCACGCCTTCGGTAAATCCATTAGCCCCAATCATCACTATCGGTTTTAAATGATGAGCTTCACTTTTTAAATACTGTTTTTGTTTATTCGATAAATTCATTAATTTTTTATCACATTAAGTTGTAATTTTGCTATTCTACCCTTATATATATTTGTAATCAATTGAAGTGACCTCATTACATTAAGGATTTATTCTCTGTGAGTAACAAAAAACGCTCAGCAAGCTCTACTCGTTGGCTTAATGAACATTTTAACGATCGTTTTGTGCAACAAGCACAAAAAAAAGGCCTGAGATCCAGAGCATGGTTCAAATTAGAAGAAATACAAAAAAGTGACAAATTATTTAAACCAGGAATTACTGTGGTGGATTTAGGCGCTGCACCAGGAGGATGGTCACAATATGTTGCATCTCTCATTGGCAATAAAGGGCGAATTATTGCCTGTGATTTATTGCCAATGGATCCTATCGTTGGCGTTGACTTTTTGCAAGGTGATTTTCGTGATGAAGCGGTATTAAATGCCCTACTTGAGCGAGTTGGTGAAGAAAAAGTACAAGTTGTTATGTCCGACATGGCACCAAATATGAGTGGACAACCCGCCGTTGATATACCTAGAGCTATGTATTTAGTTGAATTAGCATTAGATATGTGTAAAGACGTTCTTGCTCCAAATGGTAGTTTCATCGTTAAAGTATTCCAAGGTGAGGGATTTGAAGAATATCTAAAAACAGTAAGATCACTGTTTAAAACAGTCAAAATTCGCAAGCCAGAAGCCTCGCGGGCACGGTCTCGAGAAGTATATATTGTAGCAATGGGGATGAAGTAGCCAGCCGTACAATTTTGTAGTACCATACTTGGTTAATTTTAGTCGTAACTATTAATTTTATGAGAGGTTTTTCTTTTGAACGACATGGTAAAGAATTTACTGATCTGGGGTGTTATCGCCGTCGTATTGATTGCTGTTTTTAGTCAATTCAGCTCAATATCCAATAGCGGTCCTCAAGTCGATTACACCAAATTTAATGCGGATGTAACGGGTGGCAAACTGAAAGAAGTGCATATTAATGGCCGCGAAATCGTTGCTACCACCAAAGGGAGTAATAATTATGTTACTTATATCCCTTATTTGGATGAAAAGTTAGTTGATAATTTGGTGCTAAATGATGTTGCGGTCTATGGCAGCCCTGACGAAAAACCAAGCTTATTAGTTAACATTTTAATCTCGTGGTTCCCGATTATTTTACTACTTGGTTTCTGGTTCTTTATCATGCGCCAGATGCAAGGTGGTGGTAAAGGTGGACCAATGTCGGTAGGTAAAAGTAAAGCTAAAATGTTAACACCTGACCAAGTTAAGACTAAATTTAGCGATGTTGCAGGCAGTGAAGAAGCGAAACAAGAAGTTACCGAAGTTGTCGATTTTTTACGAGACCCAGGAAAATATCAAAAACTTGGTGGTCGTATTCCCAAAGGTATTTTAATGGTTGGACCGCCAGGTACCGGTAAAACATTACTAGCTAAAGCCATCGCTGGTGAAGCAAATGTACCTTTCTTTAGTATTTCTGGTTCAGACTTTGTTGAAATGTTTGTTGGGGTGGGTGCTTCACGTGTCCGTGATCTATTTGAACAAGCACGTAAACATTCACCATGTATTATCTTTATTGATGAAATCGATGCTGTTGGTCGTAAACGTGGTGCCGGTTCAATGGGTGGCCATGACGAACGCGAACAAACTCTTAACCAAATGTTAGTTGAAATGGATGGTTTCGAAGCTAATAGTGGCATTATCATAATTGCTGCAACCAACCGTGTTGATATCCTAGATCCAGCCTTACTTCGTCCTGGTCGTTTTGACCGCCAAGTACAAATTGGCTTACCGGATATGAAAGGTCGTGAACAAATTCTAGCAGTTCATGTACAAAAAGTGCCACTTGGTTCAGATGTCAATTTATCGGTACTTGCTCGTGGTACCCCTGGTTATTCTGGTGCAGAATTGGCAAACCTAGTCAATGAGGCAGCACTATTTGCAGCTCGACGTAACAAACGCTTAGTCACGATGGACGAGTTTGAAGAAGCCAAAGATAAGATCAACATGGGTACAGAACGACGTTCATTAACCATGACACAAGAGCAACTTATCTCAACCGCTTATCATGAGGCTGGACACGCCATTATCGGTTATTTAATGCCTGATCATGATCCAATCCATAAAGTAACTATCATCCCTCGTGGCCGAGCATTAGGGGTAACGTTCTTCTTACCTGAAGGCGATCGAGTTAGTGAAAGCCGAGAAAAATTAGAAGGTGATATCGCCACGCTATATGGTGGACGTCTTGCCGAAGAACTGATTTATGGTGTTGATAAAGTTTCAACTGGTGCATCTAACGATATTAAAGTTGCCACTCAATATGCCAGAGCAATGGTTACCCAATGGGGCTTTTCTGATCGTTTAGGTCCGTTATTTTATGAAATGGATGATAATTCATCTTATGGCCGACCAAAAGATATCTCTGATGAAACTGCGCGAATTATTGATGAAGAAGTTAAAAAAATAATCGATCGTAACTTTGAACGAGCACGTAAAATTTTAACTGACAATATGGACGTACTTCATGCGATGAAAGATGCATTAATGAAATACGAAACCATTGGCGCAAAACAAGTTGCTGATTTGATTGCTCGTAGACCAATTACTGCTCCAGAAGATTGGACTGAAAGTGATGAACAAGCAGCAAAAGAGATACCAAATGAGGGAACAGACATACCACCTCAATCAGAAAATTAATTACGACTAAATCTAAAACGCGCTTCGGCGCGTTTTTTATCATCCAACCGCAATTAATTTTGTGAAATAATAAACCAGTACTAACAATCATACTTCAGCATTGCAACAGTGCAATTAGCATTAAAAATATTAATAAAATAAGGCCTAAAATCATGGAAATTCGTTTTCAAAATCACGTAATGGATCTCTCTTTTCCTCAAGTAATGGGAATTGTTAATATGACGCCAGATTCTTTTTCTGACGGCGGTAATTACAACAATCTTGATGATGCTATGCGGCGAGTTGATAATATGATTCAAGCTGGGGCAACCTTTATTGATGTTGGCGGAGAATCAACTCGATCTGGTGCTGCTGATGTTTCAACCAGTGAAGAACTTGATCGAGTTATACCGCTAGTGGAAAAAATTGCTCGCTATTTTGACGTTTGGATTTCAGTTGATACATCAAAACCAGAAGTCATCACAGAAGCCGCCAAAGCTGGTGCACATTTAATTAATGATATTCGGGCATTAACTTTACCTGGAGCATTAAAAGCAGCACAAAAAACGGAATTACCAGTATGTATTATGCATATGCAAGGTGATCCCAAAACGATGCAAAATGCACCTCATTACCAACAAGATATCTATCAAGAAGTCGATTCATTTTTTGCAGAACATATCCAACGATGTGTAACTGCTGGCATTGCTCGGGAAAAAATCATCCTTGATCCAGGCTTCGGGTTTGGTAAAACGTTAGCCCATAACTATCGTCTATTGGCTACACTGGAAAAATTCCATCACTTCAATTTGCCAATTTTGGTTGGCATGTCAAGAAAATCGATGGTCGGGCAAGTGCTAAATGTTCCCCCTAAAGAACGTGTATTAGGTAGTGTTTCTTGTGCAGTTATTGCAGCAATGAAAGGAGCGCAAATTATCCGTGTTCATGATGTCAAAGAAACCTTCGATGCCATGCGAATAGTGCAAGCCACATTAGCAGAACAAAATCTATAAATTAGCTGGTATAGATGTAAAAAATATTAAGGAGTCTATACCATTAACTTGCAAATAATATGTTTGTTTTACTACTAGCAATCGAATAACCTTAAAGGTAGGTAAATGCCTACCTTACCTATATTACAATAGTATTTCTCTTCCGAATGGCGCTGGCAAATTAAATTCAATAATTTAAAAAATTGAGAATAATCTTGTAAAAAATATTGAGGAGTCTATACCACCATTTTACTTTTTTAATAAGCTACACTTTTACAATTTAAGATATATCATTTAAAGCGATTAATGTCCGCGATGGAAGTTAAATAATGATGGTAAATGTGTTTTTAACTAACCAAGATCGCTATAAATATAAACAATCCTACATAATTATTATTCATAAACGCTTTAAAACAGTTGCTTCTATCACGGTCTTTGATCAACCATTGTTGATAAATAAATAGCAATAAGGCGATGATTAAACCAATATAATAAAATTGCTGAAAATGATTGTTTATGCCGATCAATGTCAGGCAAACTAAGGTTATGATTTGCAGTAATCCAATAATAAACTTGTCATAGTCACCAAATCGGATAGCAGTGGACTTGATGCCTATTTTAAGATCATCATCGCGATCGACCATAGCATATTCGGTATCATAAGCTATTGTCCAACAAATATTGGCTAAACACAGTAACCAACAAGTTATCGGAAATTGAGCTATTGTTGCCGCATAGGCCATCGGAATTCCCCAGCTAAAGGCAATGCCTAAAGTCACTTGGGGTAAATGTGTGTAACGTTTCATAAATGGATAAATCATTGCCGTGATTAATGCAAAACCAGCCATTAACCAAGTTAATTTATCCAAAGTAAGCAATAAACCAAGCGCAATCAGCAGTAATACGAATAAAGTGTATAAGGCATTTTTTTCGCTCAATGCGCCACGCGCGAGAGGACGATTCTTAGTACGTTCGACTTTACCATCAAAATGCCGATCAGCGTAATCATTAACCACACAACCAGCTGAGCGCATAACAATCACACCAACAACAAACACAACAACAACATGAACAGATGGCGTAGATGTAGCAAGCCAAATCGCCCACAATGTTGGCCAAAGTAGCAGTAAGCAACCAATTGGCTTGTCTAATCGCATCAGTTGTAAATAAGCTAACATAGATTGTCATTGTCCTGAATCATAATAGGCGGATTATACCTGTTCGTTAAAAAGCTGCAAACAACAGCTATCAATGCATATTTTTACTTAAATAAGTGAGCGCTTTATTTGCTATATAATCAGAGTTATACCATTTGCAAATATTGTTCAGCAATAATCGCTAATGCTTGATAAAATAGACTGACTTGATTTTGTTTTAAGCAATCCAAATACATTGGTGCCCAATTTAAAAGGTATTCGGTCATTAACTGCTGTGCAGCAGCAAATTGCTGCTTTTCTAGTAGTATCGCATATGCCATTAACATCAATCCAAACTGATCTTCTGGCTCATTCATACCCGTATCAAGAATCAACCCTTGCTGCTGTAAAAATTCTCGATAGCGTTCTTGTGATTCACCCATTAGTAGTTTTTCTTGATCTAAATAGACTGAACCCCATGGTGGCGCCGACATAATGCCTTGCCCTTCAAATAATAGTGAGAATTGATATTCTATTTCTGGATGCTGTATCTGAGTAGTCAAGATTTGGCATTGTTCAGTTACTAATTGTTGGTTTGGCCACTTTGCTAACTGATCTAGCTGTAATAATCCATCAATTAAACCAGCGACTTGTTTACTGGTAGGCGGATAATAAAAAAAAGCGCCTAATAATTTCGCCAATGTGATAGAAGTCAGATTATCCAAATTATTCAATCCTATATTGATTAGCCAATTAATTATGCCATTACCATCAATTACCGCACAATTAAACGGTTATCATCCACAAATTATAAAAAGTGATACGTCCGCAAATTTCTGCGATAAATACGCCAATAAAAGCCAATAGATAAATCATTACCTGATGTTGCTTTCTTAAAATCGCAAATAAAACCAATGTGATAGAAATAATTAATAATGCGCACTGGGCTATTATCCAGCAATATTGATTAGAGGTTAAGTCTGGAGCAATTTCACTCATTAGCTTTAAGTAAGGCATTTTTAATAGCAGAATCAGTAAACTACCAATAAAAAAAGCACAATAACCTATTCGATATAGTCCTAACCAAGTAACGGCAATTCCCCCCAATACCAACATCGCAGTATACATTTGTATCGCTGTATAACAACTATTCCACGTTTTTATTGTTGCTAACATATAGGTTAATACAATGGTCCAAACAAAAAATAGGCTTAAAATAACCAAGATCATAGCCAATAAATAGTTTAAATGTGGTATACGGTTAATTTTTTGGCACAGAGGTTTGATGATTTGTAATTTGCTACTATTTGGATACAAGACAAAATAGTTAAGCAAGACAAAAGCAAATGTCATAGCAAATAATAAGCCAAAGGTAAAAATTTCATTACTCATTGGTGAACGGCCGATACCAAAAATCACATTGAATGCTCGTAATGGTTGACCTAAATGAAATGATGCAATCGCCATACCGATCGCCATGAAAATTAACGCTACTGCATTAATTTTTTGAGTGATAGCCAATTTGTTTTTTGAACGATAAACAAGATAAAACAAACCACTAAGTAGGATCATTCCTGCGGATAATTGCCCAAATATCGTAAAAAATACCAGTGGAAGTTCATGCATACTAGACCTCCTCTGGATTAAGCACTTTACCAAGCGAGTCACCCGATGCTTTAGCTTGCGCATGTGGCTTTATCACAATACTTGGTTTGGTTAAATCTGAACTAGGTAATGGAGCAATATCGCACTCATCACCATAACGTTGACGCAAGTTATCAATGTCATCAAAATCTAAAGCGCGTTGAGGACAAGACTCAACACATACAGGTTTTAAACCTTGCGCTACACGTTCATAACAACCATCACATTTAGACATTACCTTTTTTTGATGATCATATTGTGGTGCTCCGTAGGGGCAACGCATTTCACAATAGCGACAACCAATACACACATCTTGATTTACTACCACTAACCCATCTTCTTGGCGTTTATGCATAGCACCAGTTGGGCAACCTTGTACACAGGTTGGCTCTTGACAATGATTACAAGAGATCGACAAATAATAGGTAAATGTATCATTTTGCCAACATCCATCTACTTGCTTCCATGTACCACCGCCATATTCATAAATACGGCGGAAATGAACACCAAGCGCATTATCTTTTTCATCTTTACAACTTACTTGGCAAGTTTTGCAACCAGTACATTTGGTAGAATTAATATAAAAACCATATTGCATTTAAACCATCTCCTTCCGATTAAGATGCCGACGGCATAGCTGCTATTGGTTTAATTTCAACCAAATTGGTATGCTGAGGATTAGATTTAGCAAGCACAGATGGTCGTAAGGAGGTTAAACGATTAATGCAACCACCAATATCAATGCCAGCAGCATTAGTCTTGGCCCATAATCCTTGCGGAAGAGCGATAATTCCTGGCAGTATCCGTGGTGTCACTTTAGCTGGAATGTAAAGTCGACCTCGGTCATTATAAACTTCAACCAATTGACCATGCTTTATCTGTCTTTGTTCTGCGTCCACTGGATTAATCCAGAGACTACTAGCTACCGCTTCTCGCAGTTGCGGAAGATTACTATAACTTGAATGACAATGCCCTTTGATATGAAAACCGATTAGTTGTAGAGGATATTTCGCTTGTGTTTGCAGGTCTTCACTGCCCTCTATTGCCGGTAAATATGCCGGTATAGGATAAAGTTTATCATCGTCATCAAACTCCCATTCATTGGCAATTTTTGCTAATGCTTCTGAATAAATTTCGATTTTACCTGACGGCGTATTTAATGGATTTTTTATTGGATCATCGCGAAAAGCTTTTAATCCGATCTGTGCATCGCTATCAGCTAATTTACGATCTACAATCCCCATTCCATCTGTTTCGGCAAAAGTCGGTAAATTAGGATTGAGCTTACGCATTTTTTCATAACTATAAGCAATCCAATCGTCTTGACTCCGACCTTCAGTAAATTTATCTTTAACTGCCATTTTCGCTGACAATTCAGTCAAAACCTCATAAGCAGGACGATTTTCCCAAAGTGGTTTTATTGCTCGTTGCAAACGAATAAAATAATGATAAGCACCTGATGCATATGAATTATTGATTAAATCATTACTCTCTACAGAAGAGACATCCGGTAACAGTAGATCCGCATATTTTGCTGAAGCAGTCATATGGGTATCCCAAACTAAAATAAATTCACATTTTGATTCGTCTTGTAAAATTTGATGAGTCCGATTGAGATCGGAGTGTTGATTACCAATAACATTGCTAGCATAGCTCCAGATAAATTTAATACCCACATCTAATTTATCTTTACCTTTTATATAAGAATTTTTCGCAGTCATGCTTAACGGTTCATCAATTGCCTTCGTCCATAAAAAGAAAGGAATACTGGTTTTAACCGGGTTAACCATATTCAAGCCAGGCACAGGATAAGTTACGCTACCGCCCCAAGTACCAATGTTAGTACCACGCTTACCAAACTGACCGGTGATAACCGGTAGGATCATAATCGCCCTTGTAGTATGCTCACCATTTTGCCAGCGCTGAGGCCCCCAACCTTGTGAAATCCATGCTGCTTTAGCATTAACAATATCTAATGCCAACTGCCGAATTTGTTTAGCTGGAATACCGGTTTTTTTAGCTGCCCATTCTGGCGTTTTTGCGGTTCTGTCGTGCCCTAGTCCCAAAATATAAGATTTGTAATCGCTAAAAGGCGGAGCACTTTCAGGTAATGTATCAGCATTCCAACCCACACAATATTGGTTAAGCATCGCCTCATCAACACGATCTTCTTCAAGCAAAGCATAAATGATTGCAGCGACTAACGCAGCGTCAGTACCAGGAATAATCGGCAGCCACTCAGCATTAAAACCAACGACACTTTCACTACGGCGTGGATCAATAATAATTACCCTTGCTTTACTTTGTGCTAATGCAGTATATAACTCAGCAACCTGTCCACCACCCGACATTCTAGTTTCAGCAACATTATGTCCAAACATCACAACTAGATCAGAATGTTTGATTTGGTCTAGCAACGACTCTTTAGCATTACCATATATAAAAGGTTGAATAGCGGTGATCTGTCCACTTGAATAATCACCATGATAATTCAGGTGACCACCGATACAACTTAAAAATCGCTTACAGGCATTACGACCTGAGATATTTGCCCCTGTCGTACCCGTACCATATTGGTAATAAATAGCTTCATTGCCATAGCGATTAATAGTATATTTGAGTTTTTCTGCTAATAGATCGATAGCTTCGTCCCACGAGATGCGTTTGAATTTGCCTTCACCTCGTTTACCGATTCGTAGCATTGGATATTTTAGCCGTTCCGGATCATAGGTACGCCAACGCACAGCTCGTCCACGCAGACAAGGACGGATTTGATGTTGACCAAAGACCGCATCATTAATCCCATCTTCAGCAGATATTTTAGTAATAATATCGTTTTTAACATGTACTTTTAACGGGCAACGACTACCACAATTAACTAAACATGCACTATAAAAAATCTTTTCTTGATTCGTTGGATTAGGTACCGAGGTCTTGGCAAGATCTGCCTCTGGCGCGGCATAAGCAAAAGGCAATTGTAAATCATTGGTTAATGCGGCCACACTACCGATTGCCAATGATTTTTGTAAAAAATCGCGCCGAGTTATCTGATTATCTGACTTGCTCATCCTATTCGCTTATTTATATTTGGCATGTCATTATCATAATACTATAGTTAAGATTATAAAACAGAAAAAAGACTAAAATCGAAATTAACTTAAAATAAATTAATGAAATAAGAATTATTATCAATAAAAAAATGGCTTTGCTTTTTATTATAAATTTAATTTCATGCATCTTAAGGAAAGATTGGTATAATAAGCCCATTTAATCGAATAAACAGAAAAGTTATGTCACAATCCACTTATAATGCAGTTGATATTGAGGTCTTAAAAGGGCTCGATCCTGTTCGTCATCGTCCTGGAATGTATACTGACACAGCTCGTCCCAATCATTTAGGGCAAGAGGTGATTGATAATAGTGTCGATGAGGCTATTGCTGGTCATGCTCGCCAAGTGAAAGTTACCCTTTATGAAGACAATTCACTTGAGGTTATTGATGATGGTCGAGGTATGCCTGTTGATATCCATCCTGAAGAAGGCGTACCGGCTATTGAACTATTACTTTGTCGCTTACATGCTGGTGGTAAGTTCTCCAACAAAAATTATCAATTTTCTGGTGGTTTACATGGGGTAGGTATCTCTGTTGTCAATGCCTTATCCAAACGAGTAGAAGTCACTGTAAACCGTGATGGACAAGTTTACCAAATCGCCTTTGAAAATGGTGATAAAGTCGAAGATTTACATGTAATTGGCACCTGTGGCCGACGAAATACTGGTACAAAAGTACGTTTTTGGCCTGATGAAAAATATTTTGATTCTCCTCGCTTCTCAGTACCTCGCTTAACTCATTTGCTTAAAGCGAAAGCTGTACTTTGCCCAGGACTGGAAATCATTTTTAAAGACAAAATTAACAGTACTGAGCAACGCTGGTGTTATCAAGACGGTTTAAAAGATTATCTGATAGAGTCAGTTAGTGGTTACACACTATTACCGGAACAACCATTTACTGGTAGCCATACAGGTGAAACAGAAGCGGTTGAATGGGCATTACTTTGGTTACCAGAAGGTGGCGAACTGTTAACTGAAAGTTACGTTAACTTAATTCCAACGGTGCAAGGTGGAACTCATGTCAATGGTTTACGTCAAGGATTGCTTGATGCCATGCGTGAATTTTGTGAGTTTCGTAATTTATTACCGCGTGGTTTAAAATTAACCGCCGATGATATTTGGGAACGCTGTGCCTATGTGTTATCAGTAAAAATGCAAGAACCGCAATTTGCCGGTCAGACCAAAGAACGTTTATCATCAAGACAAAGTGCAGCTTTTGTTTCAGCTATTGTTAAAGATGCATTTAGCCTGTGGTTGAATCAAAATGTACAAATTGCCGAATTACTTGCTGAGATGGTAATTTCCAGTGCGCAAAAACGCTTAAGAGCATCCAAAAAAGTCATCCGTAAAAAATTAACCAGTGGTCCAGCTTTACCGGGTAAACTGGCTGACTGTGCATCACAAGATTTAAGTCGCACTGAACTATTTTTAGTCGAAGGTGATTCTGCTGGCGGTTCGGCTAAACAAGCCCGTGATCGTGAATATCAAGCAATTATGCCGTTGAAAGGTAAAATATTAAATACTTGGGAAGTCTCATCTGACGAAGTATTAGGATCGCAAGAAATTCATGATATTTCAGTAGCTATTGGTATTGATCCTGATAGTGATGATTTAAGTCAATTACGCTACGGTAAAATCTGTATTTTAGCCGATGCTGACTCAGATGGATTGCATATTGCCACGTTACTGTGCGCACTGTTTGTTCGTCACTTTCGAGCCATGGTTGAACATGGTCATATTTTTGTCGCCATGCCACCACTGTATCGTATCGATTTAGGTAAAGAAGTTCATTACGCCCTTGATGAAGAAGAAAAAGAAGGGATTTTAGATCAGCTTAAACGTAAAAAAGGTAAGCCAAATGTTCAACGTTTCAAAGGGTTGGGTGAAATGAATCCATTACAACTTCGCGAAACCACAATGGATCCTAACACCCGTAGATTAGTGCAGTTATCACTAGATAATGCCGAAGAAACAATGGCATTAATGGATATGTTACTGGCGAAAAAACGTGCCGAAGATCGCCGAGAATGGTTACAAGAAAAAGGTGACCAAGTTGAACTTGATGTCTAATATACAGAATAATTTAGAGGAACAATAATGAGTGAAATAACTCATGACGGAGTAGAAGTTCAGTCGCTACGAACATTTACCGAAAGCGCCTATTTAAACTACTCAATGTATGTCATTATGGATCGCGCATTGCCGTTTATTGGCGATGGCTTAAAACCAGTACAACGTCGCATTGTTTATGCAATGTCAGAATTGGGACTAAATGCTCAAGCAAAATTTAAAAAATCAGCCCGTACTGTTGGTGACGTTTTAGGTAAATACCATCCTCATGGTGATATTGCCTGTTATGAAGCAATGGTATTAATGGCGCAACCGTTTTCTTATCGATATCCATTAGTTGATGGGCAAGGAAACTGGGGGGCACCCGATGATCCAAAATCATTTGCTGCAATGCGTTATACCGAATCACGTCTATCAAAATATGCCGAATTATTGTTAGGTGAGTTAGGACAAGGCACTGTCGACTATACGCCCAATTTTGATGGTACATTACAAGAGCCAAAAATGTTGCCAGCTAGATTGCCGAATATCTTATTAAACGGTACTACCGGTATTGCGGTAGGTATGGCAACCGATATTCCACCTCATAACATTCGTGAAGTGGCGAATGCAGCTATTATGTTAGCTGATAATCCAAAAGCAACACTTAGCGAAGTGATGGAGCACATAAAAGGCCCTGACTTCCCAACAGAAGCAGAGATTATTACCTCTCCGGAAGATATCGCCAAAATTTATAAAACTGGCCGTGGCTCAATACGTATGCGAGCAGTTTGGAAAAAAGAAGATGGCGACATTGTTATTACTGATCTGCCACATCAAGTTTCTGGTGCTAAAATTTTAGAGCAAATTGCTAGCCAAATGCGCGCTAAAAAACTACCGTTAATTGAAGACTTACGTGACGAATCCGATCACGAAAATCCGACTCGTCTGGTTATTGTGCCACGTTCTAATCGTGTAGATCTAGAGCAAGTAATGAATCATCTATTTGCCACTACTGATCTAGAAAAAAGTTATCGTGTTAATATGAACATGATTGGACTAGATAATCGTCCATCTGTTAAAGGATTGGTTGAGATCCTAACTGAATGGTTAGAATATCGACGCATTACTGTAACCCGTCGCTTAAATTATCGCTTAGATAAAATACTAAAAAGACTACATATTTTAGATGGTTTATTAATTGCCTTTCTAAATATTGATGAAGTGATTGAAATCATTCGTCATGAAGATGACCCAAAAGCAGAATTAATTCAAAGATTTGCCTTAAGCGAAACACAAGCTGAAGCTATCTTAGAATTAAAACTCCGCCATTTAGCTAAACTAGAAGAAATTCGAATCAAAGGTGAACAAGCCGAACTGGCTAAAGAGCGAGATCAACTGCAAGCATTATTAGCTTCACCAAGAAAGTTAAGTAATTTAATCAAAAAAGAGCTACAAGCTGATGCTGAAAAATATGGTGATGAACGTCGTTCACCAATTGTCGAACGCAGTGAAGCCAAAGCAATTACTGAACAAGAGTTAATCCCTTCTGAACCAGTTACAATCGTATTATCAGAAATGGGTTGGGTCAGAGCTGCTAAAGGCCATGATATCGATCCTGTAGGATTAAGTTATAAAGCAGGTGATAGTTTTAAAACCGCAGCAAAAGGTAAAAGTAATCAACCAGTGGTATTTATCGATTCAACTGGTCGCAGTTACGCTATTGAGCCAAGTACATTACCATCAGCTAGAGGACAAGGCGAACCTCTTACTGGTAAACTGGCATTACCAGCTGGAGCAACCATTGAACATGTATTGATGTCAGGCAATGAACAACAAAAATTCTTACTTGCATCGAGTGCTGGATACGGTTTTATCTGTCAATTTAATGATTTAATTGCGCGCAACCGTAATGGTAAAGCAGTGATTAATTTATCTAAAGATGCAGATGTATTAGCACCAATAGAGATTTTATCAGAAGAAAGCTTGCTGTTATCAATTACTAAAGCAGGAAGAATGCTGATATTCCCAGTAAAAGATTTACCAGAATTATCTAAAGGTAAAGGCAATAAAATTATTTCACTCTCTGGTAGCGATGATAGCCTCGCTTATATGATGTTGATAACACCAGAAACATCTATAACTCTATATGTTGGTAAACGCAAACTTACACTTTATCCAGCTGATTTACAAAAATTTAGAGCGGAGCGTGCTCGTAAAGGCACATCATTACCACGTGGATTGCAAAAAATAGATCGAATTGAGGTAAACGAATAATATGTCTTTGATCTGGTCCATTATTACCGGTTTAATACTGAGTTCAGTATTAAAATCTGGGTGGGGATTTATACTCGGATTATTTATTGGCCCAATGCTATATCAAGCATTTGGTAATAAATTGACTGAGAAAAGGACACAATCTAATCCAAACTTATACTTAACGGTTGTTTTTGAAGTATTAGGGCATTTAAGTAAAGCTAAAGGGGTTGTTACTCGTGATGATATTAATCTGGCTCGGCAAGTTATGGATCGACTCCAACTTGATTCGACAAATCGTCAATTAGCGCAAGAATCATTCAATCGTGGTAAAGCGAGTGATTACCCACTTCGATCACGATTAAGTGAGTTATATCACCAATATCGTTATCGACGTAATGTCTTAAATATCTTTTGCGAACAATTAATTCAAGCAGCTTTAGTTGATGGTCATTTAGATGACAAAGAGTCAGAGATTCTTTTCATTGTTGCCGATGAGTTTCGTATTCCACGGCCACAAATGGCAATATATATTCAAATGATGATGGGAAGCTTTCATTTCCGTCAAGAATATCAGTACAATCAACAAAACAGTCAACATCAATATCAACAAAATCATAATTATAGTGGTTACCAAAGCAGTACTAGGCAATCAGATTTAGCAAATGCTTATAAAATATTAGGAATAAATTCATCTGCTGAAATTTCTGAAATTAAAAGAGCATATCGCAAATTAATGAATGAACATCATCCAGACAAATTGGTATCCAAAGGCTTACCAAAAGAGATGTTAGAAGCAGCCAAAAAGCGAGCACAAGAAATTCAAGCTGCTTACGATCTTATAAAATCATCACGTGGCTTTAAATAGAGATTACTATATATGATGCATTGGCGCTCAATTGTAAGAATTATCGGTTTATTAATATCACTATTGTCAGTATTTATGTTAATACCTGCACTAGTGGCATTAATATATCGTGACGGCGCAGGTGCTATTTTTGTTCGTTCATTTTTTGCAGCATTAATTTTAGGTGTGTTATTGTGGTTTCCTAATCGTCATCAACGCCATGAATTAAGTACTCGAGAAGGCTTTTTCATTGTTGTATTATTTTGGGTCGTTTTAGGCACTATTGGCGCATTCCCGTTCCTATTTGATAATCATATCAATCTTAATTTAACCACAGCTTTTTTTGAGTCTTTTTCTGGATTAACAACCACTGGCGCCACCACTATTGTCAATTTGGATCATTTACCCAAAGCGCTACTTTTCTATCGTCAAATGTTGCAATGGTTAGGTGGTATGGGGATCATCGTACTTGCGGTCGCAATTTTACCACTATTAGGGGTCGGGGGTATGCAGCTCTATCGAGCTGAAATTCCTGGTCCACAAAAAGACAGTAAAATGCGACCACGTATTGCCGAAACAGCAAAAACCCTTTGGTCGATTTACATTTTACTCACTACTTTATGTGCAATAAGTTTGTGGTGTGCTGGAATGGATATCTTTGATGCTATTTCACATAGCTTTTCAACGATATCAATGGGTGGTTTTTCGACCCATGATAACAATTTAGCTTATTTTAATAGTGCAACAATTAACTATATTGTTACCTTGTTCCTCATTTTGTCAGGATGTAATTTTGCTCTACATTTTGCCGCATTAAATGGCATTTCACTTAAAGTATATTGGCACGATCAAGAGTTTAGAACGTTTATCTTTATTCTGCTTATCTTAATTATTATCTGCGCTTTAGTGATCTATATTTATCAGCCGCAACGCCATCTTAGTATCGACAAAATTATTTTACAAGTCGTGTCTGTTTCAGCAACAGTAGGCTTTACCGTCGACGATATTAATACTTGGCCATCGTCATTACCCATCTTTTTATTATGTGCTTCGTTTATTGGTGGCTGTGCTGGTTCTACTGGTGGTGGACTAAAAGTTGTTCGGGTACTGCTACTATTTATGCAAGGTTCACGAGAGTTAAAACGACTTATTCACCCTAATGCAATTTATACCTTAAAACTCAATAATCGTGTAGTACCAGAACGTATCATTGAAGCGGTATGGGGATTCTTTTCTGCCTATGCATTAGTATTTTTAGTGAGTTTATTTATTATTATGGCAACAGGAATTGATGCAACTGACTCATTTTATATCGTTGCTTCATCGCTAAATAATTTAGGCGTTGGCCTTGGTAGTGTCAGTGATAATTTTGCTCATGTCAGTGATATGGTGAAATGGGTCATGGTCGTTGACATGTTATTTGGTCGACTAGAAATATTTACTTTATTAGTTTTATTCACACCGACATTCTGGCGAAGTTAATTTTTACGCCTAATAAAGGCTTTTAATCAACAATTTTCGATAAAATAGTCAAAAAGTTAAATATTTTATTGATTATTTTGCTAATTACAGACAGAATTACCAAGCAGCATGTGCTGTGATCATTAGAGGTAATCACCTGACATATGGAATGGATCATGGATCCTACAATCTGGATTGGTTTATCCACTCTAGTTGTACTTGAAATCGTCCTTGGCATTGATAACATTGTTTTTATTGCCATTCTTGCCGAGAAACTTCCGCCTCAACAACGAGATAAAGCACGCATTACAGGCCTTGCTTTTGCATTAATAACCCGAATATTGTTATTAATGTTTACTGGCTGGTTAGTTACTCTCACCACCCCACTATTTTCTATATCAGGTATTAGTTTCAATGCTCGGCAATTAATTATGTTGCTTGGCGGAATATTTTTGCTGTTTAAAGCGACAATGGAACTCAATGAGCGTTTAGAAGGTGCATCACACGAGGATGGCAAACCGAAAAAAACCTCACATTTTTGGACTGTTGTTGCGCAAATCGTGGTACTTGATGCCGTATTTTCACTCGATTCAGTAATTACCGCTGTAGGAATGGTTGAGCACATTCCTGTGATGATTATCGCTGTTTGTATTGCTATTGCGATTATGATGGTTGCCAGTAAACCATTAGCCTATTTTGTTAACTCCCATCCAACGATTGTTATTTTATGTTTAAGCTTTTTATTGATGATTGGCTTTAGTTTGGTTGCCGAAGGTTTCGGTTTTGTCATTCCAAAAGGCTATTTATATGCAGCTATCGGCTTCTCGATTATGATTGAATTCTTTAATCAACTAGCCATATTTAACCGTCGAAAAGCATTAAACAAAAAACCTCTACGCGAACGTACCGCCGAAGCTATTTTACATTTACTTAAAGGCGATGCTGAAGAAGATCCCGATAGCCATACCATTGATGTGGTATCTGATAATAATAAAAAAACCTCAGTATTTAATCATCAAGAATTAAACATGGTTGAGCGAGTATTAGGTTTAGCTCAACGTTCAGTAAGCAGTATCATGACATCTCGATTAGATGTTGATATGGTCAATATCAATGATGATCGAGAAGTAATATTAAAAGAAATTTTTGACAATCCTCATTCACGTTTAGTAGTGACTGATAATGCTTCAATTGATGAACCATTAGGTATCATTCAAGTTAATGATCTGTTAAAAGATATTTTACAAAATAAACAACCCTTTGATATTAATTCATTAATCAAACAACCATTAATTTTTCCTGAAACAGTATCATTACTTGTAGCGCTGGAACAATTCAAAAAAGCCAAAACTCACTTTGCTTTTGTGGTTGATGAATTTGGATCAATGCAAGGTGTGGTGTCAGTGACCGATGTTATTGAAACCATTGCTGGTGATTTTCCAACTGAAGAAGAAGAGATCGATGCTAAACATGACATCCAATGTTTAGATGATGATAGTTGGATTGCAAATGGCTACATCCCAGTAGAAGAATTAGTAAGATTTGTACCGATTCCGATTGATGATAAGCGAGAATATCATACCCTTGCGGGATTATTGATGGAAAAAGCCCAACATCTACTCAATGTTGGTGAAACCATACAGATTGGTGACTATCTATTTGAAGTCGCCGAGATCGAAAGTCATCGGATTTTAAAAGTAAAAATTACTAAAAATAAATTAGATATTTTGGCTAACTAATCTATTGATAATCAGCATTTTATCCAGTGTACCATTAAATAGCTAAAAACTATGTTAGCGCTAAGTTATAAGCATAATTGATCACTAATAAAATGCTATTTGTTATTTAGAATAACGCTTGACCAAAATAAATTACTGGCAATAATAGCGCAGTGTTTTTACGTTTTTTAAAGATATGAAGTAATCACTTTATATCTTTTTTATTTTTACCGTAAATTTACTTCGGTAAAAATAAAGATATAAAATTATATCAAAATGGATCACTATCAACCTAAATTGGGCTTTAATTTATGAATTCACTATTCGAAAAAATCTTTCAATTAAAAGAGAAAAAAACCACCCCTGGTACCGAGCTTATCGCCGGTTGCACCACTTTTTTAACCATGGTTTATATTATCTTTGTTAATCCTTCAATCTTATCTGCAACAGGAATGGATAAATCAGCAGTGTTTGTCCTAACTTGTGTTGTCACCGCTTTTGCGACAATTATGATGGGATTATTTGCCAATCTACCGATTGCTTTAGCACCTGCCATGGGGCTAAATGTCTTTTTTGCTTATGGAATATGCGGTGCAATGGGCTATTCTTGGCAAGTTGGGATGGGAGCGATATTTTGGGGCTCATTGGTCTTTTTTGCATTATCACTATTTAAAGTCCGCCATTGGTTAATCGAACATATTCCACAGTGTTTACGCGCCGGTATTAGTGCTGGTATTGGCTTATTTATTGCTTTTATGGGATTCCAAAATATGGGTATTGTGGTCGCATCGCCAGCTACATTACTAACCTTAGGCAATATTTTGTCACTTAAAGTCTTATTAGGTTCGCTTGGATTTTTTATTATCGTTATCCTTGCTACCCGCAATTTTCATGCTGCCGTGTTAGTTTCTATTCTTGTCGTGACCCTACTAGCGCTATGGCTTGATCCAAATATTAGTTATCAAGGAATTGCAGCAGTTCCACCGAGTGTTGGCAGCGTTGTTGGCCATGTTGACCTTGCTGGTTCACTGAATATTGGTATCCTCGGGGTAATCTTTTCAGTAATGATTGTCAGCTTGTTTGATTCATCGGGTACTATTTTAGCTTTAACCGATAAAGCAGGACTTTCTGACGAAAAAGGTCGTTTTCCTAAAATGCGTCAAGCTTTATTAATTGATAGTTTCAGTTCTTCACTTGGTGGGTTATTTGGTACTTCATCTGTATTAACTTATATTGAAAGTTCCGCAGGCATTTCAGTTGGTGGACGTACTGGCTTAACTGCAGTGGTGGTTGGCTTATTATTTTTAATGATGACTTTCTTATCACCTTTAGCACATTTAGTACCACCTTATGCCACATCAGGTGCACTAATTTTTGTTGGTATCTTAATGGTATCAAGTTTAATGAAAGTTAACTGGTCTGATTTAACTGATGCAACACCAGCATTTATTACCGCATTAATGATGCCATTTGCTTTTGCTATTACTGAAGGGGTCGCACTTGGCTTTATCTCTTATGTGATATTGAAAACATTTACTGGTAAGTTTAAAGAATTAAATCTTTGTGTGATAGTTTTTGCACTACTGTTTGCTTTAAAATTCATCTTTATTGATCATCATTAATTTCATCAAACTATTTCTACCATTAACATGGTAGAAATAGCTTCTTCCCCCCCCATACAATTATTTCATCTGAAATTTCAAACAGACTACAACAATCATTTCACCTTCTTTTAGCCCTTTATAGAATTTGATCTGCGTCACAAAAAACAAAAAACATAAAATCGCTACAAAATTTAGTAATTGTTGTTGTTGTTAAAACTCATGCATATTGATTACCTGATTTAGCAACGTTTAGTTATCTAGAAAACTTAGTAACCAAAATATAGATTTTAAGTTAATTAATGGTATTTAGAGGTACATTATGAGTCAATATTATGAAAAAATAGAAAGAGTTAAATACGAAGGAACACAAACTAATAATCCTTTTGCGTTCAGGCATTACAATCCAGAGCAGATAATTTTGGGAAAAACAATGGCTGAGCACTTACGCTTTTCTATCTGTTATTGGCACACTTTTTGTTGGGCTGGCACCGACATGTTTGGTGCAAATTCATTTAATTATCCGTGGCAAAAGGGGGCTGACCCACTAGCTAATGCCAAGGCAAAAGCAGATATTGCTTTTGAATTTTTTTATAAAATGAATGTTCCTTTTTATGCATTTCATGATGTCGATGTTGCCCCAGAAGGTAATTCAATTCAAGAATATATCTCTAATTTATCCATGATGACGGATATCCTGTTACAAAAGCAACAGGAAACCGGCGTTAATTTATTATGGGGAACCGCTAACTGTTTCACAAATCCAAGATATGCAGCTGGTGCGGCCACCAATCCTGATCCGGAAGTTTTTGCCTGTGCTGCCACTCAAGTTGTCCATGCAATGAATGCTACTCATAAGTTAGGTGGTCAAAATTACGTATTATGGGGAGGCCGGGAAGGTTATGAAACGCTATTAAATACTAACTTACGCCAAGAACGTGAACAACTTGGTAAATTTATGCAACTAGTTGTCGAAAACAAACACAAGATTGGTTTCAATGGCGCATTATTGATTGAACCAAAACCACAAGAGCCAACCAAACATCAATATGATTATGATGTTGCAACCATTTATGGCTTTTTAAAACAATTCGGCTTAGAAAAAGAAATCAAGGTCAATATTGAAGCAAATCATGCAACACTTGCCGGCCATTCATTTCAACATGAGGTAGCTTCAGCTATTGCCTTAGATATATTTGGTTCACTTGATGCTAATCGAGGTGATCCACAATTGGGATGGGATACAGATCAATTTCCGAATAGTGTCGAGGAAAACACCCTAGTTATGTATGAAATATTAAAAAGTGGCGGATTTACCACTGGTGGACTTAACTTTGATGCCAAAATAAGACGACAAAGCATTGATAAATATGATGTATTTCATGGCCATATTGGTGCTATCGATACTATGGCATTATCATTAAAATGTGCAGCGAAAATGATTGAAGATAAACTATTAAATCAAAAAGTGGCTGAGCGTTATGCCGATTGGGACAAAAATTTAGGTAAAGATATTTTACAAGGGAATATGTCGCTACAAGAAATTGCACAATATAGTCTTGCAAATAATCTGCAACCTAAAGCGCGTAGTGGAGCACAAGAGCAATTAGAAAATATTGTTAATAAATCTATTTTTGGTTAAAAAAATCATTGTGTATTTATCTATCAGAACTATTATATTTATAGTTCTGATAGCTGCATAATGGAGGCAGATATGTATATTGGTATTGATTTAGGCACCTCTGGTGTCAAAGTAATTTTAATGGATGAAAAACAACGCATTGTGGCGTCAAATACAAAGTCACTCACCGTATCCCGTCCCCACCCATTATGGTCAGAACAAGATCCGCAGCAATGGTGGCAAGCAACAGATTCAGCACTACAAGAACTTAGCCATCAACATGACTTAACACGAGTCAAAGCAATTGGCTTAAGTGGACAAATGCATGGAGCAGTACTATTAGATAGTTCATCTCAAGTATTAAGGCCAGCAATTTTATGGAATGATGGTCGTTGTGATATTGAATGTCATGAATTAGAACAATTAGTGCCAAATTCTAGAAAAATTACTGGCAATTTGATGATGGCAGGTTTTACTGCACCCAAAATAAAATGGGTGCAAAAACACGAGCCAGAAATATTTGCCAAAATAGATAAAGTACTTTTACCAAAGGATTATTTACGCTTTAAAATTACAGGCGAATATGCATCAGATATGTCTGATTCTGCTGGCAGCATGTGGTTAGATGTTGAAAAACGTGATTGGAACGATCAATTGTTAAATGCTTGTGGTTTAAGTCGACGACATATGCCAACCTTATTTGAAGGCAATCAAATAACTGGTTATGTTACTGATGATATTGCTAAACGTTGGAAAATAAATTCAATTCCAGTTATTGCCGGTGGTGGCGATAATGCTGCCGGTGCTATCGGTGTTGGTCTTTATCAACCAGGACAAGCAATGCTTTCACTTGGTACTTCAGGGGTTTATTTTGCCGTTACTGATCGGTTTATCAGCCAGCCTGAACAGGCAATTCATAGCTTTTGCCATGCATTACCCAATCGCTGGCATCTTATGTCGGTTATGTTAAGTAGTGCTTCATGTCTTGATTGGGGATGCCAATTGTTAGACATTAAAGATGTTGCTACATTATTTAGCTTGATAGAAGAACAACCATCTGACGATAAACCACCAGTCTATTTTTTACCTTATCTATCAGGTGAAAGAACACCACATAATAACCCAGAAGCTAAAGGCGTATTTTTTGGCTTAACCTATCAACATAATAAAGTCGATTTAGCTAAAGCAATCTTGTTAGGTGTGAGTTATGGCCTAGCAGATGGTATAGATGTGGTAAAACAAACCGGCATTTCACCTGATAAAATTATTGTTATTGGTGGCGGAGCTAGAAGTAAATATTGGCGCCAATTAATTAGCGATATCTCTGGTTATACTATAGTTTATTGTGAGGGTGGCGAAGTTGGTCCCGCTTTAGGCGCCGCTAAACTGGCACAAATAGCCTGTAACCCAGATAGTGATTTAGGACAATGGTTAACACCATTATCAACCATTCAAACTCACCAGCCAGATAGGGAAAAACATGAATATTACCAACAACAGCGTGCTATGTTTAGAAACATTTATCAACAATTAAAACCGCTAATGTCTTGATATTAAAAAGCAGAAGATCTTTGGTAACACTCTTCTGCTTTTTAGCGAGTTAATAAATCTATTTTTCAACTTTATGTTAAGTTGATTATAGTAAATTAAGATTGGTAAATTTACTTCTGAAATCCTTCGGAGTCATGCCATATAACTTTTTAAATAAAAAATAAAAATATTGCACTGATGGATAGCCACATTGCTCAGATATTGCTTGAATCGATAATGAGGATTCAATTAATAGATATTTGGCTCGATTAAACTTCTCTTCATGAATGACCGTGTGAATGGTTTTACCTAATGATGTTTTAAAGCGAAGTTCTAAATTAGAACGAGATATTTGCAATTCCGAAGTTACTTGATCTACTTTAATACCTTTACAAGCATAATCACGGATATAATGAATAGCTTGTATAACATAAGGATCTTGTATTGAACGGTAATCGGTCGAACGACGTTCAATAACTTTTTTCGGTGAAATTAACCGTGGCGAGGTAGAAACCTTTCCCTTATTAAATATTTTTTGCAACAGTTTAGCTGCTTCAAATCCCATCTCCTCGGTTCCTTGTTTTACAGTAGATAAGGAAACCATCGATAGATCATTGATTACTTCTTCATTATCTATACCAATTAAGCATAGCTCTTCAGGTATTTTTATTTCAACTCTATCACAAGCTTGTAAAATATGATGAGCTCTCGCATCATTTACGGCAATAATGCCGGTATTAACTGGCAGAGTTAATAACCATTTAGAGAGTTTATCTAAGCTATCTTGCCAATTATCAAGAGATGTAGTTGTTCCTTGATAAATAAACCCTTCATAACCCTTTTGACTTACGATTTGCTCAAAAAACTGTTCTCTTACTGCCGCCCAACGACAAGACCGATGAGGTGGTAGACCATAAAAAGCAAATTGATTAATGCCTTTAGAACATAAATGATTAAAAGCACTCTCAATAATCGCAAAATTATCCGCAGCAACATAAGGAACCTTTGGATAACTTGAATTATCATGATGTGAACTACCTACGCCAATTATTGGAATATCAACATTAGTGAGTAGATCTTGAATATCTGGATCATCAAAATTAGCAATAATACCATCACAATCAAAATGGAAAGCTGTATTTGTATCATAACGCATGGTTTCGGAAATATAGATATTCCAGTGAATATTATTCGCTTTTAGAAAATCGCCTATTCCTTTAAGGATTTGTCGATCATAAATATTATTTGCATTAAATAGCAAAACAACTTTGTAACTTTCAACCTGTGTATCTTTCATTGTCACATTTATATATTGGTATTAATTTATATCCCATCTATTAGGATAAACTAGTGCGATAAAAAGCACCAATAAAATAAAAAAAATGTATTTTTATTTTGCATTTATTCATGCATAAAAATTATTGATAAATAACATAAAGAACCTGTGCTAATACTTGACATTATAGCTATTGAGGTCTAGAATCTTGCGACCCAAAACTTATATAAATAGGCTTTGGGCTACAGTTATTAATTACGTATCTAAAAAGCAATTTTTAAATTTATTTTAATTAATCAGGAGCTTATTAATGGCAACAATTAATCAGCTGGTACGCAAACCAAGAGCACTAAAGGAAGCGAAAAGTAACGTTCCTGCACTTGAAGCATGCCCGCAAAAACGAGGTGTATGTACACGTGTTTACACCACTACACCTAAAAAACCAAACTCAGCATTACGTAAAGTATGCCGTGTACGTTTAACCAACGGTTTTGAAGTAACTTCTTACATCGGTGGTGAAGGTCATAACTTACAAGAACATAGCGTGATTTTAATCCGCGGTGGTCGTGTTAAAGATTTACCTGGTGTTCGTTATCACACTGTTCGTGGTGCATTAGACTGCGCAGGTGTTAAAGATCGCAAACAAAGCCGTTCTAAATACGGTGTGAAACGACCTAAAGCTTAATGGAACTCCGTTAAGTAAGGCCAAACTATATAAATTCCATATAACTCATTTGAGTTTTGGGTAAACCTGAAAATTTGTAACATATAAACGGAGTATTCCAATGCCACGTCGTCATGTTGTCGGTCAAAGAAAAATTTTACCTGATCCGAAATTCGGTTCAGATTTGCTGGCGAAATTTGTAAATATTTTAATGATAGATGGTAAAAAATCTGTCGCAGAATCAATCGTATATTCAGCTCTTGATAAATTAGCTGAGCGTAGTGGAAAAGACCACTTAGCAGCTTTCGAAGTTGCATTAGATAACGTAAGACCAACTGTAGAAGTTAAGTCTCGTCGCGTTGGTGGTTCTACATACCAAGTTCCTGTTGAAGTGCGTCCTGTTCGTCGTAATGCACTTGCAATGCGTTGGATTGTAGATGCTGCACGTAAACGTGGCGATAAATCAATGGCATTACGCCTAGCGAATGAACTTATGGATGCTTTTGAAAACAAAGGTACCGCTGTGAAAAAACGCGAAGATGTTCATCGTATGGCTGAAGCTAATAGAGCGTTTGCACACTATCGTTGGTAATTTAAGCGCTTATATAAGACGCTTGAAATTAGACTGATAATTAATATTTATTATCAGTCCCCAAAAAGATATTTTATAAGCAAACGATTCTAAATAGAGGATTAATATGGCTCGTACAACCCCTATAGCACGCTACCGTAATATCGGTATCAGTGCACACATTGACGCAGGTAAAACTACGACAACTGAACGTATTTTGTTTTACACTGGCGTAAGTCACAAAATTGGTGAGGTTCATGATGGCGCAGCTACCATGGACTGGATGGAACAAGAACAAGAACGTGGTATCACTATCACTTCTGCGGCAACTACTGCATTCTGGTCTGGTATGGGTCAACAATTTGAACCACACCGAATCAATATCATCGACACCCCGGGACACGTTGACTTCACAATCGAAGTTGAACGTTCTATGCGTGTTTTAGATGGTGCGGTAATGGTTTACTGTGCGGTTGGTGGTGTTCAACCTCAATCAGAAACAGTATGGCGTCAAGCAAACAAATATAAAGTTCCACGTATCGCGTTCGTAAACAAAATGGACCGTATGGGTGCTAACTTCTTACGTGTTGTTGATCAAATCAAAACTCGTTTAGCAGCTGTACCAGTTCCATTAGTATTACCTATCGGCGCTGAAGAAGGCTTTACAGGTGTAGTTGATTTACTTAAACGTAAAGCAATTAACTGGAATGATGCTGATCAAGGTGTAAGCTTCACTTATGAAGATGTTCCTGCAGATATGGTTGAGCAAGTCGAAGAATGGCGTGCAAACTTAATGGAAGCAGCAGCTGAAGCAAATGAAGAGTTAATGGAAAAATACCTTGGTGGTGAAGAGTTAACTGAAGAAGAAGTTAAATTAGCATTACGTGAACGTGTGCTTGCTAACGAAATCATCTTAGTAACTTGTGGTAGTGCCTTTAAAAACAAAGGTGTTCAATTCATGCTTGATGCAGTAATTGAATATTTACCAGCACCAACAGATGTTCCAGCAATCAAAGGTGAATTACCAAATGGTGAAGCAGCAGAGCGTCATTCAAGTGATGATGAACCGTTCTCATCATTAGCATTTAAAATTGCAACTGACCCATTTGTTGGTAACTTAACATTCTTCCGTGTTTACTCTGGTGTAGTAAATTCTGGTGATACCGTTCTTAACTCTGTTAAAGATAAAAAAGAACGTTTTGGTCGTATCGTTCAGATGCACGCTAACAAACGTGAAGAAATTAAAGAAGTTCGCGCAGGTGATATTGCAGCAGCTATCGGTCTTAAAGAGGTAACAACTGGTGATACATTATGTGCTGAGAGCGCACCAATCATTCTAGAAAGAATGGAGTTCCCAGAACCGGTAATTTCTGTTGCTGTTGAACCAAAAACTAAAGCTGACCAAGAAAAAATGGGACTTGCTTTAGGTCGACTAGCACAAGAAGATCCTTCATTCCGTGTTCACACCGATGAAGAATCAGGTCAAACAATTATTTCTGGTATGGGTGAGCTTCACTTAGAAATCATCGTTGACCGTATGAAGCGTGAATTTAAAGTGGAAGCAAATGTTGGTAAACCACAAGTTGCTTACCGTGAAACTATTCGTAATGAAGTTGAACAAGAAGGTAAATTTGTTCGTCAGTCTGGTGGTCGTGGTCAATATGGTCATGTATGGTTAAGAATTAAACCATTAGAAGCTGGTGGCGAAGGCTACAAATTCAACAATGAAATTGTTGGTGGTGTGGTTCCTAAAGAATACATCCCAGCAGTTGATAAAGGTTGTCAGGAACAAATGAAAAACGGTGTTCTTGCTGGCTACCCAATTGTTGATGTTGAAGTCACTATCTATGATGGTTCTTACCATGATGTCGACTCATCAGAAATGGCATTTAAAATTGCCGGTTCAATGGCATTTAAAGATGGCTTCATGAAAGCTAAACCTGTGCTTTTAGAACCTATCATGAAAGTAGAAGTTGAAACTCCTGAAGATTATATGGGTGACGTTATCGGTGACTTAAACCGTCGTCGTGGTATGATCGAAGGAATGGAAGATACTGCAACTGGTAAAACAGTTAAAGCACAAGTTCCACTTTCAGAAATGTTTGGTTATGCAACAGACCTTCGTTCACAAACCCAGGGTCGTGCTTCTTACTCAATGGAGTTCTTGAAGTACAATGAAGCGCCAACCAATATTGCAACTGCAATTATTGAAGCTCGTAAAGCGAAATAATTATTTATATAAATAAGTAACACTTCCCTATTGTTAGGGAAGTGATTTAATAAAGGAACATTAAGATGTCTAAAGAAAAATTTGAACGTACAAAACCCCACGTTAACGTTGGTACAATCGGCCACGTTGACCATGGTAAAACAACTTTAACTGCAGCGATCACATCAGTATTATCTAAAAAATACGGTGGTCAAGCTCGTGCATTCGATCAAATCGATAACGCACCAGAAGAAAAAGCTCGTGGTATCACCATCAATACTTCACACGTTGAATACGATACACCAACTCGTCACTACGCACACGTAGACTGCCCAGGCCATGCTGACTATGTTAAAAACATGATCACTGGTGCGGCACAAATGGACGGCGCTATCTTAGTAGTAGCAGCAACTGATGGTCCAATGCCACAAACTCGTGAGCACATTCTTTTAGGTCGTCAAGTAGGTGTACCTTACATCATCGTATTCTTAAACAAATGTGATATGGTTGATGATGAAGAGTTATTAGAATTAGTTGAAATGGAAGTACGTGAACTTCTATCTCAATATGATTTCCCAGGTGACGATACACCAGTAATTCGTGGTTCAGCGCTTAAAGCGTTAGAAGGCGATGCAGCATGGGAAGACAAAATTGTAGAATTAGCAGAAGCATTAGACAGCTACATTCCAGAACCAGAGCGTGACATTGATAAACCATTCTTATTACCAATCGAAGACGTATTCTCAATCTCAGGCCGTGGTACAGTAGTAACAGGTCGTGTAGAGCGCGGTGTAATCAAAGTTGGTGAAGAAGTTGAAATCGTTGGTATCAAACCAACAACTAAAACAACTTGTACTGGTGTTGAAATGTTCCGTAAATTACTAGACGAAGGTCGTGCTGGTGAGAACGTAGGTGTATTATTACGTGGTACAAAACGTGAAGAAATCGAACGTGGTCAAGTATTAGCAAAACCAGGTTCAATCACTCCACATACAGATTTCGAATCAGAAGTGTATATTCTAAGTAAAGATGAAGGTGGTCGTCATACTCCATTCTTCAAAGGTTACCGTCCACAGTTCTACTTCCGTACAACAGACGTAACAGGTACTATTGAATTACCAGAAGGCGTAGAAATGGTAATGCCAGGTGATAACATCAAAATGACAGTATCATTAATTCACCCAATCGCAATGGCAGACGGTTTACGTTTCGCTATCCGTGAAGGTGGTCGTACTGTTGGTGCTGGTGTTGTTGCTAAAGTTATCAAATAATTTGAGCGTAACTAAAGAGCATGTTAAATGCTCTTATCAGTTCCAAAAAGGTGCACTCTGTGCACCTTTTTTATTGTCCTCAATATTTAACTAAACGAATTAAACAGGTTAATTAACCTATTTAGACCTAGGTATCAAGCTAAAGGCGATATCAGTGAAGATGCAGCTATATATAGCTGCTAAAGGCATTACCAAAACTAAGAAAAAGCAACTAAGAAAAATAATTTATACTATTATTCTTGATTGACAAAAGTCTGAGATAATCTATTCCTTAAACTTTTATTGTTTATTTTTTGTTATATTTGACAAATGTCATAGTGTTTCTTATTTTTTGTGTAAATAATAATCATTATCATTAAATCGAATGAGAAGTGAGATGTTATGTGCAGAAAAAATAAAGTTATTCAAATAAGTATATTAACCCTATTCTATTCGCCTATGATGTTTAGCGGTTATGCATTAGCCGAGACAAGTCATGATACAATTATTGTTACCCCTAATGATAGTGATAATAGAAAAAATTCATTGTCTCCGACTTTTCAGCAGGAACAAGTTAAACAGAAACAAACTGCTGGGGCAACTAACTTAATCATTCCAGAACAGGAAAATAGATTATCCACACTACAAGATGCGCTTGATTATCAACCTGGAATTATTATTCAAAACTTTTTTGGCGGTACAGATCAACCAAGATTAAACATTCGTGGCTCCGGAGTGCAAAGTGCCCCGCTATCACGAGGTGTCTTACTATTACAAGATGGGCTACCTATCACGGATGCTGATGGTGATTTCCATATTAGTACCTTAGATATGCGTGAAGCTCGGTTAATTTCAGTCTACCGTGGAGCCAATAATACTCATCCTCAAGCTAATAGTTTAGGTGGAGAATTGAATTTCATCTCCTACACAGGAAAAGATGAACTTGGTAGTGCTCGTTATGAATATGGAGCATTTGGTCGAGAAGCCGCGCAAATAGCATTAGGTCATAGCGGTGATGATATGGATGGTCGCATTAGCCTATCTTATGACCATTTTGATGGTTATCGAGATCATTCAACCTCGCAACGGAAAACAGTTCGATCTAACTTTGGTTATAGTAATGAAAACTTTGAAAATAGAACATGGTTAAGTTGGACAGATTTACGTTTTGATATTCCAGGACCTTTATCGCAACGTAAAAGCAAAAGTGATCCAACGAGTATTTTTAAAGTTGTGCAAATGCGAGATCCGCATCGTAATGTTCAACAGGGGCGTATTGCTAACCGCGCAAATTGGACCCTAGATAACCAAGCGATTGAGCTAGGATTATGGTATCAGCGTACACATGATAATTTTGTTACGCCAACCGATTATGTTTTAAGTGATAGTAACACTATTGGTAGTCAATTAACTTATAATATGACCTTTGATAATTTTAGCTATCGATCAGCTCTAGCATGGGATAAAACCAATCTTGATCGTCAATTATTGATGAATCGACGTCATACCAAAATGAATAAACGTTCACTGGGAAAATATGATGCTACCGCAGAAAACGTATATGGATCCATTGGTTCCTCATGGCAAATCAACAATGAATGGCAACTCAATTTAGATACTAAAATCACGCATGCCAAACGAGAGGTTGATGCGCGGCACAATAAAAACGCCCTTGATCAAGCATGGACATTTTGGTCACCTAAATTAGGGGTAATTTGGAATCAAACAAATGATACGCGATTTTATGCCAATTTAAGTACCAGTAACGAACCCGCATCCTTTCGTGAAATTATTACTAGCGATGGCATGAAAGCCAAAATTAACAAATTAAATCGTCAAAAAGGCATTACTGCTGAAATTGGTGGTAATGGTAAGATAACCCAAGAATTAAACTGGGATATTGCTTTATATAGAAGCATCATTAAAGATGAATATATTACCACTTACGACACAAGTGGAACGGCAATAGGGGTATTTAATTATGGCGCCAAAACACGTCATCAAGGGATAGAAGCAGGCCTAAAAGGACTAATACCTTCAGTTTTTATTTCTGGCGATATTGAATATCGTCTAGCTTGGACGTATAACGATTTTCGTTTTATGGGTGGCGAATATAATCGTAATTATATTGCCGGCATCCCAAGAAATACGATTACTGCAGAAATTTTATATAAATATGATAACTGGACACTTGGCCCAAATATTCACTGGTCCCCAACTAATACGCCGGTTGATCATGCCAATAATATGAATGTTCAATACCGAGATAAATATGTAGCTTTAGGCTTTAAAATTAATTATCAAAATCCTAATGGTTGGTCGGCTTATTTAACTGCAGATAACCTAACCAACAAACATTATGCTACCGCCTCGGTTGCTAATGATGTAGTAAAATCAAAACAGGAAAATACTTTATTCCCAGCTATGGGATTCAATCTCAATAGTGGGCTTGTTTATCACTTCTAAAAAAGTGTATCTGACAGTAATGCTGTCAGATACAGCTACTTAAAATGAACGTTGTGAAGGAAGCGTAAGCTGGTGAAGATAGGTTCTCTTTAAAATTGTTACCTGATTCAATTTAATTTCAATTATTTTTTGTTTACGCCAACTAGAAATTAGTCGGCTTAACGTTTCATAACGGATACCGAGCTTAGTTGCCAATTGACTGCGTGATATTGGTAACACAAAACTTGTATCTTGTTTCGAAGATAACGATAAAATATAAGCAGCTAAACGCTGTTCTGCCGAACTGGATGTTAACCAATCGATGTTATTAATTTGTTCGTATAGTTTAGTACTAAATTGCACTAACAAGCGTTGCATAACAATAGGATTATTCATACAAACTTGTAATACGCTATTTTTTTCAAGTAATAATAATGAGCAATTAGTTTTTGCTCGAATTGTCATGGGAAAGCGATTATGAGGCATAAACACTGCAGCAATGGCAACTAATTCATAAGGCGAAAAAATCCCAAAAACTTTTTCTTCACCTAAATAAGTATTTCTAAATACCTCAACTTTACCAGCAAGAACCAACGAACAACCAGAAAAAGGCATACCTTCATAACTAATTAGCTCACCGGTACTAAATTCCATATAACTAGCATTTTCAAGAATTGGTATTAATGCATCAGTGGTTAGCCCATCAAACATTTTTACATTATTTAACCAAGTTAAAATCTCATCTTGAGTTGGTATATTTTTGACAAATGTCATAGGGATTGCCTAATAATAACTTTAGAATGACTTCAATATAATTGATAATAATTCTTATTTCAATAAATAAAGCCTTATTATTAATTATCAATAACCATATGAAATATAATGTTTTTTAACAATAATAATTTAACCACTTATAACCTATATCATAAGCATTGACCAAAATAACAATTATATTTTGTTTTGCACTTACTGAAAAACAGGAGCATCTTATGCCAAATAATACTATTCCTCCAGCACAAGAACTAAATTTAGCTTCATTAATTAAACAAACGGAGCAAGGTATTGCTAGTCGAGTATTAGCTAAAACATCTGGTGGTAACTTAACCTTATTTGCTTTTGATAAAGGACAAGGGCTCTCTGAACATAGTGCACCATTTGATGCGATCGTTATGGTCATAGAAGGGCAATTAAATTTAATTATTGATGGCAAACCAGTTAAAGCTGAACCAGGAACGATAGTAAAAATGCCAGCTAATATCCCTCATGCTGTTGAAGCACCAATACCAGCAAAAATGCTATTAATTATGTTGAGAGAAATCACATTAAAGACTAATTAAACTAAGGATAGACAATGGAACAAATTAAAAAAGAAGCCGGCCATAAATTTTTGGCCCGTCTCGGTAAAACACGTTTAAGACCAGGCGGAAAGAAAGCTACAGAATGGTTATTTAAACAAGCAGAATTTACGCCACAAAGCCAAGTGTTAGAGATCGCATGCAATATGGGTACGACCTCTATCGAAATAGCTAAGCGATTTAAATGCCATATTATTGGTATCGACATGGATAAAATGGCATTAGAGAAAGCCAAACAAAATGTTATAAAAAATAATGTTAGTCAGTTAGTCGATATACAACAAGCCGACGCTTCCAAATTACCTTTCGCTGATAACAGCTTTGATATTGTAATTAATGAAGCGATGTTAACCATGTATGCAGACAAAGCGAAAGCTCGCTTACTCAGCGAGTATTTTCGAGTATTAAAACCAGGTGGAAAATTATTAACGCATGACATTATGTTAGTAAATCCAGAAAACTCTCAAGACGTCACGGCACAAATTCATAATGCGATCAATGTTAATGCACAGCCTATGAGTCATGATGAATGGATTAATCTTTTTTCAACTATAGGATTTATCAATATAAAATCAGAACATGCCGCTATGACGTTAATGTCACCACGAGGTATGATTACCGATGAAGGATTTTTTGGTGCAATCAAAATTGTTGGTAATGCATTACATAAACAAAATCGACCACAATTTATCAAAATGTTTAAAACATTTAGAAAAAATAAAAAATACCTTAATTACATTGCTATCTATAGTGTCAAACCGAAATAATAAAAAACTATTAGGTATAGCTGAATATCATGACTAAATAGTCTTTTTTTGCTATAGTGGACATCATTTTATTTAATTTGGATTAATGAAAAACTATGGAATCTATACCTAATTGCCCGGCTTGCCAATCTGAACACACTTACCACGATGGTACTTTTTATGTTTGTCCGGAATGTGCACACGAATGGGATCCAAATCAAGAAACTTCGACAACCGATGAATTACAAGTTAAAGATAGCAATGGTAATTTGTTAGTTGATGGCGATGATATTATTTTGATTAAAGATTTAAAATTAAAAGGCTCATCAACCGTCCTCAAAAAAGGGGCTAAAGCTAAAGGCATTCGTCTAGTAGACGGTGACCACGAAATTGATTGTAAAATCGATGGCATGAAAGTAATGCTTAAAGCTTGTTTTGTTAAAAAGGCTTAATGATTTAAAGCAACATGCAACTTTTTTAATATAAGCTAATAAATTGACTTTGTTAGCTTATATCGTTATTTTTCCAGACCAAATCCACAACCTTTAATAAAAAACTAATATTTCATCACCTATAAAAATAAATACTTCTGGTAATCTTAATTTAAATGTGGTATAAAACGCGCGCTATATTTCAGATTATTTTTATCGAAAATAATAATGAAACATCAGCATAAAATTTAATAATTAATTAACGTTATAACACACACATATCATTACTCTTTGCCGGGGTGCCTTTTACTTAAAGTAATAAGGTCGGATAAAGCGGATATGTGGAGGCATAACCCCAACGTAAAAATGAGGAAATCATGACTACAGTATCAATGCGCGATATGTTACAAGCAGGTGTACACTTTGGACACCAAACTCGTTATTGGAACCCAAAAATGAAACCATTTATTTTTGGTGCTCGTAACAAAGTTCACATCATCAATCTTGAAAAAACAGTACCAATGTTCAATGAAGCATTAGCTGAATTAAACAAAGTTGCTGCGCGTAAAGGTAAAATTTTATTTGTTGGTACAAAACGTGCTGCAAGTGAAGCAATTAAACAAGCAGCAGAAAGCTGTGGACAATACTACGTTAATCACCGTTGGTTAGGTGGTATGTTGACTAACTGGAAAACAGTACGTCAATCAATCAAACGTTTAAAAGATTTAGAAACACAAGCTAATGATGGTACATTTGATAAATTAACCAAGAAAGAAGCACTTATGCGTGCTCGTGAAATGGCTAAATTAGAAAATAGCTTGGGTGGAATTAAAAATATGGGTGGCTTACCCGATGTGATTTTTGTTATTGGTGCAGACCATGAACATATCGCAATCAAAGAAGCTAACAATTTAGGTATTCCAGTCATTGCTGTTGTTGATACTAACTCAGATCCAGATGGTATTGATTACATTGTTCCTGGTAATGATGACGCAATCCGTGCAATTCAATTATATGCAAATGCAGTTGCTGAAGCAGTACGTTCAGGTCGTGAACAAAACCAATCTCCAGTATCTGAAGAAAGCTTTGTTGAAGAAGCTCCAGCAGCAGAATAATAAACTCAAATATTTTCAGGGTCGATAATATCGTCGACCCATTCTAATGAAAATCATCATAATGGTTAAATAGAGGATTTTAAAATGGCTGAAGTTACCGCTTCTATGGTAAAAGAACTGCGCGAAAGAACTGGCGCAGGTATGATGGAATGTAAAAAAGCATTAGTTGAAGCAAATGGTGATATCGATCTTGCTATCGACAACATGCGTAAATCAGGTCAAGCCAAAGCAGCTAAAAAAGCAGGTCGTGTAGCAGCTGAAGGTGTAATTATTTCTAAAATTTCAGCAGATAAAAAAGTTGGTGTTATTTTAGAAATTAACTGTGAAACTGACTTTGTTGCTAAAGATGCTGGTTTCTTAGAATTCAGTGATAAAGTAGCAACAGCTGCTTTAAATGATAAAATCACTGATATTGCAGCTTTACAAGCAAAATTTGAAGAAGAACGTACTGCATTAGTTGCTAAAATTGGTGAAAACATCGGCATCCGTCGTGTTCAACAAATTACTGGCGATGTAGTTGGTAGTTATCAACACGGTGCACGTATTGGTGTTTTAGTTGCAGCTAACAGTGGTTGTGATGAAGAATTAGTTAAACACATTGCAATGCACATTGCCGCAAGCAAACCAGAATATGTTGACCCTAGCGATGTACCTGCAGATGTGGTTGAGCATGAACGTAATATTCAAATTGATATTGCAATGCAATCTGGTAAACCTCGTGAAATCGCAGAAAAAATGGTTGAAGGCCGTATGCGTAAATTCACTGGTGAAGTATCACTTACTGGTCAACCATTTGTAATGGATCCAAGCAAAACAGTTGGTGATTTACTTACTGAGAAAAAAGCGACTGTTGCATCATTTATCCGCTTTGAAGTGGGTGAAGGTATCGAAAAAGTCGAAGTTGATTTTGCAGCAGAAGTGGCTGCGATGTCGAAACAATCTTAATTGTTTTATCAAAACCGCCTTCATGGCGGTTTTGTTTATCCACAAAATATTTTAAAATGATTGCCAGCTAGTTATGCTAGCTTTTTAAGTAATTAAATAACGAAATAGTGAGACTTCATATGGTAACCCCTTTCTATAAACGTATCCTTCTCAAACTTAGTGGTGAAGCGCTGCAAGGTGATGAAGGTTTTGGTATTGATCCAACCGTTCTTGATCGTATGGCTCAAGAAATTAAAGAACTTATCGACATGGGAGTTCAGGTTGCTGTTGTTATTGGGGGTGGTAATCTATTTCGTGGTGCAGGACTTGCTAAAGCAGGCATGAACCGTGTTGTTGGTGACCATATGGGTATGCTTGCCACAGTAATGAACGGTCTTGCTATGCGTGATGCATTGCACCGAATTGAAGTTAATGCCCGTTTGATGTCGGCAATTCCATTAAACGGCGTTTGTGATGATTATCGCTGGACTGAAGCAATCAGCTTGCTTAAACATGGTAAGGTCGTTATCCTTTCGGCTGGAACCGGTAACCCATTTTTCACAACTGACTCAGCAGCCTGTTTACGAGGTATTGAAATTGAAGCTGATGTGGTTTTAAAAGCAACCAAAGTTGATGGTGTTTATTCAGCCGATCCCGTAAAAGATCCTAATGCAACACTTTATAAAACACTTAATTACGAGAAAGTGTTAGATGATGAATTAAAAGTGATGGATTTAGCCGCATTTACATTAGCACGTGATCATAATTTACCAATTTGTGTGTTTAATATGAATAAACCGGGGGCATTACGTCGCGTCATTCTAGGCGAATCAGAAGGAACATTAATCAATAATCAGGCTACAGTTAGCTGCTAGTCTTATTTATTTAAAAAGGTTTTTTATTATGCTAAATGAGATTCAAAAAGAAGCGCAAGAGCGCATGGAAAAAAGTATTGATGCGTTTCAGAATCATATTTCTAAAATTAGAACTGGTCGTGCATCGCCAAGTTTATTAGATGGCATTATGGTTGAGTATTATGGTAGCCCAACACCACTTCGTCAATTAGCCAATATAGTTGCTGAAGATGCAAGAACCCTTGCAATTACAGTATTTGATAAATCATTAACACCATTAATTGAAAAAGCAATTTTAACTTCAGATTTAGGATTAAATCCGGCATCAGCGGGTACCGTTATTCGAGTTCCGTTACCACCGCTTACTGAAGAGCGCCGTCGTGATTTAACTAAAATTGTTCGTGGTGAGGCAGAGCAAGGCCGTGTATCGATCCGAAATATCCGTCGTGATGCCAATGATCAAATCAAAGCATTATTGAAAGATAAAGAAATTTCTGAAGATGATGAACGTAAATCACAAGACTTAATTCAAAAAGCTACTGATGCTGCCATTAAAAAATTAGATGCGGTACTTGCTGAGAAAGAGAAAGAATTAATGGAATTCTAATCTATTTCAAAAATTCATAAATACCATTTTGACGCCCAATTTTATTAAATTGGGCGTTTTTATTTATTTCTTTAACATATTAATAGCAGTTGTTATATTTCAAATTCTCACAAATTAGCGATATAATGTTATTAAAGTAACATTATTTGGTTATATTTGTTATTTTTATAACATTACTATTTACAGATTAACAAAATTAACTAGATTTAACATTAATAAAAAATTTAAGGAAACCCTTATGGATTATGCAAAGTATATTGATCATACTTTATTAGCGATGAATGCGACTGAAGATCAGATTCGAAAACTCTGTGATGAAGCAAAAGAATATCATTTTTATTCTGTGTGCGTTAATTCTGGCTATGTACCTTTAGTGGCAGAGTTATTAAAAGGTAGTGATGTAAAAGTATGTTCAGTAGTCGGTTTTCCACTTGGTGCTATGCTTACGTCAGCTAAAGCTTATGAAACAGAAATGGCTGTTAAAGCTGGTGCAGAAGAAATTGACATGGTAATCAATGTCGGTTGGCTAAAAAGCAATAATTGGGATGCAGTTAAAAATGATATCGAAGCGGTATTCAAAGCCTGCGGTTCAGTACCATTAAAAGTTATTTTAGAAACTTGCTTATTAACCAAAGAAGAAATTGTTAAAGTTTGTACAATTTGTAAAGATATTGGCGTTGCTTTTGTCAAAACATCTACTGGCTTTAGTACTTCTGGCGCAACAGTTGAAGATGTAAAATTAATGCGTGAAACAGTCGGTGAAAATATGGGCGTAAAAGCGTCTGGTGGTATTCGTGATCGTATGACTGCCGAAAAAATGGTTCAAGCTGGTGCAAATCGTTTAGGCGCAAGTGCTGGTATTGCAATCGTTTCAGGTAACAGTACATCATCTAGCAATTACTAATCAATCATAACAATAAGTTACATATATATTATGTAGCTTATTGTTATTTAGGAAAAACAATGGAAACTCAACCACAAAAAAGAATAAATGAACTCCTTGAAATCCTAAAAAACACTGACAAGATCCACCTAAAAGCAGCGGCTGAACAATTAGCCGTGTCAGAAATGACTATCAGGCGTGATCTTAACAATTACCCCTCCTCATTAATTGTCTTAGGTGGCTATATTGTCAATGAAGACCGTCATTCAATCGCAAAGTATTTCATTTCAGATCAGCAGGATAAGCAAGTTGAAGAAAAAGCTTATATTGCAAAACTTGTTAGTCAATTTATCAATGAAAACGATACAATATTTTTTGATTGTGGCACCACCATGCCTTTTATCATTAATGCAATAGATAATGATATTGCATTTACTGCTATCTGTTATTCATTAAATAGTTTATTGGCACTACAACATAAACCGAAATGTAAAATTATTTTATGTGGCGGTCATTATCAACTCAATAATGCTATCTTCACAAGTGTAAATCAGCACAATCAATTAGATTCTATATGTCCGAATAAAGCATTTATTTCAGCTGCTGGTATCGATTTGCAACAAGGGGTAACCTGTTATCATTTTGAAGAATTAGATATGAAGCAACAAGCAATGAAAAAATCAGCGCAAAAAATATTGATTGCCGATCATACTAAATTTAATCAAATAAAGCCGGCATTTATTAGTGAATTGACTTTGTTCGATCAGATAATTACTGATAAACTGCCCGATGAAAAATTTGTCTCTTTTTTTAATGAAATCAACATAAGTTTAATTTACTAATATGAAAAATATCACAATTTTAGGCTCAACAGGTTCAATAGGTTGCAGCACTTTGGCCATTATTCGACAAAATCCAGATTTATTTAAAGCATTTGCTTTAACTGGTGGGCAAAATGTTGGCAAAATGACTGAACAATGTTTGGAATTTAGGCCAAATTATGTCGCAATGGCTGATGAAGAAGCAGCACAGCAACTTAGAAAAAATCTCGTAGACCTAAAATTAAATATTGAAGTATTTCATGGTCAACAAGCTATATGCGATTTAGCAGAGCTTACTGAAGTAGATATGGTAATGGCAGCTATAGTCGGGGCTGCAGGATTAAAACCTACCCTTGCCGCCATTAAAAAAGGCAAACGGATTTTGTTAGCGAATAAAGAATCTTTGGTAACTTGTGGCCATTTATTTATGCAGGCAGTTAAACAATATAGAGCACAGTTATTACCAGTTGATAGTGAGCACAATGCAATCTTTCAGAGCCTCCCATCAGAAGTTCAACAAAATTTAGGATTTGCTAATTTAGCCGATTATGGCATCACCAAAATTGTCCTAACCGGTTCAGGAGGACCATTTCGAGATTTACCGTTAAATCAATTAACCACAGTTACGCCTGAACAAGCGGTTGCTCATCCTAATTGGTCAATGGGTAAGAAAATCTCTGTCGATTCAGCTACCATGATGAATAAAGGACTAGAATATATTGAAGCTCGTTGGCTGTTTAATGCCAGTGAAGAAGAGATGGAAATTATCATTCATCCTCAATCAATTATACATTCGATGGTTCGTTACCAAGATGGCAGTGTGATTGCCGAGCTCGGCATTCCAGATATGTGTACACCAATTGCTTATGCAATGTCTTATCCAGATAGAATTGCATCAAGCGTGCCGGCATTAGATTTTACGCAAATTTCATCACTGACTTTTTCTCAACCCGATTTTAACCGTTATCCTTGTTTAAAGTTAGCTATTGAGGCATTCAATCAAGGACAAGCAGCAACAACGGCACTCAATGCGGCTAATGAAATGGCGGTAGCGGCTTTTTTACAAAATAAAATCGGCTTTATGGATATTGCTAAACAGGTAGCAACAGTTTTAGAAACACTTGATTTTCCTGAACCAACCACGATTGAAGACGTATTTGCTATCGATCTGTGGGCAAGACAAACCTGCGCAAACTTATAGCAATCGGCCAAAAAGTTAAGATTAATGTTCTTATATTTAAATCTTAAGAATTATCGCCAGATTGATTATTTTGCGCTTGCTCACTAATTGCTTGCACAATAGCAGCCTTATGTACCTCATCGCTATAATCTTGGATCTTTTCTGGATTAATGCCTAATTTAAAAAATAAAGCATTATCTTTATCGACTTGCGGATTAGATGTAGTTAATAGCTTATCACCATAAAATATTGAATTAGCACCGGCTAAAAAAGCCAGTGCTTGCATTTGCTCATTCATTTGTTCTCTTCCTGCTGACAAGCGTATATAAGATTTAGGCATCATAATACGAGTGACAGCTAGCATTCTAATAAAATCAAATGGTTCAATATCTTTTTCATTTGCTAACGGGGTACCTTTAACCTTGACTAAATTATTAATGGGAACACTTTCTGGGTGTTGGTCTAAATTAGCAAGTTGTATCAATAAATTGGCTCGATCTTTTAAAGTTTCCCCCATACCCAAAATACCACCCGAGCAAATTTTAATACCAGCTTCTCTTACATAAGCCAATGTTTGTAAACGCTCACTGTATGTACGAGTAGTAATTATTTGCTGGTAAAACTCAGGTGAAGTATCTAAATTATGATTATAAAAATCTAAACCTGCATCGGCTAATGCGTAAGCCTGTAGTTGGGATAGTTGCCCCAGAGTCATGCAGGTTTCCATCCCCAGAGTTTTGACGCCTTTTACCATCTCCAAGAGATAAGGCATATCGCGATTTGTTGGATGCTTCCAAGCAGCCCCCATACAAAAACGTGTAGCCCCTACAGCTTTGGCGGCTTTAGCTTCTTCAATTACTCTTTGTACTTCAAGTAATTTTTCTTTTTCTAAGCCAGTATCATGGTGGATAGACTGAGGACAATATTTACAATCTTCAGGACAAGCACCTGTCTTTATTGATAGCAGAGTAGACACCTGTACTTTATTCGCATCAAAATATTGTCGATGTATGGTTTGTGCTTTGAAAATAAGATCATTGAAAGGTAACTGAAAAATATCCATTACTTCAGACAATACCCAGTCATGGCGAATGCCATTTAATGACATAGAAAATCCTTTTAAGAATCAAAATAAATCTGTGTGCATCATAATACATAGCATTACATTGTCAACTATTTTAACTTTAAATTGTTTACATAAAAGGATTGCTATGCCTTTTTGCTATACAAAAGTTAATTTAACTGAAAACAGATATCTTGGGCATAAAGCCGTTCATTTTCAAGTTCATCGATACTAGGATCATAAAGTAGTCCTGTTAGCATTTTTTGTTTTTCTGTCATTATTTACACCATTTGTTTAGCAATTAGCGCTGGGTTATCACTAATAAAGGATTGTAAAAATGCACTATCCGGTAATGCTGTTAATGCGCCTTTTTTAGTAGTAGCCAATGCCCCACAAGCGCTGGCTATCGTCATCATACTTTCTAACATTAATTTATCTTCCGGCATTCCCGATGAAGCAATACTACTAAGTAATCCAGCAACAAACGCATCGCCTGCGCCTGTTGTATCAATACTATTAACGTGGAAAGAGTCAAAACTAAACGTTTTACCTTGCCATAACACAATACTACCGTCTTTACCTTTAGTGATTAATTTAAGTGGTGCATTATAATGTTGTTGCAGTTTATTAAGTGCTACATGCCAATCTTGACTTTCCGTTAACCAGAATAGCTCTTCATCTGAAAGTTTAAGAATATCTGCATCGTGACAAAATTGGGTAATAATAGTGCGCATTTCATTTTTATCCTGCCACATTTGTTCGCGCAAATTAATATCAAAGCTAATTAAGCCATTTTTGGCAGTCAGTTTTTCAATAGCTGTTTTTAATGTTTGTCGACAGGTTGTGCCAACTAACGCCAAAGAACAAAAATGTAAAATGTCCTGATTAAAATCCGGCAATGCTTGTTCAGATAAAAATTGATCAGCTGAAGGCGAAACAAGAAAAGTGAAACTGCGTTCACCATTGTCTCCTAAATCAACTACCACTGTACTCGTTCTATGCTCATCGTCCTTTTCAAGACTTTGACAATCAACATGATGTTCACAAAAAGTTTTTTCCATAAAGTGGCCAAATGGATCATTACCAACTCGACCAATAAAAGCCGATGGTAGCCCTAACTTAGCTATCGCAATGGCAACATTCGCGGGAGCCCCGCCAGCACAAGCTCGATAGTTCATTTCACCAAATGGCAATAAGTCAATAACGGCATCACCAAGAGACCATACTTTTGTATTTTTCATTTTGTCACTCATATTATTGTTAAAAGGGATTGAATGTATGTAACACGATTAATGTTATTGCACTATACTTTTCGATTAAATTAGTTAATTAATGACTAATTAATTGATATGCTGATAATCAATATTAATAATAAACTAAAACATTTATAAAAAAAATCATTGTTAACGTTAAAAATATGTGACTAGTATCACATAAATTAACGTTTATTTTATTATAGGTTAACGTTAACAAATATTTTGAGGTAGTATGTAATTATATTAACTTAACTCAATTTGAACGAAGGTAATGTTATGAATACTGCAATTGATAAAGCAAACCAAGCTGTAGAAAAACTAGAACAACAAATAAATAAACAGTATTACCCTCATTTTCATTTAGCACCACCAGCTGGCTGGATGAACGATCCCAATGGATTAGTTTATTATAAAGGGCAATATCATGCCTTTTACCAACATCATCCTTATGATGAAAATTGGGGGCCTATGCATTGGGGTCATGCAGTAAGTGATGATCTGATTACATGGCGAAGATTACCTATTGCTATTGCACCCGATCATGATTATGACCAAAGCGGTTGTTTCTCTGGTTCAGCGGTAGATAATAATGGTGAACTGTGCTTAATTTACACTGGTCATATCTGGCTAAATGGTCAAGGCAATGATGAACATATTCGTGAAACCCAATGTCTTGCTACCAGTAAAGATGGTATTCATTTCGAAAAACATGGTACTGTGCTGACACCAAAAGAAGGGATTATGCATTTTCGTGATCCTAAAGTTTGGCAACAACAAGGAAAATGGTGGATGGTGGTTGGGCAACGAGAAGCCAATGACATCGGGCAAGTATTGCTTTATCGCTCAACTGACTTAAAAGATTGGATATTTGATCAAGTACTTATCAGTGATATTGATCCTAATGTTTATATGCTTGAATGTCCTGACTTTTTCCCATTGGGTGATAAATGGATCTTGATGTTTTCACCACAAGGCATGCACGCTAAAGGTTATCAATATCGTAATCGATTCCAGTCAGGTTATATTGTTGGTGATTGGCAACCTGGTAAACCATTTACCGTCATTAAATCATTCCAAGAGATGGATTTTGGTCATGATTTTTATGCACCACAATCATTTCTTGCCGCTGATGGTCGCCGAATTGTATTTGCATGGATGGATATGTGGGAGTCAAAAATGCCAAGTAAACACGATAAATGGATGGGGGTTTTTACTTTACCACGTGAATTAATACTAGACCGCCAAAACAAAGTTCGTAACCGACCAGTAAAAGAACTTGAAGCTTTGCGAGAAAAACCGCAATTATTAACCAATATCACATTAAATAATGAATTAAAAAATACCGATATCGAGTCAATTAGTTGTGAAGTTAATGTTGAAATTGATTTAGCCAATAGTAATGCCGAACGTTTTGGCTTACAACTCGCTGCCACCTCAGATGGTAAACAAGCTACATTATTGTATATTGACTTGCAATCTAATCGACTGGTTCTTGATCGAAGCCTTTCTGGACTCGATTTAAAAGGTTATCGCAGCGTGCCATTACCAAAAAACAAAAAAGTAACATTGCATATTTTTGTGGATGCATCATCAGTCGAGGTTTTCGTCAACAAAGATTTATATAGTCTTTCAAGCCGTATTTATCCAAAATTACCAGCTACACGTTTAATTAATTTATTTGCTGAAAATGGACAAGCAAGAATTAGCAAATTAGAAAGCTGGCAATTAAAATCTATTTATCAATAATTGACAATAAAAACCACCATATTATGGTGGTTTTTTTACTCTAGACAGATTCTCGTGCTAAATAAGGCGATGGGATATGCGTGACATTTTTTTCGCTTAGGCCATTAATGATATGTAAGGCAGCAGCTTGTCCTATTTCGTAATGAGGTAATTGCACGGTAGTCAGTGCAGGATAAAAAAGCTCACCAGTGCCAACCATATTATCATAGCCAAGAACGGCGATATCCTTCGGTATATGAAACCCTTTGCTAAGTAAAAATTGATATGCAACAAAAGCTATGCGATCATTACCGCAGATCAATACGTCAAAATCAGGTTTTTTAATACAATGTTTTGCTAAGATCTCTACCGTCATCATATACTCTAACGCAAGATTATCAGGGGATATAGACGTATGATAGCTTGTGATATCCGCTAAATCATTACCTGCATCTAGCCATGCTTGTTCAACCGCTTTACGTCTAATTTTACCAGCTAAGGTATTTTCTGATAAATAGATGCAGAGTGGTTTTTTATAGCCTTTGTTGATCACGTTTTGCATGGCTTGATACTGACCAGAATAATCATCAGGAATGTAACAAGCAAGTTGTTCTGAATCACTAATACAATTGGCTAATACTAGATTCTTACCTAATAGTTTTTCAGGTAGTTCAACTTTTCTTAATCCCATTGTGGTATAAATAATACCATTAGGCCGATAAGATAAAAGCGTATTAATCGCATGATCAGCATCTTTATCATCAAATAAATTGACAATAAATGTATTCCAACCATGTTGCTGTGCCGTTTTTTCTATTGCCTGAAGTAATTCAACTGAAAATGGTGTCGTTGCCGTTTCTAATGCCAGCACACCAATAGCATGTGGTCCTGAATTATCACCTCGAATTTTACGTGCCGATAAATCGGGCACATAATTCAATTCTTCAATAGCTTTCTTCACTTTTTTATAAGTTTGTTTATTTAATTTTTCAGGATTATTAATCGCTCTAGACACTGTCATCAATGAAACAGATGCCAGTTTAGCCACATCCTTTAGTGAAGCCATAGTTGGATCCTTTTACTCAGCATAAAAATAATTAATATTTAGTTAGTGTGATGATACCACAAATAAAAATGATAAAAAGTGTGAGGAAAGTAACATTTATGAGATCTGATTGTATCTATTTTATTTCAATTATGACCATAATGTTAACATTAACATGTTAACGTTAAACTACCAAATAGAAGAGACTAAAAAATGAATATAGATATGATAAAAAATAAAAATTATTGGTTCTCATCAGGCTATCTTATTACCTTTTATGCTGCATGGTCGCTTTGGTGGTCTTTTTATGCGATTTGGCTTAAAAGCAAAATTGGATTATCCGGAGAACAACTAGGGGTTGTGTATGCAGCTAATTCTGCTGCAGCCATGTTTTTTATGATCTTTTACGGTTTCATTCAAGATAAATTACAGATAGGAAAAGCGGTTGTTACTTTTCAAAGTATCATGATGATACTGATTGGCCCTTTTTTGATTTATGTTTATGAACCTCTATTAAGGCAGGATTTTATATTAGGTGTTTGTATCGGAGCACCGGTATTAAGTGCAGGCTTTATATCTGGCAGTGCCTTAATTGACTCATTTATCGAGCGGATAAGTCGTTTATGTAACTTTGAATTTGGCCCAGCAAGATTTTGGGGCTCATTTGGCTATGCTGCTGCGACTCTTGTTGCTGGTCTTTCATTTGGCATTGATCCACATATTAACTTTTGGCTCGCTTCTGGCGTCGCAGCTATCTATTTCATCATCAATTTATTTTTTAAACCTACACAAAAATTATCGGTAAGCAATAACACACCGCAAATAATAGTACCGAAGCCAAATATTCCTACAATCAGTGAAATATTATCACTTTTTGCTCTTCGTAAATTTTGGCTATTTGTTGTCTTTATTATTGGTACTTTCAGTTTTTATACCATTTATGATCAACAGCTATTTCCGAATTTTTACACCAGTTTTTTCGAAAAAGAGGAAACCGGTTATAAAATTTATGGTTATTTAAATTCATTCCAAGTTTTTCTTGAAGCAAGTTGTATGATTATTGCACCTTATTTTATTAATAAATTGGGAGCTAAAAAATCACTATTAGTGGCGGCATTAGTTATGATTTGTCGAATAGGTTTATCAGCAAGCTTAGATAATGTCTATCTAATCTCTTTGGTCAAACTATTTCATGCAATTGAAATTCCACTATTTATTTTGGCAATGTTCAAATATATTGTAGCTAATTTCGATGCCAGACTTTCAGCAACACTTTATTTGGTTGGTTTTAATATTTCATCAAATTTAGGGGTTATTGTGTTGTCAAAACCTGTGGGTAAATTATTTGATAATCATGGTTATTCAACGACTTTTTATATACTTGCTAGTATCGTGCTAATCATTTCATGCATCGCGATATTTACTTTAAGTGATAATAAACAAGCAAATAATCAATAATAACTCAATAATTGAATAAAAATGGGAACAGTCGGTTCCCATTTCACAAATTATCATCTGTTTGTCTATTAAAGCTTGCGTCTATCCATTGTTTGCGAAACAATACTAAATATTATGACTAATGTTTAAATCTATATAGGTATTTGGCATGAATACAAGCAAAAAATTTGTTAAACCAGCTATGTTGTGGCAAACAATTCGACAAGAAGCATCGAAGCTAGTTGAAAGTGAACCAATGTTAGCGAGTTATTTCCATGCAACGTTACTTAATCATGAAAATCTAGGTAGTGCCTTAAGTTACATTTTAGCCAATAAACTTGCCACCCAAGTTGTACCTGCAATTGAAATCCGCGAGATAGCCAGACAAGCTTATCAGGCTGATGATAATATTATCCATGCCGCCATTACCGATATTCTTGCTGTGTACGTTCGTGACCCAGCCACTAATTACTATTCAACGCCATTGCTCTATTATAAAGGATTCCTTTCATTACAAGCTTATCGAATTGCACACTGGCTTTGGAAACAAGATCGTAAATCATTAGCAACCTTCTTACAGAGCCAAATTGCCATTGTTTTTGGCGTTGATATTCATCCAGCAGCCCAAATTGGTTGTGGTGTTATGTTTGACCATGCAACAGGTATTGTCATTGGTGAAACGGTAGTGATTGAAAATGATGTCTCTATCCTACAATCAGTCACCTTAGGGGGCACCGGTAAAGAAAATGGCGATCGTCATCCGAAAATTCGTGAAGGCGTTATGATTGGTGCCCATTCGACAATATTAGGGAATATTGAAATTGGTAAAGGTGCTAAAATTGGTGCCGGTTCAGTCGTTCTAGAGCCTGTACCAGAACATACTACTGTGGCAGGTGTTCCAGCTAAAATCGTTGGTTGTCCTGACTGTGATAAACCAGCATTAAATATGGATCAAGATATCTAACTGCAAAAAGAAGTGTTGTATTCCGTTGCTAACCAACAACGGAATACCATAGTTGAAAATTATGATTGAGAGTTTACATTTACATCCATAGTTGGATATGGAATGTTAATACCATTTTCAGTTAAGCCATTTTTAATATTTTCAAGCAATTCAGCTTTAACTGGTCCATAATTGGCATTGAGAGTCCAAACTAAAACATTAAAATTCATCGATGAAGCATCCAATAAATCCAAACGGATAATTGTATCTTTACTGGTTAAGATATTATTTGTTTTATTCACTGCTTGATTTAAAACTTGATAAACCTTTTGAATATCTGAATCATAGCCAACATTAACGACTAAATCTAAACGTCTTTCCGGCAAACGGGTATAGTTAATAATATTGGCACTAACTACTTGTCCATTTGGAATAACAACAACTTCATTAGTTGGTGTAACGATAGTCGTTGAAAAGATTTGAATAGAATCAATATCCCCTTTTTGGTTATTAATAACCACTGTTTCACCGACTTTAAAAGGACGAAAAATAATTAAAATCACGCCAGCAGCAAAATTTGACAAAGATCCTTGTAAAGCTAAACCAACAGCTAAACCGGCGGCACCAATCACAGCAACAATTGATGCTGTTTGCACACCAAGTTGTCCCAATACAGCAACGAAAGTCATCACTATAATGGCGTAATAGGATAAAGAGCTGACAAATTTAACTACGGTTGGATCAACATGACGATTGGTTAATATTCTTCTTAATTGGCGAGCAACAAATTTAGCAATGGTTCGGCCAATAAGAAAAATAACAATGGCAAAACAAAAATGAGCTACATAACTTAATACTACCCCATCATATTTTTCTATAAAGAATAGAATTTGATTAGTTATATTTTCAAAATTCATGAAATTATCCTCTGTAACAATAACAGAAATAGTTAGAACGATAATTGTTAGTGAGTCGAATTAAACTAACTGTTTTGCTAATAAAGCCCAACGGGTTTCAAAGTTTGTTGTGGGTAAATACTTAAAACCTGAACGAGAATAACGTGCCATCATTCCTTCACAAAATGCAAGTAACTGACCAGCCAAAATACGTTCATCAGTGGTAAAAGCGATACCTTCACGAATTTTTCTTTCTCGTATGACTTGCTTTATCTGGGTTTCGATTCGTTCAAATAATTGACTAATTCGATCTTGCAATTGCTCTTGCTCAAACATTAAGGCATGCCCAGTCATGATACGAGTCAGACCTGGGTTCTTTTCAGAAAAACCAAGTATTAAGGCTAAAATAAGTTGCAGTCGAACAAAGGTATTCGGTTCATCTTGCATAATAACATTAATACGAGAAAGCAAAATATCTTCAATATAAACAATTAAGCTCTCAAACATTTTCGTCTTGCTGGGAAAATGTCGATACAAAGCAGCTTCAGAAACACCAACTGTTGCAGCTAATTTAGCCGTTGTGATTCGTTGCGTACCTTCATTAGATTCAAGCATAGTTGCCAATGCTTGGAGTATATCTTCTTTACGATTTTTATTTTTGCTACTCACGATTATTTCTTACCTGAATGCCCAAATCCACCTTCACCGCGTGTTGATTCAACAAAATCATCAACAATATTAAATTCAGCTTGCACGACTGGCACAATAATTAATTGCGCAATTCTATCGCCCGGTTCAATAACAAATGGGGTTTGGCTTCGATTCCAAACTGGCACAAATAATTGACCTTGATAATCAGAATCAATTAAACCAACTAAATTACCAAGAACAATACCATTTTTTGAACCAAGTCCTGAACGAGGTAACACTAATGCAGCTAAGCTAGGATCAGCAATATGCATAGATAAACCAGTTGGAGTTAAAATCGTTTCACCAGGTTTAATTTCGGTAGTTTTATCAAACATTGCTCTTAAATCGATACCAGCTGAACCTTCGGTTGCATAAGTTGGTAGTGGAAACTCATTACCTAAACGTTTATCTAATACTTTAATATCAATTTTTCTTTTCATCATGACTCGCTTTATATCGTGTTATAACTGCTTGAAGTAACTGTTTTGCTAATTGTTGTTTACTGCTTAATGGTAACGTTTGTTCGCCATTTTGCCAATAAAGGGTTAATGCATTTTGATCAGAGTTAAAACCTATATTCTGGTCTGACACATCGTTAGCACAAATTAAATCTAAATTTTTTGTGGTCAATTTTTTAAGGGCATAGGCCTTTACATCATTCGTTTCAGCGGCAAAACCAACGACAAATGGACGGTATTCTTTTAATCCAGCAATACTGGCAACAATATCTGGATTTTTAACTAATTTAATCACAAGCTCATTGCTATCATCAGTTTTTTTAATTTTATTCTTAGCAATAGTCTCAGCCCGATAATCAGCAACAGCGGCACAAGAAATAAAAATCGTAGATTTCTTCGCCAAAACCAATGCCTCATCATACATCTGTTTAGCACTTTTTACATTAATGCGATTAACATTATCAGGTGTTGTTAAATTAACTGGACCGCTAATTAAGTTCACTGTTGCTCCCATTTCGGCCGCCGCTTTTGCAATGGCAAAGCCCATTTTACCAGAACTATAATTACTGATATAACGGACTGGATCAAGCTCTTCAATGGTAGGGCCGGCAGTGATAGTAATGGTGGTTCCAGCAAGTTCGGAATTAGCTTGAAAATAGTTATTAATACTTTCAACGATAGTTGTCGGTTCAACCATGCGACCAGGACCAATATCACCACACGCTTGAAAACCCTCATCTGGACCTAAAATTAACGTATTGCGTGATTCTAATGTCGCTAAATTTTGCTGCATTGCGGCAGCTTTATACATCTGTTGATTCATTGCTGGTGCGATAACAATTTTGGCTGGCGTCGCAAGGCACATCGTCGATAACAGATCATCGGCAATACCATTTGCCATCTTAGCAATAATATTCGCTGTAGCCGGGGCAATTAATACTAAATCAGCCCATTTAGCTAATTCAATATGGCTCATTGAGAGTTCAGCTGTAGGATCGAATAACTCTTTTGATACTGCATTACCAGATACCGCTTGTAACGTCATCGGTGCGACAAAATGACTAGCGGACTCGGTCAATACAACTCGTACTTGCGCACCAGCCTTTTTTAAATGGCGGACAAGATCTGGACATTTATAAGCAGCAATGCCACCCGTTATGCCTAATAAAATATTTTTACCAGATAAGCTCATGATTCTAGCTATCCTCAGTCCAAAATTAAAGTCGTTATTTTACCATAATTAAATTAGATAATAAGTAACTCTTTCGCATTGGCTAATGTTGCATCTGTGATTTTATCACCGCCCAATAACCTAGCTAGTTCATTTAAACGACCATTTTTATCTAATCTTTGCATATCAGTAGCGGTCTGTTTGCCATTGGTTTGTTTACTTACAAAATAGTGTTGATTAGCTTGACCAGCAACTTGTGGCAAATGTGTCACAGTAATAACTTGAGTTGATTCACCAAGTTGTCTTAATAACTGTCCCACCTTAGCGGCAGTAGGCCCGCTAATACCAACATCAATTTCATCAAAAATCAGTGCCGGCGTGTCCATTTTTTGTGCAGTTAAAACTTGTATAGCTAACGCTATACGAGATAATTCACCACCAGATGCGACTTTAGCTAAAGGTTGTGCAATTTGCCCAGCATTGGTACTAACTAAAAAAGATACCTGATCTGCACCATCTTCACTCAAGCGGTTTTCATCGAATGTTATATCAATACTGAAATCACCATTTGGCATAGATAATTCATGCATAGTAGCCGATACTTTTTTAGCTAATGTTTTGCTAGCTGCTAAGCGTTTTTGGTGTAATTTAGTTGCTAATTCTACGGCAATTTGTTGATATTTTTTGATCTGCTCTTTTAACTGTTCACCCTGTTCATCTTGCTGATTAATCTGTTTAAATTCATTAAGTAAACTCTGATGTAATTCAGGTAATGCTTCTGGTGACACATGGTGCTTACGAGCTAAAGCGATCTGTTTTGATATGCGTTGTTCAAGTTGCATCACTCTTGCCGGATCCAACTCTAAACTTTCACTATAATGACGTAATTCATAGCAAGCTTCTTTAATTTGAATAGTAGCTTCTTCTAGCATTGCTGAAACATTATTTAAAGATGGATCTAATCCGGCTAAATCATTAATAATATGTTTAACACTATTAAGCATATTACTCACATTGTACTCATCAGCTTCGTCGAGTAACATTATCGATTGTTGGCTAAGACTAATTAGCTGTTCACTATTGGCTAACTTTTTATATTCTTCATCAATTTGTTGATATTCCCCTTCAATCGGCGAAAATTCATTTAACTCTTTTAACTGATATTGCAATAACTGAACATGTGCATCGCGCTCTTGTTTTGAGGATTGATATTGTTGATAAGCTTGGCTAGCCGTTTTCCATTGCTTATAGGCCTGTTGCATTTGCGATAATAAATTTGGTTCATGCATATAGTGATTAAGTAATATTTGTTGATAATCACTTTTTAACAAACGCTGATGTTCATGTTGGCCATGAATTTGAATTAGCATTTGTCCTAAATCTTTTAATTGTGAAATTGGTACAGCTCGCCCATTAATAAATGCTTTAGAACGCCCATCTTGATTGATGACTCGTCGTAAAATACAGTCATTACCTTCATCAAGTTGATTTTCAGTTAACCATACATATGCCGCTGGTGTGTCATCAAGGACAAAACTAGCTGAAATATCTACTCGTTCCGCACCATTACGAATAGCAGAGGCATCTGAACGATTACCTAAACATAATCCTAAGGCATCAATCGCAATCGATTTACCGGCCCCAGTTTCCCCTGTAATTGCGGTCATCCCTGTTGTAAAATCAACTAACAACTGATCGACAATAGCAAAATTATTAATAGTAAGTTGAGTTATCATAATAATTAAATAAACACATGCAACTGATTAAAATTAGTACGAGTATATCAACAAAAACACTGTAAATAAATACAGCTTTTTAAATAAAATTACGATTTAATTTTATTATTTTAACTAGAATTACGTTGCTATCTAGATTTTACCTAGTTTTTAAAACGGATCCTTTTGCTTAATAACTGAGCAAATCAATAAAGGTGTGTCATCAATTGATTAGAAAAATATAAACCATTGATAACAACTGAATCAATGGTTTTGATCAATCATTAGTTGATATATAAGCTGATATATAGTTAGTTAATATAATGAACTAATCACTTCATAAATTAGTTGTAAATTTAATATCACTAACGAAATAGTTGCTATCCAGCCTAAAATAATAGTTAACTTACTGTTAACAAACTCCTGCATAATTTTTTTATTTGAAGTGACCCAAATTAAAGGCACCATGGATATCGGTAAAGCGATGCTCAAAAATACTTGAGTATAAATTAATAAATTTTCGACAATATTTTCTTTATCTCCCCAAATATAAATACATAAAATAACCGGAGTCACCGCCAATCCACGACTAATTATTCGTCTTGCCCAAAGAGGAATTGATAAATTGATAAATCCCTCCATAACGATTTGCCCCGTCAATGTACCAGTAATTGTTGCATTTTGACCGGATGCCAGTAATGCCACAGCAAATAATGTTGCCATAATCGAACTGGCTACCGGGCCAACCATATGTGGATCTTTCAAAGCATCATATAGCTGTGTAAATCGACCAAGATCATCGGGATTATTGCCGTAAAAAAGGGCGGCACCAAGAATCAATAAGAGACAATTGATGATGAACGAAAAGGATAACTGTATATTGGAATCAATGGTGGCATATTTAATTGCATCTTTTAGGCTGGTTCGATTCTTTCTGTCATATTTTCTGGTTTGAACGATTGAAGAGTGTAGATATAAATTATGTGGCATAACAGTCGCACCAACAATACCTAATGCTATAACTAATGCTGAATCATGCCCTTTAATTGAGGCAGTAAAAATATCTGTTCGAGGAATAAAGCCATTAATAATGTCACTCAATGCCGGTGAAGCTCTTAACACTTCATAAGTGAAGATAATAAATATTGTCGCAATTAAACAAAAAACGATAGCTTCTATTTTTCTAAAACCAAAACGCATTAGAATTAACAAAATAACCACATCAAATACCGTTAATAAAACACCAATTAATAATGGAATATCAAACAAAAGATTCAAGGCAACGGCACTACCAATCACCTCGGCAATTTCTGTGGCAATAATCGCTAATTCAGTTGATATCCATAAGCAAAATGCTACCTTTCTACCCACCATTGATTTAGTTGCTTGTGCAAGATCCATGCCGGTGACTACGCCAATCTTGACACACATGGCCTGTAATAACATGGCTATCAAGCTAGAAATTAATATCACTGATAGCAACAAATAACTATAAAGCGCACCGCCTTGAATTGAGGTGATCCAATTACCGGGATCCATATAACCAACCGCTACTAAAGCCCCCGGACCAGAAAAAGCCCACAGTTTTCGAAAAAAACTCGCATTCGGATCGGGAATATGAACAGTATTATTGATCTCTTCTAAACTTACTGTGGATATTTTCAACATAATCAAAACCTCAAAATTGATATATTGCCATTATACATGATAATGAGAATCATTATCAATTAAAATAATCATTTTAGGTGTTTTTAAAAATTATGATCGGGATAATGTGTATTATTTAGATTTAAAAGCGTATATTATTTAACCGTAATTAGTCTATAAATCGGTATGTCGGCATCTATCCATTATGACTGATTAAAGCTATATTAGTCCACCCCAAAAGTAATGCTGAGCAAACAAATTTTGTTTTAAACGAATATACAATAAAACGTCCTACCCAATTTAGGTAGAACTTAGATAGAACACAATTTATTTATATTATTGGCTATTTAATTTCAATTCTATTAAATATAGTAAGGAATAACTTCAATGTTTGGAAATAAAACAAATCGTCAAATTATCATCTGGACAACAATTATTGGTGGTTTTATCAGTTCATTAGTCAAATGGGGATCTGAAGTTAATATGCCTCCTCGAGTTCCCGGTGAAATTTCGCCACCAGCGGCACATATTGATGCTTGGCTTGGTTGGTTAGGCATCAATTCCCACTCGCTTGATTATATTTATCAAGGAACCAATGTTTTGGGTGCAGTCACTCTTTATCACTGGTTATTTAGTTTCGCTTTTGCTTTTGTTTATGTATTTATTGCTTATTTTTGGAATAAAATCCGACTTTGGTATGGGGCATTTTATGGATTAATTATTACTGTCGTCATGCACGGATTTTTAATTCCATTGTTAGGATTCCGCCATCCCGCTTATGCACCTGAAGGAACAATTGGTTGGTTGTGGAATTTAAACGGTTATGAATTATGGAGTGAAATTTTAGGTCATATTTATTGGGGTGTTTCTATCGAGATCTGTATGATTGCCGTACTCGCTCACTTTTCTAGACCGATTCATGGTGAATGGCGAAAATAAATATTGTTTACTACCCTTCTGTCCCAATCAAGATAGGAGGGTTTTGAATCTTAACTATATAAATTAATTATTAATCATTTTTGTAAAATATTTAGATTAATCTTCTCTACTCTCTCCGCATTTATATCATTAAGTTGTCGCTCAACCCGGTGCGATCGACGAGCTTCCTTTGTCTTTTCCACCATAAAATTATTTACCGGAATAAAAATAATAACCGCAAACAATAGTCCAACCGCAGTATAATCAAACCAATGTTTACGTGACTTAAATAGGCAATACAGAATATTGACAATGCAGTTAAACAAGAAAAAAACCATAATAAAAAAGTTCAAAATCGACTGAACCGTCATAACACCGCTATGGTCATTACCTAATGATGGATAGATCAAAGTAAGCTCAAGAAAGTAAATTAAATAAAGAATAATACACATAGAAACTATTACTGATCATGATCTAGAATTTCTTCTTATCCTATATCCATTTAGTAAATAAATATACTTAATTTTGGGTTAACTGGAAATGGTAAATTATTTTGATATAGTTAAAAACTATATCAATCCATAAAAAACTAGAATTATTCAATAGCGATTTTTTTTGTTATCTTTTTAGTTACTAAAAGAACTGCGATGAAATGAAAGGAAAATAAAATGAATACTGCTGTTATTGGATATCCACGTGTTGGTAAGCTTCGTGAATTAAAATTTGCTACCGAAGCTTATTTTAAAGGAAATAAAACTCAAGCGGAGCTATTAAGTGAAGCAAAAGCGCTACGTGCAGAACATTTAAATCAACAAGCTGCTCAAAAAATAGCATTTATATCATCAAATGACTTCTCATTTTATGATGCAGTTCTAGACACAGCATGTTTACTAAATGTTGTACCAAAACGTTATCAAGATTTAGGTTTACCTGAACTCGATCGTTATTTTGCTATGGCTCGTGGTTATCAAGGCGATAAAGGTGATGTTCGTGCATTAGCTATGAAAAAATGGTTCAATACCAATTATCACTATCTTGTTCCTGAAATCGAAGATTCACTAGAAATAAAAATTGCCAGTAGCAAACCATTTGATGAATACCAAGAAGCCAAAGAACTCGGCATTCAAACGAAACCGGTGATCATTGGTGCTTTAACCTTTTTCAAATTAGCTCAATACTTAGGTAGAAAGCAATTAGTTGATTTTAAAGCTGATATTATTAAAGCTTATCAAGAAATCATTCAAAAATTCACTGCTCTTGGCGCTGATTGGATTCAAATTGACGAGCCAATTTTAGTGACTGATCTTACTCAACAAGATATCGAGTTATTTAACGAAATTTATCAAGCTATTTTATCTGTTAAAGGTAAAACGAAAGTCGTATTACAAACTTATTTTGGTGATGTACGTGACTGTTATAAAGAACTTGTTGCATTACCTTTTGATGGTGTTGGTCTTGATTTTGTTGAAGGTAAACAAACTTTAGCCTTACTTGAAAATAATGGCTTCCCTGCTGAAAAAGTATTATTTGCAGGTGTCGTTAATGGTAAAAATATTTGGAAAAATGATTACAAAAAAACCTTAACATTATTAGCTAAAATTAAACAAAAAGCTGCAAACGTTGTGGTGAATACTTCATGCTCATTATTGCATGTACCTTATACATTACAAAATGAGACTAAATTAACTATTCAACAACGTGCTTATTTTGCTTTCGCTCAAGAAAAACTACAAGAGCTTGCTGAATTAGGCCAATTACTTAATGAAGCAAATCCAGATAATAATGCCGCTTACAAAGCTAACCAAACTCTGTTTACCCGTGAACGTGAAGGGGCTAACCAAACAGTTCGTCAAAAAGTGGCGGCACTGAAAGAGTCTGATTTTACTCGTTTACCTGAATTTTCGGTGCGTGAAGCTGCTCAGAAAAAAGCCTTTAATCTGCCATTATTACCTACTACAACTATTGGTTCATTCCCACAAACACCAGATGTACGTTTAAATCGTGCAAAATTCAAAAAAGGCGAAATTTGCCTAAATGAATACACTGAATTTAATAAACAAAAAATTGCTGAATGTATCAAACTGCAAGAAGAGATCGGTATTGATGTATTAGTTCACGGTGAATTTGAACGTAATGACATGGTGGAATACTTCGGTGAAAGCTTAAACGGATTCGTATTTACTGAAAAAGCCTGGGTACAATCTTATGGTACACGTTGCGTTAAGCCACCAATTGTTTGGGGTGATATTTCCCGTTCTAAACCAATTACGGTTGAATATTCAAAATATGCGCAAAGTTTAACTGATAAACCAGTTAAAGGCATGTTAACCGGCCCTGTGACTATCTTAAACTGGTCATTCCCACGTGAAGATATCTCACAAAAAGAATCGGTATTCCAAATTGGGTTAGCGATCAGTGATGAAGTATTAGATCTTGAAGCAGCTGGCATTAAAGTCATCCAAATTGACGAAGCGGCATTAAAAGAAAAATTACCATTACGTAAAGCGGATTGGAATAGTGAATATCTAGATTGGGCAATTCCAGCATTTAGATTGGTTCACAGCAAAGTACAAGCTGATACCCAAATTCATACTCATATGTGTTATAGCGAATTTGCTGACATCATCAAAGATATTGATGCGATGGATGCCGATGTTATTTCATTTGAAGCATCACGCTCAAATCTACAATTAATTGATGTGCTTAAAGCAAATAACTTTAAAACAGAAGTTGGACCTGGCGTATATGACATCCACTCACCACGTGTACCACCAGTTGCGGAAATCAAAGCAACTATTGAAAAATTAGTGGCTAAAATTGATAAGCAAAAATTGTGGATTAATCCAGATTGTGGTTTAAAAACTCGCGGTGAAAAAGAAGTAGTTGAAAGCTTAGAACACCTAGTTCAAGCAACCTTAGAAGTGAGAAAGACTCTTAATTAACACTGTTTTTTATAAAGTTAATTAGCTTTGTCTGTCTTAATTACCGCCGCCTTTATAGGCGGCGGTAATGTCAGTAGAGTAAAAAAGATAGCAAGAATGGATGGTACCAATGAAAACAAATTTATTATTTAACCAAAAAACAGTATTTTCCTTTGAGGTTTTTCCACCTAAAAAAACGTCACCATTAGAGACAATTTATAGCACATTACGCGAATTAGGTTATTTTAAACCTGACTTTATTAGTGTCACTTATGGTGCTGGTGGTAGCTTAAATGGCCAAACTACAATTGATATTGCACATTCGGTTAAACATACTTATGGTATTGAAAGTGTCGCCCATTTACCGGGGATCAACTTCGACAAAGCCGAAATGCTAAAAATTCTTCACGACCTCAAATGTGCCGGAATTGATAATGTATTAGCATTACGTGGTGATATCAGCCCCAATGTACCACCAAAAGATGATTTTCGTTTTGCTAGCGAATTAGTCACCTTTATTAAAGAAAACGGCGATTTTAATGTTATTGGCGCATGCTATCCAGAAGGGCATCTTGAAGCAACGACGCTTAAACAAGATTTAATCCATCTAAAAGAAAAAGTAAATGCCGGTACCGATCAGCTAATTTCACAACTATTTTTTGATAATGACTATTTTTATGCTTTTTTAGATAAAGCACATGACATGGATATTAATGTACCAATTGAAGCAGGCATTATGCCCGTTACCAATAAAAATCAGATTGAACGAATGGTTTCAATGTGTGGTGTTAATCTACCTAAGAAATTTAAGCAAATAATGGAAAAATATGAACATCATCCGGATGCATTTCGTGATGCTGGTATTGCTTATGCTATCGATCAGATTGTTGATTTAGTCTCACAAAATGTTGATGGTATCCATTTATATACAATGAACAATAGTTACATTGCTAGACGCATTAGCGAAGCGGTATCAACATTACTTGCTGTGCCAAAATCAGCGTAATTATTTAGTTGTTTGTAAGAATATGAGAAAGGTTTGGTAGAATTGGTTGCGGGGGCTGGATTTGAACCAACGACCTTCGGGTTATGAGCCCGACGAGCTACCAAGCTGCTCCACCCCGCGTCAAAGAGGTGGCTATATTATATCAATAAAATAATAAAGCAATACCTTACTAGTCTAACTGTCCTTTTTTTACACATTCCTTAACAAATAAAGACAATTTATATAGTAAACGGTATACACTCCTCAATATTTTTTACAACTAAACTTATTCTAGTTGATTATCCATTATGCTAATATTTAACCAATTAGCAAAATCATTAATTGGAAAAAGGAAAAAATATGTCAACTCAATATCATGGATCTTGTTTGTGTGGAAAAGTTAAATTGTCTGTGCCATTTGCCAATACGGATTTTAGTGCATGCCATTGCCAAACTTGTCGTAAATGGAGTGCTGGGCCTTTAATGACCTTAGCGCACAGTGGTGATTTAACGATAGAAGGACAAGAGAACGTTACCCATTTTAACTCATCACAATGGGCGGAAAGAGCATTTTGTAAAGAGTGTGGCTCTCATCTTTATTATCATTTAAAAGGTACGCAAAATTATTATATTGCTGCTTGGATCTTTGACGATATTAAGGATTTAAAATTCACGGCTGAAGTCTTTATTGATAAAAAACCAACTTGCTATGCGTTTGCTAATCAGACTCACAAATTAACCGAAGCAGATATTTTAGCGATGGCTGAAGGAAAGGCTTAAAAAATAAATTATAACTTGATGTATTATTTATAAAAAAAGACGAGCTATAGCTCGTCTTTTTGCTTATTGATAAAGTGCCTGTAACGGTATCACGCTATCAGCAGGATTGTAATCCAGAGCTGCTGTCGTAGCATAAGCTGCATTCATAGTTGTATCATAATGAACCTTATATTGGATAGCACTACGGCGTAGGATTTTAGATGCTTCAATAGCTGCTCGACCTGAGGTTGTGTTAAGAATATAACTGTACTCGCCATTTTTAATATGATCATGAATATTTGGCCGACCTTCATTCTCTTTTTTGACAATTTGGCAGGCAATTCCTGCTTGTTGCAATGCTTTTGCCGTGCCAAGTGTGGCATCAATGCTAAATCCATGAGCGATTAATCGTTTAGCAACTTCTAATAGACGTGGTTTATCTTGTTCACGAATAGAAAGTAATGCTTTGCCAGATTTTTTCATATTCGACAAGCTGCCAAGCTGTGCTTTGGCAAAGGCTTCTGCAAATGTTTTACCAATTCCCATGACTTCACCGGTTGAACGCATTTCAGGACCTAAAATAGGATCGACACCGCTAAATTTATTAAATGGTAATACCACCTCTTTAACGGAATAATAAGGCGGAATGACTTCTTGAGTGACATTTTGCTTAGTCAGCGATTGCCCTGTCATGACGCGGGCAGCAATTTTAGCCAGTGGTAAGCCAGTCGCTTTCGAGACAAACGGCACCGTACGGGCTGCACGTGGATTAATTTCAATTAGATAAACTTGATTATCTTTTACAGCAAATTGCCCATTCATTAAACCTTTTACGTTTAGCTCGAATGCTAACTGTTTAGCTTGTTTACGCAGTTCAGCTAGAATTTCAGGACTTAATGTATACGTTGGTAGCGAACAAGCGGAATCGCCAGAGTGAATACCAGCTTGTTCAATATGTTCCATAATGCCACCAATAACGATTTGCTCGCCATCGGCAATCACATCAATATCCACCTCGATTGCATCATCTAAAAAGTGATCAAGTAGTACAGGCGCATTATTTGACTCACTCACCGCAGTTTTAAAATAACGGCGTAAATCTTGTTCATTGTAAACAATTTCCATTGCTCGTCCGCCTAATACATAAGATGGACGCACCACGAGTGGATAACCGATTTGTTCTGCTTTGATTACCGCTTCATCAATATCGGTTACGGTGGCATTAACTGGCTGTTTTAACTTTAATTTATCGACTACTTCTTGAAAGCGTTTGCGATCTTCGGCTCTGTCTATGGCATCAGGAGAAGTACCAATAATTGGAATTCCGGCTGCTTCAAGAGCTCGCGCCAATTTCAGCGGAGTTTGTCCACCATACTGTACTATCACGCCATTAGGTTTTTCAACGTGGGCAATTTCAAGCACATCTTCAAGGGTAACCGGCTCAAAATAGAGTCTATCGGAAGTATCGTAATCGGTTGAAACCGTTTCGGGATTACAATTTACCATAATGGTTTCAAAACCATCTTCACGTAAAGCCAATGCTGCATGCACACAGCAGTAATCAAATTCAATGCCTTGACCAATTCGATTAGGCCCACCGCCCAAAATCATAATCTTTTTACGATTAAATTGTGGGTTGGCCTCACACTCTTGTTCATATGTTGAGTAAAGATAGGCTGTATCGGTTGAAAACTCGGCTGCACAGGTATCCACACGTTTATAAACTGGGTGAATATCATATTGTACGCGCAGATCTCGCACGGCTTGTTCTTGAGTATTAAGCAGTTTAGCAATACGAAGATCCGAAAAGCCTTTACGTTTAAGTTGCCATAATGCCTCTTGATCAAGATCATTAATGGTTTGTTGCTTTAAGCGATTTTCTATTTGCACTAACTCTTCAATTTGTACTAAGAACCAACGATCAATATGGGTTAATAAAAAGATTTCATCCAGCGTGAAACCAGCACGAAACGCATCAGCTAGATACCAAATACGCTCACTACCAGCTTCCTGCAATTCATAACGAATTTTAGTTAGATTCTTTTCATCACTATAATCATCGATTTTTTCGTCCAACCCACTGGCGCCAACCTCTAGCCCTCGTAGTGCTTTTTGCATCGATTCTTGGAATGTTCGGCCAATTGCCATCACTTCACCCACCGATTTCATTTGCGTGGTTAAGCGATCATTACAACCAGCAAATTTTTCAAAATTAAACCGTGGAATCTTAGTAACGACATAATCAATAGACGGTTCGAAAGAAGCAGGTGTTTTTCCACCAGTAATATCATTGCACAGTTCATCAAGTGTATAGCCAACCGCTAATTTAGCCGCGATTTTAGCAATAGGAAAACCAGTTGCTTTAGATGCTAACGCTGAAGAACGAGATACCCGAGGATTCATTTCAATCACAATTAATCGACCTGTTTTTGGATCAACCGAAAATTGTACATTTGAACCACCAGTTTCAACGCCAATCTCACGTAATACCGCAATTGAAGCATTACGCATAATTTGATACTCTTTATCTGTTAAGGTTTGTGCCGGTGCAACCGTGATTGAATCGCCAGTATGGATCCCCATAGGATCGAAATTTTCAATCGAACAAACAATAATACAATTATCGTTTTTATCCCGCACGACCTCCATTTCATACTCTTTCCATCCAATCAATGATTCATCAATAAGTAATTCATTAGTCGGCGATAAATCAAGGCCTCGAGTACATATTTCCTCAAATTCTTCTTGATTGTATGCTATACCGCCACCGGTTCCCCCCATTGTAAAAGAAGGACGAATAATACAAGGAAATCCGACTTGTTCTAATACCGTATAAGCTTCTGTTAATGAGTGAGCAATACCAGAACGAGCTGTATCAAGACCAATTTTTTTCATCGCCTGATCAAAGCGTTTGCGATCTTCCGCTTTATCAATCGCATCGGCAGTAGCACCGATCATTTCAACATTAAACTCTTTTAATACACCCCGTTTTTCAAGTTCTAATGCACAATTTAATGCCGTTTGCCCCCCCATTGTCGGTAAAATGGCATCAGGTCGCTCTTTCTCAATAATTTTACGCACACATGTCCAGTGGATAGGCTCAATATAGGTAGCATCAGCCATTTCTGAATCGGTCATAATGGTTGCCGGATTCGAGTTAACTAAAATAACTCGATAGCCCTCTTCACGTAATGCTTTACATGCCTGAGCACCGGAATAATCAAATTCACAAGCTTGACCGATAACGATTGGCCCTGCGCCAATAATTAGAATACTTTTAATATCTGTTCGCTTAGCCATGTTATTGCTCCTGCTTATAAATTTTAATTAATTCAATAAAGTGATCAAAAAGTGGCGCAGCATCGTGTGGACCTGGACTGGCTTCAGGGTGTCCTTGAAAACTAAATGCAGGTTTTTGATTATGATGAATCCCTTGTAATGAACCATCGAATAACGATTTGTGTGTGGCGCGTAAATGTGCTGGCAAGGTGTTCTCATCGACAGCAAAGCCATGATTTTGCGCTGTAATCATGACACGATTATTTTCTAGATCCTTAACAGGATGATTACCACCATGATGACCAAATTTCATTTTGATCGTTTTAGCACCACAGGCTAGCGCTAACAATTGGTGCCCCAAACAGATACCAAAAACAGGAATATCGGTAGTCAGAAACTGCTTAATCGCGTCAACGGCATAAGTGCAAGGGGCGGGATCACCAGGACCATTTGATAGGAATATTCCATCTGGGTTTAATGACAATACTTCATTTGCAGGTGTTTTTGCGGGTACAACAGTTAACTTACATCCACGCGCAACTAACATCCGTAAAATATTTTGTTTAACACCAAAGTCATAAGCAACAACATGATAAGGTAGTTCACTTTCTGCTTTTGGGATTGGATGCTCTTGTTGAATTGTCCATATACTGCTGGTCCATGTATAACTTTTACTGCACGTCACATCTTGAGCCAAATCTAAACCACTTAAACCCTTATATTCTACTGCCTGCTGTTTGGCATTTTCTGCTTTATCAAGTAAGGTCTGTTTATCATTTGCGGTAATAATCACGCCATGTTGTGCCCCTTTTTCACGTAAAATACGTGTTAAACAACGTGTATCAATATCAGCAATCGCAATCACATTATGTTTTTTTAAATAACTTGAAAGATCCATTTCGCTACGATAATTACTTGCGATTAATGGTAAATCTCGAATAATCAATCCTTTTGCATAAACTTGTGTTGATTCATCATCAGCACTATTGGTACCAACATTACCAATATGCGGATAAGTTAATGTCACTATTTGTTCACAATATGAAGGATCAGTAAGAATTTCTTGATACCCTGTCATAGAAGTATTAAACACAACTTCACCAACAGTCTGACCATCAGCACCAATTGATTTACCAATAAATTGCGAACCATCTTGTAAAATAAGGAGGGCATAAGTTTGCATGATTAAACGACCTTTTGATTAAATAATCAATAATTATGAATAAAAATTCAATTAATTGTTTTCTAAACAGACAATATTTGGCCATTTTATTACAATTTTTTAAACAAAAAAAGCGATATTATAAAAAATAATTAAACAATAAAGTCTAATTTTTTAGACTATTTCATAATTTAAAACTAATATCACATAAATATGAAATGTTTAACTTGAAATTGCATAATTATTCAAATAGAATCTTAATAATTTTTTATGGCTATTAGGAGCTCTGTATGCACGGTTTTTATCAACGTCATTTTTTACGTTTACTTGACTTTACTCCAGCAGAAATTAATCAATTAATTAATCTAGCTATTGAATTAAAAAAAGCCAAAAAACAAAGTACTGAAAAACAACATTTAGTTGGTAAAAATATTGCGCTTATTTTTGAAAAAGACTCAACTCGCACTCGCTGTGCATTTGAAGTCGGTGCATTTGATCAAGGAGCACAAGTTACCTATTTAGGGCCGAGTGGTAGCCAAATCGGACACAAAGAATCAATTGCGGATACAGCTCGAGTATTAGGCAGAATGTATGATGGCATTGAATACCGTGGCTATGGGCAAGAAATTGTTGAAACCTTAGCTAAATATTCTGGTGTTCCGGTTTGGAATGGTTTAACCACTGAAGCACATCCAACTCAAATTTTAGCTGATTTTATGACCATGCAAGAACATATCGGTGAGCGAGCATTAAGCGGTGTTAAATTTGCTTATTTAGGTGATGCCCGTAATAATATGGGAAATTCGTTAATGGAAGGTGCGGCATTAATGGGCATGGAAATTCGTTTAGTGGCCCCTAAAGCTTGTCAGCCAGAAGCAGAATTAGTACAAAAATGCCAAGAAATAGCCAAAACTACTGGCGCGAAAATCATTTTAACGCAAGACGTTGCTGATGGTGTTAAAGATGTGGATTTTCTATATACCGATGTATGGGTATCGATGGGCGAACCAAAAGAAGTTTGGGACGAAAGAGTCAAATTATTAACTCCATATCAAGTAAATCAGGATGTCATCAATTTAACTGGTAATCCAGAAGTCAAATTTATGCACTGTTTACCGGCATTTCATGATATGAATACCACTGTTGGTAAACAAATGGCAGCTCAGTATGGTTTAAAAAATGGTTTAGAAGTGACAGACGAAGTCTTTGAATCGAAACACAGTATCGTATTTGATGAAGCAGAAAACCGTCTCCATACGATTAAAGCGGTAATGGTTGCAACGTTAGCTAAAGACTAATAATATATTTGATTATCATCATTGCTTGGCTTGGCTAAGCAACTTTTTGCCGACCTAATGTCGGCATAATTTTATCAAAAGATTTTTATCATAATGACAAAACAAGAGCGAAATAGAGACTTTAAAAAATATGTGCAATTAACAAATCCTATCCATTTACTTGCGGTGGGGTTAGGATCGGGAATGTCACCTATTATGCCCGGCACAATGGGATCAGCAATGGCTATTCCACTTTGGTTACTATTTGATGGTTTGCAACCGTATTTATATTGGGTGTTAATAGTTGTCGCCTTTATTTTTGGTTGTTTTTTATGTCAAAAAACCTCGGATGATACCCACACCCATGATTCAGGGCATATAGTATGGGATGAATTTGTCGGTATGTGGATAACTTTATTTTTTATTCCACAGATTTCGATTTTATGGGTAACGATTGCGTTTGTCGCATTTAGAATCTTTGATATGGCCAAACCTTGGCCAATCCGTTGGTTTGATAAACGCGTACCAGGGGGATTTGGCATTATGGTTGATGATGTGATCGCCGCAATCTTCTCATCATTATCGGTTTATCTGTTAACCTTTATCATTTAAAGATAAATCTATCTTTAAATGATAATTTCAATATGAAAATAAGAGTTACTTAGCATAGCAACCCTTAAAACATTTTTTGTGACCAACCTAACTTACTCGATAAATTATTAAAATAATCATAGTCTTTAGTATGGATTAGATTAAATTCATAATTGGAGCGACGGATTATCACATCTTGGGTTGGCCTAACCGGTAAAATAATTTGGCTATCACAAGCAATATTAAGATCCAAAGCGGTAGTTGGAAATTTAAGATGAATCGGATCATCACTCTTAATCACTAAAGGTCTAACTGCCAAAGAGTGTGGAAACATTGGTGTAATAATTAACGCATCTAAATGTGGTGCAAGAATTGGACCACCGGCCGATAGTGAGTACGCGGTAGAACCAGTCGGTGTGGCAATAATTAAACCATCAGCACGCTGCGAAAATGCATTACGCTCATTGATATACACATCATAATCGATCATATGAGCAACCGTATTGGGGGTAACCACTATTTCATTTACCGCAAAACCAGAATTAATTAACTGACCATCACTATAGATTGATACTTCCAGCAAAAATCGAGGATCATCATCATATTCACCTTTGATAACTGGGGTTAATTGTTCGATGACATGATCGTGAGAAATATCGGTTAAAAAACCTAAATTACCTCGATTCACCCCAATTACTTTGATTTTATAGTGTGATAAGTGACGAGCGGAACGTAACATATTGCCGTCACCACCCACCACAATGGCTAAATCTGCTTGTTCACCAATAGTATCGAGAGACGCATAGACATTGCTAGGTAATTTAATATATTGCGCTAATCGATCTTCTACTAAAACATCAATACCTAAGTTAACTAGCCAATCATAAAGTACCTGATGAGTTTCTATCGCCTCTAATTTACGTGGAATCCCAACCAAACCAATACATTTAAATGGTCTACCCATAAAATATCCTTGTTCATTTTTAACTTTAGTATCATTATTTTTTAGTTATCAATTAAAAAACACGATATCATCTTATCGTTAAACTTGTAATAATAAAATTTGTCCCCATAATAACTGTTATTCACTAAGTTTTCGACTAAATTTGGAGTACCGTATGACAGAACAAGAGAACAAAATGTCAGAAAATGAAACAAACATTGAAACCGCTGCTGAGCAAAGTACTGAAGAGCAAACCCCATCACAACCAAGTGTTGAAGATCAGTTAAAGGCTAAAGATGCTCGCATTAGCGAACTTGAACAAGCACTGCAACTTGCTAAGAAAAACGAGAGTGAAGCAATGATTCGTGCTCGTGCTGAAATTGATAATGTACGCAAACGTGTTGAACAAGATGTTGATAAAGCACGTAAATTTGCTCTTGAAAAATTCTCAAATGAACTTTTACCGGTGATTGATAATCTTGAGCGGGCATTAGAATCTACCGATAAAAATAATCCTGAACATAAAGCAACGGTAGAAGGATTAGAGCTAACACTTAAATCATTTTTAGATACGGTCAAAAAATTTGGTATTGAAGTTATCAATACAGCTGATTCACAGCTAAACCCTGATCTGCATCAAGCAATTAGTATGGTTGAATCACCAGAACATCAATCAGGACAAATTGTTAATACTATTCAAAAAGGCTATACACTTAATGGCCGATTAATTCGACCAGCAATGGTGATTGTAGCTAAATAACGTTAGGCTATATAGTAAAAACCGCCAAATTAGTGGCGGTTTTTACTATCGATTCTTTTGCTCTTCACGAGCTAGTTTTTTCATCTTTTGTTCAATACGTTGCCGCTTTAATGGTGAGAGATAATCAACAAACAGTTTACCTTTTAAATGATCCATTTCATGCTGAATACAGATGGCTAATAGTTCATCAGCATCGATTTCGTAAGGATTACCATTACGATCTAACGCTTTAATCTTGATTTTTTCTGATCTTGGCACAAATCCACGGCAGTCAGGTATCGATAAACATCCTTCTTCAATGCCTGTTTCACCTTCTTGACTAATCACTTCAGGATTAATAATCACATAAAGTTGGCTTTTATCTTCTGACACGTCAATCACAATAATTTGCTCATGCACATCAACTTGCGTTGCAGCAAGCCCAATGCCATGTTCAGCGTACATGGTTTCAACCATATTATCGATAATTTCTTGTAGCTCAGGTGTAAAATTAGAGACAGGCTTAGCAACTTTGCGAAGTCGTTCGTCTGGGAAACGTAATACCGGTAAAATAGCCATAAATTCTTCGATCTACTCCTCAATTTGGTGTTTTCTCAATTTCGTATACATTGTAAACATTTATTATGCCCATGAATAGCCTTAGTTGGCTATTGGTAAAATATATCTAATCAATTCTAGATATGGTTCAAGCTAACGATGTATATAAAAGGGCTGTAATGAGTAAATATGAATTTTTATTGCGAATTTCAATGCTTGGCCATAAAAGAATGAGATATTTTGAGAAAATAGAGCTATATTTTAGCGCCGGTCTACCTAATAAAATAAATAATGTTCCATTATTATTGGAAAAGATAGGTATTTGTAAAACACTTCAAAATCATTTTTTTGCGATTTCCTATCTTCATTTTGAACCCATCCTTGATTGGTTAGCTACCACTAACCCGCCTAAACATTTGATTGCTTATTGTGATTCAGATTATCCAACATTACTTAAACAAATCAGTTCACCACCGTTATTGCTATTTGTTATGGGAAATAAACAACTATTACATTCACCACAAATTGCGATGGTAGGTAGTCGTGAATTTAGTGAGTATGGTGCACAATGGGGAAGATATTTTGCTAATGAATTAGCCATTAATGGTTTGACGGTAACTAGCGGACTGGCACTGGGTTTAGATGCGATCTGTCATCGTGGTGCACTCGATGTATCAGGAAATACTATTGCCGTTTTGGGTAGCGGTTTAGCACAAATCACACCTCGTTCAAATGTTAGATTAGCCAATGATATTTTGTCACAAAATGGGGCTATCATTTCAGAATTTTATCCATTTGAAAAAGCAAGATCCGAATACTTTCCGCGCCGCAATCGTATTATTAGTGGATTAAGTTTAGGGACATTTGTGGTTGAGGCATCGGAAAAAAGTGGATCACTTATTACTGCTCGTTATGCGCTTGAACAAAATCGTGATGTTTTTGCTTTGCCGGGTGATATTGATAATCCAAATAGCCATGGAAGCCATTATTTAATCCAACAAGGCGCTTATCTGGTTACCAAACCAACCGATATTTTAGAACATTATAGTGGCTTTTTATCATCACTTAATCGACAGAATAATCATGAAAACAAAGAGAGTAATACCGTTTTATATCCAGAAATTTTTGCTGTTATTCATCATCAGCCTATTGCTGTTGATACAATCGCTACGCTAGTTGATTTACCCATTCCTGAGTTAACCATTAAATTATTAGATATGGAAATAGCTGGCTTAATTATCACCGTCACCGGAGGCTATATTCGTAACCGCACGATATAAAATTATCAGAAAAAATTGAGGAACGGGGTTTTTCAACATAAAAAACCGCTGTAAAGATACTGCGGTTCCTTAAAAAGAATAACTAAAAAGAATAACCAAGTTATTTATCGTCTACTTCAAGTGCAATTTCAGATAAGATAATGCCAGTATTATCAGCATAGATAAAGTCGCCAGAGAAGAACGTCACGCCACCAAAGTTAACGCGAATATCTATTTCACCAACACCTTGATCATCAGAGCCGACAGGAATTGCCGCTAGTGCTTGCACTCCAATTTCAGCATCGGCGATATAATCAACTTGGCGCACCGCTCCATAAACAATGATACCTTCCCATTGGTTTTGCAGGGCTATATCGATTAATTCGGCATCTATCAATGCTCGACGCACCGAACCACCGCCATCAATAACCAATACTTTCCCTGCACCATTGGATTGTAACACTTCGTACAAAATGCCGTTATCTTCAAAACATTTCACGGTGACAGCTTGGCCAGAAAATGAAGCCACACCACCAAAGTTACTAAATATCGGTTCGACAACGTTCACATCTTCTGGATAGTAATCGCAAAGAATTGATGTATCAAATTCCATGGTCGAGTCTCCTTATACTGTATAATATCTATTCGGTTCTAGTATAACGCTAACATGAAGTAAAACGATATAAATTTGGAATAAACGTGAGCTAGCTCAAAATAATACCTAAACAATAAAGTAAATTAGTCAATAAAGCAAGTTTGACCATTTGTACTAATAGTGGTACAGCGTCTTTATTCGTATTAAATTTAAACACCATGTACATATGTTTGAGATACAACGGCAATGTTAATAAAAAGATACCACTGCAATAAGTATGTAACTGTTGATAAGCAAATAAACTAAAAAAACATAATGATACAATTAATAAAACTAACTGATAACAACAACCATAAGTTTTGCCAATCAGCACAATCAAAGTCCGTTTATGATGTTGTTTATCACTTTCATAATCACGCAAATTATTAATATTTAGCACTCCCACAGCCAACAAACCACTAGCTATTGCAGGAAAAACGATTGATGCTGATAAAGTTTTAGTCTGTAAATAATAACTGCCCATCACACCAACTAAGCCAAAGAAGATTAACACCGATAGATCACCTAAGCCAATATAGCCATAAGGTTTTTTACCAACAGTATAAGTAATTGCTGCGATGATTGAAGATAAACCTAATAAGATAAAAATTAATAATTGATAAGCGTTATTACAGGCTAACCAAAGTAGAGTCAATCCTGAGCAAACAGACAATATAATGGTGATCCAAATAGCTATTTTTAACTGATTAAGAGTGATTAGACCTAGCTGTAAACCACGTTGATGGCCGATTAAATTGTGTTTATCGCCACCTTTAACCGCATCACCATAATCGTTGGCTAAATTTGATAAAATTTGTAACAACGCTGCAGTAATCATTGCTAATAACATAATTATTAGATCAAAAGAGTGTTGCCAATAGGCAAGCGCATTGCCCAACAAAATAGCAGAAAACGATAAAGCTAATGTTTTCGGACGTAAACTAATAATCCATGGATAACATTTATTGGCCATATAACTGTTTTTTTGCGAAAAAATCAATCATTCATCATATCAGTAATTGATAGTATATTCATCCATTAGCACTAACTAATTGATGGTTTATTATCAATTTTTTTATTATTGGAATGCATAAATTTCTTTATTTTTCTGATGTATCCTCTGATTTTACCCTCTCGTAATGCAGCAATAAAAAAACCTAACGAACCATAAATTGCACCAAGAAATAGAATCATAAAGATATTAAATAAATTATCTGACAAACCTAATCCCATCTGATTTACGCCAGCAATCATATTGGTTGCCCAAGTTGATGGTAACATCCGTGATACCGTTTGTACCCATAACGGCATGGCATCAAGTGGCCATATGGTACCGGATAGATAAAATACCGGTGTTGTCAAAAAAGCTAAAGTTAAGTAAATCATCTCGGTTCGATGTAAACATTCAGTCAGTAATTTACTTAAACCTAATACGCCTAATAATAGCGGAAATGTCATCACCAAAATCGCTGGTATGCTAGCTAATTGCCGATAACCAAGCACCCATGGCCATAATCCAAACAGGACTAAAGACAAAAATAACCATATCGGAATAAGGCCACACAAACTACCAAATATGACAATTTTTGGCGGTTTGCCTTGTGGTAGTGAATGCAAAGTTAGATTAGTTCGTGTTGAAGCTATTAAAAAGGTATGTTGCAATAACATAACTAACAAACCAGGGAAAGTTATCGCCGCAAAACTGATACCAGCATTATAAAGCGGCATTGTTTGCCCTTTAATTGGTGATAAGATGATATTAATCTGTGGATCAGAAAAACCACTATTCCGCATCACCCGCGTATTATATTCGGTCAATATTTGTTGATATATTCCTCTAATATCCACCTGTATCAAACCATTTGCTAAACGGCTAGATGCATCGCCATAAGCAGGGATTGTCACATCCTCACCATTCAATAGTCGCTTTTCAAAATCCCGTGGAATGGTGAACACCGCAAATAATTTACGGCTGTTAATATCATCGTAGGCTTGCAATGAATTTTCATAAGTAAGCACATCAATTTTGGAACTGGTATTTAAAGAACGAATCAGACTTCGACTGGTGGTAGTATGATCTTGATCAACAATCGCAACCGGCAAATTGGTGATGGTACCATTTACATATACTAAACTCATTAACGAAACAGACACTAACAGCAACAGCCACATTGGTCGCATTAGCATATAAAAAAACATTTTTACTGCTGAAGATAGAAATAGCTTAAGCATGCCAACATTGCCTCTTACTGTGAATGTAAACGTTTGACTAAACGTTTTCTTACTAATACTGTAATAATTATTGGATAGATCATTAAAATAGCGCAGGTTTTCAATACGGATAGATAACTAGAATGCCGTAAAAATAGATCGAATAATTTATTAAGCGCATAGGTTAAAGGTTCAAGGGACGAAATAAATCTCGCTATCCACGGCATTGACAATTCTGGCACAACCACCCCCGAATAAGTTAATGCCAATCCAACTAACACCCCAATATAGGTATAAGCATCTAATACATTTTTGGTAAACGAATAAAGTAAAATACCGATACTTTGTGCTGCAATCACATAAAAAAACACTACTAGCATCATAGCGAATGGCGAACCTGATACTCGAGCATCAGAAAATAACACCAGCATTGCTATTTCAAACATTAATAACATAGTATACCAAATGGTATAAGGTGCTAATTTACCCAAAACAAACGGATAATTAGGCCGAGTTCGCTTAGGCAAGCGAGATAAAATATAAATAGTTGTCGTTACAACAAATAGTTGTAATAAATGTACTACTGCAGAAAACTGCTGAAAGTACATTGAGTTACCACTGGCATTAAATAGCCCATCATAATTGAAATTAACTTGTGCAAGTTTCGGTACCGGCAAACCAATACTCGTCGCCATTGTAGTACGATATTGAGTATTTAATGAGGCTATTAAACCTGAATAATCCATTATAGAATAGAGGCCAGCACTATAGTATAAAGCATTATAATAGAGCATCGGCGTTGGTTGACGACCGGCTAACACATCAGCTTCAAAATTAGGTGGAATATACAAAATAGCGTAGATTTTTGCTTTTTCTAAATCGCGTTCTGCGCTCTCAAGCTGATTATCATAATTGAATAAATTTGCATGCGCACCAGCATTAAGATCGCGAACAATTTCACGAGATAAAATACTTTTATCTTGATCGACATAGCCTACTGGCAGATCAAATAACACTCCTCGGTAAAAGATACTACTGATGATCACAAAGATAATCAGCGGTAAAATCCACATTAACCAGTGGAAAGTAAAGCGCTTAAATATATCTGGGATTTCATCGTTAAATGCGTCTTTAAAGCGATGCCAGAAGTCTAAAATTAGTCGTCGATTTTCCATAATGTACTCATACCTGCACGTAAGCCCTCTACAGGTTTAGTTGGATAAAGTCTAATTTCAAACGTTTTTAAATCAAAATCACCAGTCGCTCGGGTTGCCCGTTTAGTAGCATAATCTCCCATTGGCGCAATAAAACGAATTTCAGCTTCAATTTCTTTATTACTAAGCGCAGGAACTTCCAGCTTAACATGATCACCTTTGTGAATATTAGGCATAATATTTTCACGCAGATTAAACACAAAATAAGCTTGCGGTAAGCGAATAACCGTTAATAGTGGACTATTAGGATTAAATAGCTCGCCAACTTCAGCAGGAATTGAACCTACTTCACCGTCTACTGGCGCTTTAACTTGCAAATCATCGTATTGGATCTGCAATTGTTTAAGCTGTTCTTCGGCTTCTTTTAATTTAGCATTATAGATTTCACGTTGTTCAACCCGATCGCCATTTTTGGCTTGATCTAAATTAGCTTGAGCTGACAATACTTGTTGGTAAGCCGCATCGCGAGTTTTTAGCGTACTATCTAATATTGATTGAGAGACAAAACCTTTGGCCGAAATCGCTTTGTTACGATTGTATTCTTTAGAGGCGTTATCGTAAGCAACTTTAGCTTGTTCAAGTAATGCTTCATAATAACGAATACTCTCTTCTCGAGTACCATTTTGAGAAAGTTGCACTTGTGCTTGTGCTTGCTCTCTGGCTGCTTCAGCGGCTTTAACTTGCGCTAACAATTCAGGACTATCGAGTGTAATTAAGATATCATTTTGCTTAACATCATCACCTCGATTGACATGAATAGTCTGCACTCGCCCCTTTGCTTTTGAGGAAATGCTAACATTAGGTGCATCCACTTCACCTTGCAAAATTAGCTGGCTACTATGAGCACGAATTAAAATCGTCATTGAAATTAAAATAACAATCAATGCAATTACAATAAAAATTTTTTTATTCATATATTTTTTAGATTAATAAGTATCAGATAAGACCTAAACAACTAGGATAATTGTATGTAATAAAGAATTAGCATACTTCAATTACAAATATTATATCATGGGATATCGTGCTGAATTTAAACAATCAAAGCTATATTTTATGCTCAAATAACAATTAGAAGGAATTATTTACAACTATATTACAGATTATTCTATTTTAGCCTTAAATAAATTTCAATAATTGTAAACCATCATTTTAATAGATTTTATTTATAAATGTTATCAGTCAAAAGAAATAGATAAAAACCTACTTATTTAGTATGATATTTTTTAATTGAAATAATAAGGCTTAAAATATGCAAAAAATAATTATTATTGGCGGAGGTGCTGGCGGTTTAGAGCTTGCTACCGACTTAGGAGATAAATTAGGCAAAACTGATAAAGCTCAAATTACCTTAATTGATAAAAACAGTTATCATTTATGGAAACCACTATTACATGAAGTAGCAACTGGTGTACTTGATGAGCAAGTTGATAATATTTATTATGCATCGCAAGGACAACAGCATAATTTCGAATTTACCCAAGGAACTTTCACAAACCTTGATCGCAACCAAAAGCAAATTAGCATTATCAATCATAACGATGAAACTGTTCTTGTTGATTATGATATTTTAGTTATTGCTATTGGTAGCACTTCTAATGACTTTGGTACCCCTGGTGTGAAAGAACATTGTATCTTTTTAGATGACCAAAATGCCGCTATTCGCCTACGTGAAACTTTAATTAATAAATTTACTGGTTTTTGTTCGATCATTGATGACGATCAATCCAAAAAAGAAGATAAAATTCATATTGCTATCGTTGGCGGTGGTGCGACAGGAGTTGAATTAGCTTCTGAACTACCTCATATGGTGGAAACGTTTGGTGCTTGCGGTCGAAATAAAATGTGTTCCGATCTGTTAGATGTTTCAGTTATTGAAGCAACCGATCGTATTTTACCGGCTTTACCAGAAAAAACCGCAGCTAGTATTACTAACACACTAAAAAAACAAGGAATTCATGTATTAACTAATACCATGATCACTAAAGCGGAAAGTGATGGATTTTATCCGAAAGAAGGCGAAACCATTAAAGCCGATATGATGATTTGGACTGCTGGCGTTAAAGCGCCTGATTATTTAAAAGAGATCGCTGGTCTAGAATCAAGCCGATCAAATCAATTAGTGGTAAAACCAACATTACAAACATCTCGTGATGACAGTATTTTTGTTATTGGTGATTGTGCATACGCAATGCAAGACAATGGTCATGCTTCACCACCTACCGCTCAAGCAGCTCATCAAATGGCAAAAATTTGCTATGAAAATATCGTTAGATTATTAAACAACCAATCATTAAAAACATTTAAATACACTGATAAAGGTACTGTGATTTCATTACATGATACCGCTGAAGGTGTAGTCAAATTAATTGGTAATAGTCAAATGGGAGTGAAAGGATTTTTCGCTTTAATGATCCACAAACTACTCTATCGTATGCATCAAGCAAGCTTACTTGGTATTTTCAAAACTATTCGTTTCGCCAGTGCTAGCAAATTTATGTATAAAACCAAATCAACTTCGATTTTTAGTAATCGTGATTAATTGTTAAAAAATATTTAACAGCTACTGAAAAATTTTGTTAAGTAGCTGTTTTCGCTTATACTATTATCTTAATTACAATTTTTAGATAATAGATGATGCGTTTTATTTTCATTTTTAGTTTACTTTTCGCTAGTTACACAGCTATAGCAAATTATCAGCCACACGATGGCGATATTATTTTCCAATCTTCTCAATCAAACCAAAGTAAAGCCATTGAGCAAGCAACAAATTCACCTTATAGTCATGTAGGAATCATTTTTATTAAAAATGGCAAACCTTATGTTTTTGAAGCAGCAAGTAAAGTTATTTATACCCCGTTAGATAAATGGATAAATCGTGGTAAAAATAAAACATATGTGATTAAACGGTTAAAAAATCATCCTTTATCTCAGCAAGAAATTACCAGTTTAAAACAAGTTGCCCATAAATTTGAAAACAAACCTTACGATATTTGGTTTGGTTGGGATGACAAATATATTTATTGTTCAGAATTAGTGTGGAAAATTTATAATCGAGCGCTTAAATTAAAAATTGGTCAATTACAAACAATTAAAGATTTTAATTTATCATCGCCAGCGGTTAAACAAAAACTAAAAGAACGTTATGGTAATAACATTCCATATCAAGAAACGGTGATATCACCGGTTGCGATATTTAATTCACCACTACTTAGCACAGTTGATAAGCGCGATTAAATTAGTAATAATCTTTTTATTGGTGCAAAGCTTTTACGATATAGATGATTCACGCCATGTTGTTCAATGGCGTTTAAATGATCTTTGGTTGGATAGCCTTTATGTTTGGCTAAACCATATTGAGGGTATAACTTATCAAGCTCAACCATTTCACGATCACGGGTCACTTTGGCTAAGATCGATGCAGCACTAATTTCAGCCACTAACAGATCACCTTTAACCACTGCTTGGGTTCGAATACCAAAATTAGGGCAACGATTACCGTCAACTAACACATAATTTGGTTTAATGTTTAAGCCAGCCACCGCTCGTTGCATTGCCAGCATGGTAGCATGTAGGATATTGAGTTCATCAATTTCATCAACCGATGCTCTAGCGACACACCATGCTAATGCATCTTGTTTAATAATATCAAAGAGTGCTTCACGTTTTTTTTCTGATAATTTTTTAGAATCAGTTAATCCCTCAATCGGTTTATTCGGATCTAAAATCACCGCAGCAGTTACGACATCGCCACAAAGTGGTCCGCGACCAACTTCATCAACACCGGCAATTAATGTCGCATCAGGGTAAGTAAACTCTAATAACAAGGGGAATCCTCTAATACATCTAATACCGCCTGGGCAGCTTGTTCATCAGCATTACAGCGAATTTGTTTATGCAAAGCTAAAAATGTTGCTTTTAGTTCGGTGTTGTCACCTTCTAAAAAAGGAAGAACATGATTAGCGATATTTTCTGGTGTACAGTCGTGCTGTAATAATTCAGGGACGATTTCTTTACCCGCTAGAATATTGGGTAGAGAAACATAAGCGGTTTTGATAAGTTTTTTCGCCAACCAAAAGGTGAAAGCTTTCATTTTATAGCCAACAACCATTGGGCATTTAGCCAGCATACACTGAAGTGCCACCGTCCCTGAAGCTAAAATTGCAGCATTACTGGCAATCATCGCTTCCCGAGCACGACCATCTAATAATTGCAGCTTAAGCTCTGGTGCAATCTCTGCCTTTATTTGTTCAAATTCTGCTCTTCTTTTGCTATTCACTAATGGAACTACAATATGTAAATCAGGGAATTTATCACGTAACAATTGCGCTGCTTTTAAAAAAGGCTCAGATAATAATGTCACTTCGGCATGGCGACTGCCAGGCAATAAGGCTAAGCATTGGCAATCAACAGGAATACCTAACTGTTGACGCATAGCTGTTTGATTGGGTTCGAGGGGAATATCATCAGCCATTTTATGACCAATAAATCGACAAGGTACATCAAATTTATCATAAAAGGCTTTCTCGAAAGGCAGAAAAGCTAAAATTAAATTTGTATTGCGTTTAATCTTAAACACCCGCTTTTGCTTCCAAGCCCAAACAGAAGGACTGACATAATGAATCGTTTTAATACCAGCTTGCTTAAGTTTACCTTCTAACGAGAGATTAAAATCCGGCGCATCAATACCAATAAAAACATCGGGTTTGAGATCAATCAAACGTTTAGTAATATCACGACGAATAGCTAAAATACGCCGTAGCCGACCTAATACCTCAACAATCCCCATCACTGATAGCTCATCCATTTCATACCAAGCTTGGCAACCTTCAGTTTGCATTAGTGGACCAGCAATACCGACAAATTTAATATTAGGATGGTGTTTTTTAAGAGTGCGAATTAAACCAGCACCAAGAATATCGCCAGATGTTTCACCAGCGACCAGAGCAATAGTTAACTGCTTATCTGTCATTAACGGATAATGCCTCGGGTTGAACGAGCAAAAAAGTCGTTAAACAGCTGTACTTCTGGATACTGTTTAGCTAGCATTGCAATTTCAACTTTTGCATCGTCAAGCGTTAATCCATTTCGATATAGAATTTTGTACGTGTTACGGATGGCTTGTAGTGCTTCTTTACTGAAGCCACGACGTTTCAAGCCTTCATAATTGACGCCATGTGGTGTTGCGTGATTTCCTTGAGCAATAACATAAGGAGGTACATCTTGAGCAACGCCAGAACAACCGCCAACCATAACGTGAGAACCGATTACACAAAATTGGTGTACTGCGGTCATACCGCCAATAATCACATGATCATCTAACTGAACATGACCACCGAGCGTGGCATTATTAGCCAAAATACAACGATCACCAATGATACAATCATGCGCAACATGGGCATTAATCATCAATAAATTATCACTACCAATACGGGTTAACTCACCACCTTGAACTGTGCCACGATGAATCGTCACACTTTCACGAATCATATTGCGATCACCAATTTCGGTGCGAGTTGGTTCACCACGATATTTCAGATCTTGGTTAACTTCACCAATTGAAGCAAATTGATAAATTTGATTATTTTGACCAATTTTGGTGTGTCCATTAACGACAACATGTGATTTTAAAAAGGTACCATCACCTATTTCAACATTTTCACCAATATAACAAAAAGGCCCGATTTTGACATTATCACCAATCTTTGCCCCCTTTTCTATTACTGAACTTGGGTGTATTTCCGTTGCCATAGCAATTCCTTAATACTTTTGGGATATTTCAAAAATCATTATTATTTACGAGCACACATCATTTCAGCTTCGCAAACTAATTTGCCATCGACAGTTGCAACACCATGGAACAATGCAATGCCTCGACGCTCTTTAATATATTCAACATCAAGCATAATTTGATCACCTGGCACCACTGGTCGTTTAAAACGAGCTTTATCTATTGAAGCAAAATAATAAAGTTGTCCTGGTGACAATTCTTCAATACTTTTAAAGGCTAAAATTCCAGTTGCTTGCGCCATCGCTTCTAAAATTAAAACGCCTGGGAAAATAGGTTTATTCGGGAAGTGACCTTGGAAGAATGGTTCATTTACAGTTACATTTTTAATGGCTTTTAATGTTTTACCTTTCTCATAACTAAGTACACGATCAACCATCAAAAACGGATAACGGTGTGGAAGTAAACTAATAATTTCTTCAATATCAAGGGTATTAAGTTCGGTAGTCAAAATAGCTATCCTTATACATTATTTGCTATAAATTATTTGTATTATAACTGAGGATACCACTTTCACTCAAGGAGTGATTTAAGCCACAAATTTTAAAATTCCTAATGACTAAAAAATCAAATAAATGCAATAAATTATCTAAATGATATGTAAATACTATTTTATACTATATTAGATCATATATAATATGTTCAATATTTAGCTAAAAAGATATTTAACTTGGAGAGTAGAATGAAATCATTTATAAAAATGACATTAGTAAGTAGTGCTATCGTATTAGCATTGGCTGGCTGTGATGACAAAAAAACCACTGAAGAAAACAAAGCACCAGCAACAACAACCACTGCACCGGCAAATAGCACTGAAAATGCTAATACCAATGCGACAGAAAGTAAAACTGAAGCAACGACTGCGCAAAACTCAGCGGATAAAGTGACAATATCAACTGATGCGCAAAAAGAAGCTTACGCATTAGGTTCTTCATTTGCTAACTATATGAAATCAAATTTAGAACAAAATGAAGTAACTGCCGATCAAGAATACCTAATCAGTGGCTTTAATGAAACCATGCGTGGTGCCTCACAACTTAGCCAAGATGAAGTTAAAAATGTATTAGATGCATTTGGTAAACGAATTCAAGAAGAAAGCCAAGCTCGTTTTGAAAAACAAAAAACTGAAAATACTGCTGCTGGTGAAAAATATCGCGAGGATTTTGCTAAGCAAGAAGGTGTAATTAAAACTAAATCTGGTTTAATGTATAAAATTCTTAATGAAGGAACCGGTCGTCATCCGTCAGCAGAAGATACCGTTATTGTTCATTATGTTGGTACATTAACAGATGGCCGTACATTTGATAGTTCTTATGATCGTAACGAACCTGCAACTTTCCCACTTAATGGAGTAATTAAAGGTTGGACAGAAGGGATCCAATTAGTTGGTGTTGGTGGTAAAATTAAATTAGTTGTGCCACCTGAATTAGGATATGGTGACCAAAGCTTCCCGAGTCAAGGTGACAAAGCAAGTATTACACCAGCATCAACGCTAGTTTTTGAAGTTGAACTACTTGGTATTGATGATGATAAGGAAAATAATCCAGCATCATCAACTGAGCCAGAACAAACGCAAGAGCAAAATCAACCAGCAGCTAACTAATTTGATGAAACCATTAAGTTATACATTGGTTATTATGGGTCCCGCTTATGGGACCCAATCTGCTTATTGTGCCTATCAATTTGCTCAAACACTGCTTGCAAATAGTAACCATTCAATTGCTAACATATTTTTCTATGCTGACGGCGTTTATAATGCTAATTGTTATAGTGATCCAGCCAATGATGAATTTGATCTAGTCAAAGCTTGGCAACGCTTAGCAAAACAGTATTCGTTAAAACTGACTGTTTGCGTAGCAGCCGCGCAAAGACGTGGTATCAGTGAAAATAATCTTGCCGAATATTTTGAACTAACCGGTCTTGGCGAGTTGAGTGAAGCAGTAGCAAGTTCAGATCGAGTTCTACAATTTTAAATATAGGCAGATAACATGAAAAAAGTAGCAATCATTATTAGCTCAGCACCACATAGCACTGCCAAAGGTCGAGAAGCATTAGATACCGCTTTAGCCCTTTCAACATTCAATCATATATCTGTCTTTTTTATCGGCGATGGTGTATTTCATCTATTAGCTAATCAACATCCAGAGTTGATATTAATGCGTGATTATATTGCCACTTTTAATATGTTGGAACTTTATGACATTGAAGATGTTTATGTCTGTAAAGCATCATTAGATGAACGTAAATTAAGCCAGACTCCCCTCAATATTGCAAACCAAGTAATTGATAAGAATCAGTTAACTCAACTATTAGCCAATCAAGATGTGATTTTACGCTTCTAAAGCCTGCTAAAAAAACCGTTTCCTCAAAATTTTTATATAATCTTATCAATATTTTAGTTACCAAAAAATAGAGCAATCGTTTTTAAAACAATATAAAAATCCCCATGACTTTTATCATTACTGATTAAGTCACAGGGATAATTTTACTAAAATTTGTTAGATAAAATTTCGATTAAACAAGTTTTTTCATTTGATCTGCAATCTTTTCAGCTTGTTGACCAACTACGATTTGTACGCCTGTTTTACCTAATTTTATAACTGCCATTGCACCTAGTGCTTTAGCTGCTTGTTCATCAATTAGATCGGTATCATGAACATTCAAACGTAAACGAGTAATACATGAATCAATATTAGTTAAGTTTTCTTTACCACCAATAACTACTAAATATTGTTCAGCAAGTTTAGATAAATCACCACCAACTGGTGCATTTTCTTGTGCTGATGTTTCTTCAGTAATTTCAGTTGCATTAGCAACATCATCTTCACGACCCGGCGTTTTAAGATTGAATTTCACAATTACAAAGCGGAATACGATATAGTAAACAAAGAAGAATACGATACCTTGTAGAATTAACATATACCAATGTACAGCTAATGGGTTACGAGATTGTAACAACATATCGATTAAACCTGCACTGAATGCAAATCCAGATATCCATTGCATTGTTGCAGCAATAAATAGAGAGATCCCCGTTAAAACAGCATGGATTACATATAACACAGGCGCAACAAACATAAACGCAAACTCTAATGGTTCAGTAATACCAGTAAAGAAGGCCGCAAAAGATGCCGCTAACATGATTGAAGCTGTTTTATCTTTATTACCTTTTTTAGCAGTATGATAAATTGCCAGTGCAGCGCCAGGTAAACCAAACATCATAATAGGGAAGAAACCTGCTTGATAACGACCAGTTATACCTGCAATCGCTTTACCAGATTCAATAGAACCTTGTCCGCCTAAGAAGTTAGGAATATCATTAACACCAGCAACGTCAAACCAAAATACTGAGTTTAAAGCATGGTGTAGGCCAACAGGAATTAATAAACGGTTAAAGAAGCCATAAATACCTGCACCTACTGAACCTAAATTCTTAATCCATTCACCAAAAGATACTAATGCGCTAAAGACCATAGGCCAAATAAAATATAGCACTACAGAAACAAGTAACATCACAATAGATACAATGATTGGAACCAAACGCTTACCACTGAAAAAAGCTAATGTTTTATGTAGTTCAACAGAACTAAAGCGGTTATATAGTTCAGCAGACATAATCCCAACTAAAATACCGATAAATTGGTTATTTATCTTGAAAAAAGAGGGGGATATCTGTGCCTCCCAACCTTTTACACTGGTATCAACACCTTCAAATAGGGCAATAGTATTTGGTGATAATAGTGTAGTAATGATTAAAAAGCCTACCAATCCAGATAATGCTGCTGCGCCATCTTTATCTTTAGACATACCATACGCAACACCGATTGCGAAAAGAATTGGCATATTATCGATAATAGCACTGCCGGATTTAATCAAAAATGCCGCAGCAATATTGTTGGCACCCCAACCATCTGAATCAATCCAATAACCAATACCTAAAAGTATTGCTGCAGCAGGTAATACTGCCACGGGCACCATTAAAGAGCGCCCAATTCGTTGTAAATAAGCTAAAATTCCCATAGTTTTGCCTCATATTATCATTAGGGAGTTACTTAAAAATAATAAAATCTCACATCGTTAAGTAAAAGAAGTAAGTCAAATATATTTGACATTATATTATTTTACTTCGCAAATTAAATGTTTGCTTTTTGTGATTTATATCACGCTTTTTTTTTGCTTAATTAGTTTAATATAGTAAAATAACTACAACATTTTTTACTTTAAAAAAAAAGATTTATTCAATTATATCAGAAGAGATTATATTTTATGAGACTTATTCCTTTAAAAAATGCGCAAGAAGTTGGCGCGTGGGTTGCTCAGCGCATCGTAAACAAAATTAATCAATTTAATCCAACTGCAGATCGTCCTTTTTTACTAGGTTTACCAACGGGAAGTTCACCATTAGTAATGTATCAACAACTAATTAAACAGTACCAAGCGGGTAAAGTAAGTTTTAAACATGTCGTGACATTTAATATGGACGAGTATGTCGGTATTCCTGAAGATCATCCACAAAGTTATCACACTTTTATGTATGAAAATTTCTTCAACCATATTGATATTGATAAAAACAACATCCATATATTAAATGGTAATGCAGCTGATATAGAACAAGAATGCCAAGAATATGAAGAAAAAATCAAATCCTATGGCAAAATCAATATTTTCCTTGGTGGCGTGGGCCAAGATGGTCATATAGCATTTAATGAGCCAGGTTCTTCACTTTGTTCACGAACTCGTATCAAAACCTTAACTGAAGATACAATTATTGCTAATTCACGCTTTTTTGATAATGATATCAAACAAGTGCCAAAACATGCATTAACCATTGGTGTTGCAACATTAATGGATGCCGAAGAGGTAATTTTATTAGTTTGTGGACACAACAAAAGTTTGGCATTGCAAGCAGCGGTAGAAGGAAGTGTTAACCATTTATGGACTGTTTCCGCATTACAAATGCATCCAAAATCAATTATTGTTTGTGATGAGACAAGCACTGATGATCTTAAAGTAAAAACACTAAAATATTTTAAACAAATGGAAGCAGATAATCTTCAAGTAACCATTTTATAAAGGATAACTCAATGTACGCATTAACCAATTGTCGTATTTACACCGGTTATGAAATTCTTGATAATCACGCTGTTATTATTGACGGTGATAAAATTGCAAAAATTTGTAAACAAGAACAATTACCAGCCGACATCACCATTAAAGATTTACAAGGTGCAAATGTTGCACCAGGCTTGATTGATATCCAAGTCAATGGCTGTGGTGGTGTGCAATTTAATGAAACACTTGATGCACTAAGTATTGAAACCTTAGAAGCTATGCAAGCAACTAACCTTATGTATGGTTGTACTAGCTATTTACCAACCTTAATCACCTCAACTGACGAATTTATGATCAAAGCAGTAAACGTGATGCGTGAATATTTAGCTAAGCACCCTAACCAAGCATTAGGTTTACATCTTGAAGGACCTTATATTAATCCTGAGAAGAAAGGTATTCATAATGTAAATTACATTCGTCAGCCTTCACAAGAGATGATTGACTTTCTTTGTGCAAACGCCGATGTAATTAAAATTATTACTCTAGCCCCAGAAAAAGTTGATGCTAAACATATTAAACAATTATGCGATGCCGGAATTCACGTTTCAGTAGGACATTCTAACGGACACTATGAAGATTGCCGTCGTGGTTTCAATGCTGGTATCCGCCTAGGTACACATCTATTTAATGCTATGCCTTATATTAGTGGTCGCGAACCAGGTGTTGTTGGCGCAATTTATGATGAACCTGAAGTGTATGTTGGTATCATTGCTGATGGTCAGCATGTAAGTTGGGCGAATATCCGTAATAGCCACAAAATTAAACAAGATCATTTAATTTTGATTACTGATGCGATGTTATTAGCTGGTTCTAATTTAACTTCAGGAGTATTTGCTGACAAAACTATCTATTATAAAGATGGCCGTTGTGTTGATGAAAATGGCACGCTAGGTGGATCTGCATTAACCATGATTGAAGCAGTAAAAAATGCAGTAGAGTATGTTGGTATTGCTTTAGATGAAGCATTAAGAATGGCAACACTTTATCCAGCCAAAGCGATTGGTGTAGATAAACAACTTGGTACAATTAGTGAAAGTAAAATTGCCAACTTAGTTATTTTTAATCGTGATTTTTCAAATGTGAAAACTATTGTTAATGGAGAGATGAGCCGTTAGAATGTCGGATAGTTAATGAAAATATTGAGATAAAATATGACCTTTAATTATCTACACCTAGTCGGCAATGCTGAACTAATCAAGCAATTAAATTATGCAATGATTTATCGTTTGATTGTTCAGCAAGCGCCCATTTCACGTATTCAACTCGCCGAAATTAGTCAATTAGCACCCGCTAGTATCACCAAAATAACTCGCCAACTTCTCAAAAAAAATATGATCAAAGAAGTTGATGCCCAACAATCAACAGGGGGAAGACCTGCGGTTTCAATACAAGCAAAATTTAGCTATTACCAGACAATTGCTATTCAGTTGAGTCGTTCACATGTCACAATTGAACTTTATGATCTAGGAGCCAATTGCTTAATATCCGAAGTTTATCCACTGACTACTTTTACCGAACAGTTAGCACAAGAATATTTAATTGCACTAATTAAACAGTTCATCGAAAAAAATAATAAAAAAGTTAAACACCTTGTTGCGATCTCAGTGGTTTTACCCGGTTTAATTGATTCAGTGCGAGGGATCATTCGTTATACCCCACATATTCAAGTTAAGGCATGGCCTTTAGCGGATGTATTACGTGATCAGTTTAATGTTTCGATTTTTATTGGTAATGATATTCAAAGTTTGGCATTAGCTGAGAGCTATTTCGGTTCAACTCAAGATGTTGATGATTCAATTTTAATTCGTGTACATCGTGGTGTTGGTTCAGGAGTAATTATTAATCAACAATTACTTACTAACCATAACCAAACAGCTTGTGAAGTTGGACACATCCAAATTGATGCATTAGGTGAACGTTGCCATTGTGGAAATTTTGGCTGTTTAGAAAATCGTGTAGTTCACAAGGCCATCGAGGCACGAGCAAAACAGATGATAGAGCAAGGTTATCCGACTAAATTAAGTTTAGATAACATGAATATCAGCAATATTTGCAAATATGCCAATCAAGGAGATGAGTTAGCACTTAAGTTAGTTAAAGATGCCGGTGAAAATCTGGGTAGAGCTGTCGCGATAATGGTGAATATTTTTAACCCACAACGGATTGTATTAGCTGGCGAATTAACAAAATCACCCGATGTATTATTAAATGCAGTAACTAGTGCGTTAAATGCTCAAAGTTTAGAAGAGTTAAGAAACAATCTAACTATCAATTGTTCAACACTTAATGACCGTTCAGCAATTGGTGCATTTGCCTTAGTACAACAAGCGTTATTTAACGGTTCGCTGTTAATGACCTTGTTAGAAACAATCTAATAAATTGCTTTACAATAAAAATAAAAGCCCATAAATAGGGCTTTTGTTATTCATCATTAAGCTAAGATGCGTAGCATTCTTCGTAATGGTTCAGCAGCACCCCATAATAACTGATCGCCGACAGTAAAGGCTGATAGATACTCTTTACCCATATTCAATTTACGTAAACGTCCAACTGGTGTACTTAAGGTACCTGTAACCGCAGCTGGAGTCAGTTCTCGCATAGAAAGTTCACGATCATTTGGTACAACTTTAACCCAATCATTATGAGCAGCAAGTAGTTTTTCAATCTCAGGAATGCTGATATCTTTCTTCAATTTAATTGTGAATGATTGACTATGGCAACGTAATGCCCCAACTCGTACACAAAGTCCATCAACAGGGATAATCTGACTTGTTCCTAGAATTTTATTGGTTTCCGCTTGGCCTTTCCACTCTTCACGACTTTGACCGTTATCAAGAGCTTTATCAATCCAAGGGATTAAACTGCCCGCTAAAGGCACGCCAAAATTATCAGTTGGTAAACTACCATCACGCATTTTTTGCGTCACTTTGCGTTCAATATCTAAAATAGAAGAGTTAGGATCTTGGAGTTGTTTAGCAACTTCTGCATTTAACATTCCCATTTGAGTAAGTAATTCACGCATATGACGTGCACCACCACCAGAAGCCGCTTGATAAGTTGAAACCGAAACCCAATCGATTAAGTTTTCGGCAAATAATCCACCAAGAGACATCAACATTAAACTTACTGTACAGTTACCACCAACAAAAGTTTTAATGCCTCTATCTAAAGCTGATTGAATGTTAGCTTTGTTCACTGGATCAAGAACAATAATTGCATCATCTTCCATACGTAAAGTTGACGCAGCATCAATCCAATAGCCTTGCCAACCGGTTGCTCGCAATTTTGCATAAATTTCAGAGGTATAATCACCTCCTTGGCAGGTAACAATAATATCTAATGCTTTTAAAGCATCAATATCATTGGCGCTTTGTAATATTCCTGTTTTTCCACCAAACGAAGGAGCTGCTTGACCAGCTTGAGAAGTAGAAAAGAAAACAGGATTGATATAATCAAAATCATGTTCTTCAACCATACGTTGCATAAGAACAGAGCCCACCATTCCTCGCCAACCGACAAAACCAACATTTTTCATATTTTATTTCCAAAAGTAGATGTTATATAAAGAAATATTCATTTACTATTAAAGCAAAAAATCACCATAAAACAAGTCAGATAAGAATTATTTTTGTAGTCGCGGATATGATAACGTGGTGTTATATATAATTTTATCGACAAAACTGAAGGTGACACAAAACTAGTACATCATAAACTAGTCACTAATATTTGTTTTCCACATAAAAAACACCATCATATCGATAAAATAATTAATAAAATGGCCATCTTCTTGGTTAGCTATAATAAAGACGTTTTCATTTTGAGAACGATTTATCTCACCGAGTCGGGCTGCAAATTTGGCACTCTGCCAAGGAGATACACGTGCATCTTGTAAGCCAACTGAAAGCATCACAGGTGGGTAGTTAACACCTTCACGTAGATTAAGATAAGCATCGATAGTTTGCAGATTTTTAAATTCCTGTTTATTGAAAGGCGAACCAAATTCCGCAAAATTCACACTACCAATTGGTATTTGATCTAAGCGGCTCATATTCAACATACCTGAGGTAATTGATGCGGCGGCAAAAAGTTCTGGATGTCTGGCTAATGCAGAGCCAATTACAATACCACCTGCACTGGCGCCACTTATGACTAGCTTGGATGAATTGGTGTAACGATGATCAATAAGATATTTTGCGCATTTAATAAAATCATTGACTGAATTTATCTTATTTTTTCCTTTTCCATCATGATGCCATTTAGGTCCTAGTTCTCCACCACCACGAATATGGGCAATGGCAATAATACCACCTTTCTCAAGCCAAATTAAACGAGTGGTATCATAATAATTAGGATAACTATTTTCGCCATAAGCGCCATAAGCCGTTAACCAAGTTGGATTATTGCCATCAAGTTTAATTCCTTTTCGATGAATAAGTGTAAGAGGAATAAGTTCGCCATCATTGGATTTAACCCATTTTTGCTCTGATTCATAATCTGCAAATAGTGATGCGTCAGTCTTTATTATTTTAGAATCTTCTATTAACTGACTATCAGGGTCATATTGCCATATTTTTGGTGGTATATTCCAATTTTGTTGGGTAAATAAAATCTCTTTATTGTCTAAACTAGAAAAAATAGCCGTTACCTCATTACCATCACTAACAGGAATCGATTTGATGTTATGCAGATCAGCAAAAGGAATAGTAACAAATTTATACTTTCCATAATCATAATAAGCAAGATAAATAGCATCTTTACTGACTGTAAACCGAGTCAATTCGCCTTTTTTCCATTCAATTATTTTTTCTTCTGGAGAATGGATATGATTAAGGTTTAGTCGAGAAATGGTATAACCTGAAAAGTTATTATATTTAGCCAAATAAAGCCAATTATCTCGTACAAAAAAATCCTCTACATTTTGTTTTCTATCGATGATCTTTTTCCAATGTTTGTTTTCCAGATAAAGAGAGTTAGAGTCGGATAAATATAAATCTATGGCATCACCGGATATCGAAGATTCTACTGAGACAACTGCCCAATTGGCTGATAGCGATAAGTAGGTATATTGGTCAATATTAGCTTGATAATTCTCAATATTAGCTTTACCAAAAATAGCCAAATCCTTGTCACTATTGGAGCCTAAACGATGAAGATAAAGTTCCTCCGTTCCTGACTTTCGATTACCGGAATCAGCAAAATTATTACGATGATAGAAAAAAGATAAATTATCATTCGCCCATACTAAATTTGAGAAAGTTATGCCGGATAAGCTATCGGCTAGATGTGCTCTAGTTTTTACATTAATCACTTTGATTGATGAAATTTCAGAATCATTTTCAGAAATAGCATAAGCAACATACTTACCATCATTTGAAGGGTACAAATTATATATATAACCAACTGGTGGGTCGACTAATAATCTTTCTTTGCCGAATCGATCTTTAACAAACAAACGGTTATAAGGATGCTTATTTGTTCGTTTCAAGTAAAAAGTATTATCACCCTTTAGTCTAATATTATGAATTATTGGTTCAGTTCCATAATCTGTTAATTCACTGAATCGTTTTTCAATCGATGAGAACAAATCGAGTTTTTCAAGAATTTTCATTGAACGATTTGATTCAGATAATAACCAATTATTAGTTAGATCCTTTTCTGTTTCCATCCAACCATAACTGTCAACTGAGGAATAAGAATTATTCGATACACAACTAATACAGTTTACTAATGATAAAAAGACAATAATGATAAAAAAAAATTTTTTTAACCAGAACATTATTGATCTCCTTTTATCATGCTCTATAAAAAATAAAACTAGAATAATTATCTAGTTCTATCATTTATATCTTAATGTATCAAATGATTATTATTCATTCGTTTTGGCTAACTCTTCGTCTAACATATAGATTATTATTGCAATTTAAATAATTGGTTTTTGATAAAACAAAGCCCGAATTATCGGGCTTATTTTAGTTTTGTGCGTTGGCAATTTTAGAAATCTTCATCACTTGGTTCATCTACTGCCATTGCTGCCATATTATACCGCTCAATCCCTTGAGTTCCGGCTTGTATAATATCTGGTAACAATGTTACTAGATTTGCGTCAGTGCGTTGCATAAAGGTTTCTAACAACATAGGGACATTTACACCAGTGACTATTTCTATAGTAGGAAAATCAGCCATCAACCTAACTAAAGTATTAAATGGTGTGCCACCTTTTAAATCAACAAAACAGACAATTTCGGAGCCAAAATGCTGTAACTCTTCTAGCTTTTGTTGCAGTTGTTGTTGAAAATCATCTGTTGATTGCCCCATTGCAAACGAAACCGCTTCACACTGAGATTGTTTACCACAAATCATTTCAGTCGTTTCAATTAAGCTTTTCGCTGTTGAACCATGTGTACTGACTAATACAGAAATCATCGATTTAAGTTCCTATTTTAGTAATCTAAACAACGATAATAACGACGGATTGACATTGGATGACGATTTAAATGTTCAACATAAGCATCGATACGATTATTGATAGCACGGAAAACAAATGGTGAAAGATTTCCACGATATTTTTCTGATATACCTGGTAATTCATAATCTTTGGTATCAATAATAGTATAATTACCACAAATTTGCGGTAAGAACTTAGCGACTCTTTCACTTAATGGGCGTTGAGTATCTTCACCGACATAAACGGTTACTGCAGTATCACGATCAATAACTTCTAATGTACCATGGAAAAATTCTGCTGACTCAATTGATTTTGAACGTAACCAATGTTGTTCTTCCCAATAACACATAGCATGAGAATAAGTTGCCCCCCATTGATTACCCGCGCCAACAAAATAGTGCATTGGATCATTATGATGTTTTTCAGCAACTTCTTGACCAAATTTATCGGCTTTTTTCGCAACGGCAACAATATTTTTAGCAAAATGTTGATCCATTTGTTGGTAGAACTCTTCATAATCAGGGAATTCTCCAGCTAAAAACATTAAACGATCAGCAGTCATAAAGAATTTTAATTGTTCATTCATTGGATAAACAACTACATGATCGGCCATATTTCCTAATGGAGTATCGGCTTTATCCATGAAAGCAAATACAGTTGAACCAACTTCTTTTTGGATTTTTTCAATAGCAGCAACCACTTCTTGTGTTGTGCCAGTTACTGATGAAATAATGATAAGCGTATCTTTAGTAATACGTTTGTTACCAGTTACTAAATATTCAGCAGCGTGTTGCACAAAGGTCTCAATCGCTGTTTTTTCTTTCATATGTACAACTGCTTGCATTGATGATGCATAAGTACCACCAATACCTAACCAACAAACGTTGCTATAACCACGCGCATGGATTTTATCAATAAATTCATTGATTTGTGGTCTTAATGCTAATGCACCATTCATGCTGTCTAATTCTTTCTTTTCGTCATATTTTCTCATTTTTAAATCCTCTTAATTTTCGAGCTAGTTATTTCATCAAATTCTGGATAGGTTGATTTTTCAAGGTTATGACCTTTTAATCGTGAAACTTGGTAACTTAATAGATGAATTGGTATTGTCATAAATAGTGATGCGTACAGTTCATCTATATCAATATTAAGACACAAATCGTCTTGTTTAACGTTGCTACTGTTATTGGCGTAAATCGTAGAAATATTTTTAACATGTTTAGTTAAAAATACTTTTAACAATTCAGCACGGCTAGATAACACGCCATGTGGTTCAAGAAAAACGATATTATCATTCTCATGTAAACCTAAATATGGGCCATGCATATACTCCTCGAGCTCTTTACCAAAAGCACTATTACGTATAGTTTCGGTAAACTTTGTTTCACCTTCTCGAGCAATACCATAGGTTGCACCGTAGCCAATAAATATGACTCGTTGAGAATGATAAAATTTGTGTTGATATTGATTTACCCAAGCTTGCGATTGTTCAATAACTTTAGGTAGCAAACCTGCAACTTTTCTAAGTTGATCGAAATAACTAGCAAATTGTTGATCATCCATGCTGCCATTTTTTTGTGCAATGACTAAAGCAATAATTATCAAATCAAGAATCGTAACGCTATAACCAGCACTGACATAAGGCATTTCCTCAATAGGAATGCCCATAGATAACACATTATTACTAATTTTATATAATGGACTATCAGGATTGCTGGTAAGCGTATAGATAATTTGATTATTCTTGATAAACTCTTCAACTAAATGAATCGTTGAATAGCTTTCACCCCCTTGTGAAATAGCAAAATAGAGGGTATTAGGATCGCTGTAATGTAAATAATTAGCAGCGATTGAAGGATCTTCAATATAAACGGGAACCTTTAAGATTTTACTCATTAAAGGTCTCGCTCCATAAGCTGCGTTAGAACTTGAACCTGTAGCAAAGATAACAATTGAGTTAAATTGTTTAACTTTACTTGAATCAATAGTATCAACAAACAATGTTTGATAATTGTCTAAAATACTTTGATAGTATTCAGGTTCTAATGCTACATAATCAGCAATACTTTTCATTACATCTTCCTTTTTATTAACCTAGTAATCCACTCCAAGCACCAAAGACACCAATACCTGCAATCATTAATAAGATCCAATGTGCTTTTAGTCCTTTTCTGTCTAATAAAAAGATAAATAAAGTAAATAATAACGGCAATATTTGCGGAACAATACCATCGAAAATATCCTGTAATGACGTAGCATCAGAGCCTGAGCCAATGGTTAGTGGCATATTTAATGTTACCATCGTCGCCACCATGGCCCCTACCACCGAGAGCCCCAAGATAGATGCGCCATAAGACAATTTATCCATCAAGCCAGTTTTTTGTACTTTTTCAATAAAAGATGCACCAATGTTATAACCAATAAATAGACCAAAATAACGAGCAATAATGGCTGGAATATTGAAAATTAATAAAAATAGTAGTGGCCCTAAGATATTACCTTGCATCGCCAGTGAAGTACCAATACCTGTTGCAATAACCCGTAATGTTCCCCAGAAGAATGAATCTCCCAAACCACTTAGTGGTCCCATTAATGCAATTTTGACGTCATTTATTGAACTTTCATCAAAATTTTCATTTACGGCATTTTGCTCTTCCATAGCAATAGAAATACCTAATGGGAAAGTAATTAACCATGGCGTAACATTATAAAACTCTAAATGTCGTTGATAAGCAGTAGTTAATTGTTCTGGTTTTTGGCTATAAATTTTTTCTAAAGCAGGACGAATCGCAAAAGAATAACCTAGATTCATTTGTCGTTCATAGTTCCATGACCACTCAGCAGTGAAAGAGCGCCAAAATGTTCGCATTAAATCCTTTTTAGTAATTAAATTAGAATTCTTCATCTTCATAATTGATCTCCTGTCCTACTAAAGCATTGCCTGATTGATTATTAACTTCTTGATTGTCTGAGGTGGTAAGTTTTTTGCCGGTAAATGAAGAGTAACCGGTAAGAATTAACGCCATACAAGCGCCAAAAACGGCAACACCAGTGACAGGTACTTTCATATATACTGCTACAGCAAAACCAAGAATAAAGAATGTTGCATTGGTTTTTTTGATCATAATCTTCATTAACATAGCAAAACCAAATGCAGGTAATAAGCCTGTTGCAATTCCTAAACCGTTAATGACAAACTCAGGGATCACATCAAGTAAGCCTTTTATTGCTTCACTTCCAAATAAGTAAGAAAAACCAACGACTAAGCCAATTGGTAGGTTGATAGAAAAGAAACCGCCGAAAATATTCATGCGATCAACGCCTTTACCATTACCTTCACGAGCATACTTATCTGCTTTATGCACAAAGTAAGGTAAAATGAACAAGAAACATAAGTTTTTAACCACTAAAACCAAAGAAGCAATTGGAATCCCTAAGGTTAAGGCAACTGCCGTACTTTTACCGGCACCAATCGCAAACGCGGTTCCTAATACACTACCTGAAATAATTTCTGGAGGGATAGATGCACCAATAGAAAAAGAACCAACAAACGCCAACTCTAATGTCGCACCGATGATAATTCCTTGTGTAACATCTCCCATTACTAGCCCAGCTAAGGTACAAGTAACTAAAGGTCTTGATAACATAGATGAACCTAAAAAGTATTCACCATTGGCTAACATAGCAATCAAGGCCAAAATAATTGCTGTAATAACAATACTCATTTTGTATTCCTTTTTGTCTATTTTTCAAATTTTTGCTTAGATTCACTTGGGATCTGTTGTATATACACTTCAACACCATCTTGTTGTAATCCAGCTAATAAGTCCGCTTCTAACTCGGTCAAATTAATTGTTTTAGAATAATTTTTGGTTCCTTCACGAGGTTTAGTTCCTCCTAAATTAAGACTAGTTATTTGTCCCTGAGTTCCGCGGATGAGTTTTTCTGCATCTTCTACCGATTCCACCACAATTAACATCTGATATTTATCTGTTACACCAGAATTAATAGCACCAATACTGTCATCAATTGACTTCATGACTAGTTTGGCATTTTCAGGTTTAGCTAATCGAATCGCTGATTTACGAAATTCATCATTAGCAACAGCATCGTTGGCAACTAAAATAGTATTAGCTCCAACATTATCGAACCATGAAACAACAACCTGACCATGCAATAAGCGGTGATCGACACGTAACAATTTAATCATTGGTTTTCTTCCTCCTAGGTGAAATCCACCACATATTTGGTATTACTAGCGAATTTGTATTCAATAGCAATCGGTTCGCTATTTATATCAAAATAGTGATTAGACACTTTAAATAATGGTTCATCAATTTGGCAGCGTAATTGCTTAGCCAATTCAGCATTGGCAACAATTAACTGTAAATCTTGTTCTAATTTATCGACTTTTTTCTTACCCGAATTAGTAATTTCAAGCGCTGATAGCACTTTTATTATTGAAACTTGAAAATCAGGAAAATAGTGAAGGGGTAAAAGAAAAATCTCTTTTACTACACTAGTTTTAGCAACTTCTAAAAAACTAATATAATAAATTAGTGCTGACGGTTTTATCTTTAATAATTGGCTATAGTAAGGGCCAGCTTTTCTTAAATAATTCTCTTTAAGAATTTTTTTATGATGTTGATAAGTGCCCGGTTTAATAATACCAGTCATCTCAAGAATATTTTGGGTAGACAGCATTGGGGCAACAAATAAACCAACCCCTTTTTTTCGTACAACCAAATTTTTTTCTACTAATAGGTCAATGGCTTTACGAACAGTAGTACGACTGACATCAAAATCTTTTTGTAATTGAACTTCTGGGGAGAGCTCCGCACCCACACCATATTGACCCGAGTTGATCTGCCCCATTAAATGATCGGCAATTTTTTCAAACAATTTCATAATTGTTTTTCTCCATAATTGAAGATATTTTTCGCCGATAGATGATATTTAAATCGTTTTCCTGATAGATATTGCTCGGTATGTTCAAATGGTTGAAAGTTAATATCAAAGCTATTACTCGATACTTTATAAATGGGTGTTCCTTCAATAACCTCTAAATATTTGGCTTTATCTTCGGTTGCTGACTCATAAGTAATTTCTTCACGACCGTGACTTGGCTTGAATGGATAATTCTCTTTCAAAAATTGATAAAGAGAAACATTATTTAAATCGACTTGTTCTAAACCTTTAAATCTATTAGAAGGTAAATATGTTACTTCGTAGGAAAGCGGAGTTTTGTTTAATATCCTTTGCCGAACAATTCTAATCAATTTTTCATTCGAACCAAAAAAAGATCTCAATTCAGCTGGCATATTAATAATTTGATTGGTGAGAACTTTAATATTAAGGTCAATATCGTCTTCTTTTTTAACTTCTTCACTGAAAGAAGACATTTTTAACATATTAATCTCAAAAATTTTATGCGGTTCCATATCAGTATCGTTTTGGAATACATAACCTTCCATAGCTAAGTCACTTAAAGCGTTTCTTATTGTTGTACGACTTACACCAAAATGTTCTGCTAGTGCTCGTTCTGTCAATTTCTTACTGACAATAGTCGGATTAGCTTTAATCAGTTCTTCAACATAAGTTTTTGAAGCTATTTCACGATATTCCAAAAAACACACTCCATTGATGGACTTTTTTATAAAATAGATATACGTTAAGATAACGTAAATATTGTTAAAAAATAAACAAAAAAATACATGTTGTCAATTTTAAGTACCAAATTTGTTGTACAGATCACAGTTTTTATTATTATTTATAATTAAATCAATATTTTATATTTAAAATATGTATGTGTTTATTTGATTTGCAATAAAGTAAGACTTGAAGAAAACTCAATGTAAAAACGCAATTTTATCAAGTCATAAGAAGGAGCGGAGTATAAAGCCTTTATAGAGTTAATTATAAAGGGCATGGTAAACATGCATAGTTACAGCTTAGATAATTTAGAAGGATAAAAATGTCTAGTCGTTGCTAAAGCAACGCTGTCTCGTGCTACTTGGCTCAAACCTCTTATCGGTTCGAATCAAATGCATTGTTGTAATAATAAAAAAGCCCACTCAAATGAGTAGGCTTTTCTATTAAATTGGTCGGCGAGAGAGGATTCGAACCTCCGACCCACTGGTCCCAAACCAGTTGCGCTACCAAGCTGCGCTACTCGCCGTCAGAAATTGCTTCACATTCTAAATATAAAATGGGGTGGCTAATGGGACTCGAACCCACGACAACTGGAATCACAATCCAGGGCTCTACCAACTGAGCTATAGCCACCATAGAAGCAGGACGAAATATTACGCATAAAAAATAATATTGTCCAGCATATTTTTTAAAAATAATACCAATTGGTTATATTAAAAGCGTTAAAAGGCTATTCTTTTAGCGTTTCCCAAAAAAATTAGGCTTTATGCGACATAATATCAATTATCTGAGTGTCAGTTGCTTTCATACTATTACTAACAATCGCCCCTAAATTATTAATTGAAGTTTCAACACTATCACAAACAATACCTTCATTACCTGTAACACGAATTCGGTTTAGTGCCATTAATACAGCTTTAAATCCGGATGAAACCGAAGTTGAAACTTTCATTGCACAACTATTTGATGCACCATCACAAATTATTCCGGACAAATCACCAATCATGTTACAGATGGCCATATTAACTGGCTCATATTGGCCTTTACCAAGTAACCACGCCATACCGGCAGCCGATCCCATGGCTGCTGTTGAGGCAGCACAAAGTGCAGATAATGGCGGAAATTTACTATGAATATAAATGGCAATGGTATGTGATAAAATAAGTGCTCTAGCTAATTGCTCCGGCGTTGCATCTAAATAATTGGCAACAACAACGACCGGCATAGTTGCAGTAATACCTTGATTGCCTGAACCTGAATTACTCATAGCAGGTAACGTTGCACCGCCCATACGCGCATCTGATGCAGCAGTAGTACGAATAATCACTTTAGACAATAGATCATCGGCTAATAAACCATTTTTAGTTTGTTCATGTAATGTCGCCGCAATACTTAGGCCATAATCTCGTCTTAATCCTTCCTGAGATAAGGCATCATTTAATTCTGCTGAGTGTAAAATAAATTCGATATCAGCAAAATCAGCCTGCGAGGCAAAATCATATATCTTTTTTACTGACATCAATTGGATGATAGCCGCATCTTTCGAATCATCTTGCTTTTGATTATTGGCTTTAAAAATTATTTCACCATTTTTTTCAATCAAAATCACATTAGTGTGTGAGTTTTCAATACAGACGCGGACATGATCGTGACTAGTATAAATATTAGCTTCAGAATAAATAGCAGTATTATTATTGGCAATTTGCACATTAACTTTATGCTCATTGAGCATCGTTTTGGCTTGTTCGATCTGTTGTTGAGTAATATTTTTAAGGACTTCAAGACCAGCCTCAGCATCACCACCAATGGCACCAATGGCCGCTGCAATAGCTAATCCCACCATACCAGTACCCGGAACAGTAACCCCCATGCCGTTTTTCATAAGATTGGGCGAGACATAAGCATCAATGTGGCTAATTTCTTTTTTATCAATATATTGAGTTGCCGTAGCAGCAGCTAAAGCAAGTGAGATAGGTTCAGTGCAACCAAGTGCGGGCAAGACTTCATGTTTCACCAATTTGATTAATTGTTGCCACATTACTTGTTGTTCCATTTTTTATCTCCATATTACTAACATTAGTGTTAGAAAGTGAAACATTTAGCCACAAAATTAAGTGATTATTTTATTCTATTTAACTTGAAAACTAAATGTTAAGCTCACATATTAAAGAGTAAGTGAACATAATTTATCAGTTTTATACTGATTTTATTAATACGTTAAACCACTATAAACAGATTTTTATTCAACCATTTTTTGTTTAAAATATATACGACAAAAATATACTAAATCTGAAACATCTATACTTAACTGCATAGTAAATAAATTAATCAGGAATAGTTCAAAATATGTAATATTTTAGTAAAACCACCTGACTTTTTTTTTATTATTGCAATAATGTAACTATCAAAAATTAAATAATAATGGCGAGATATGATAAATATTTTATTAATTGATGATGATGTAGAATTATCACAAATGCTTAGCGAATATTTAACCAATGAAGGTTTTAATATTAAAAGTGTTTATTTAGGTAAGGATGGTATTGATGAAGCGCTGTCAGGTAAATATCGTGCAGCAATTTTAGATGTTATGTTACCTGATATTAATGGCATTGATGTCCTAAAAAGCATTCGTCAACAATGTAATATGCCAGTTATTATGCTAACTGCCAAAGGCGATAATATTGATCGCGTATTAGGGTTAGAATTAGGTGCTGATGATTACATTCCAAAACCATGTTATCCTCGTGAGTTATTAGCGAGATTAAGAGCGGTATTACGTCGATTTGACGAACGTTCAGTCGAATTAGTCGATGAGAAAAAATATCATTTTAATGGCTTAACTTTAGATCTTCCACAACGACTTTGTACTTGGAATGGTCAACCAATAGATCTCACCTCTACTGAATTTAACTTGTTAGTTTTACTGGTTAAACATAGTGAGCGGGTAGTAACTAAAGAAGAATTGTCTGAAATAGGTCTAGGTCGTGCTCGAGAATTATATGATCGCAGCGTCGATGTTCATATCAGCAATATTCGCCAAAAACTACATCAAGTAGCACAAAATGATGTGACCATTGAAACAATAAGAGCGGTTGGCTATCGTATCCGTTAATCAAACCATAGGTTTGCTATGAATCGTCGATTATTTTGGAAAATATTGGTTATATTTTGGATAATTTTTTATCTTACCTTCCAATTAACTTGGATTGCTTTCTCTTATTATATAGAAAATAGAAATCAACGATTCTTAAATCATATGCCAACTAAAGTGGATATGATTGCTCAATTATTGCATGTTGCCGGTGAAGATGAAACACTCAATTTTATTGCCCATCTACCCGAACGTGAGCGAGTTTTATTGTCAATAAAATTGGTGTCTCCGCAATATGATCAAGTTAATATCATCACAGATGAATTAGAACCTAGCGCTTATGTATATCAAAGGATGGCAGTAGCACCTGATGGCACCCTCTATTCGGTATCATTTAAAGACGATAAAACAGATCACAGCAATAGCAAAAATAAAACTTTATTTAATATGCCGACCCCTATTTTGTTAATGGGGATCTGTGTTGGTTTAGTATTCAGTCTATTTTTAGCATGGAACTTAACTAGACCAATGAAATTACTAAGACAAGGATTTTTCCGCGTCTCGCAAGGCGATCTGTCGGTTAGGTTATTTAAAAAGTTAAAACCTCGTCGTGATGAACTGAGTGAATTAGGTAAAGATTTTGACATGATGGTTGAGCAACTCAACATCTTAATATCTGATCGACAAGCGCTACTTCATGATGTTTCTCATGAACTCAGAACCCCTCTGGCCCGCTTACAATTGGCAATCGGTCTTGCCCAACAAAATAAACAAAATATCGATACAGCTTTAGCTAGAATTGAGTTAGAGTCGGAACGATTAGATCAATTAATTGGTGAGATTCTCAATTATTCACGGGCTGAAATGAATAATCGAACCGATGAATACTTTGACTTAAAAGAGTTAATTGGTGTAGTGGTTAATGATGCCAACTACGAAGCCAATCACCAATCTATTGAAGTAGAGTTTAACTTATCATCAATTAATCACTCTATTGTTAAAGGTAATTCTGAACAGATACGACGCGCGATTGAAAATATTATTCGTAATGCTATCCGCTTTTCTAATGCAGGCCAAACGGTTGATGTATCATTAAAAGAAGCAGGAAAATATTTACAAATTGAAGTTAAAGATCGTGGTCCGGGTGTCGATGCCAGCAAATTATCGAGTATTTTTGAACCCTTTGTCCGTATTCAGTCAGCACAGTTAGGTAAAGGCTATGGACTAGGTCTAGCCATCGCCAGAAAGACCGTTATTATGCATAACGGTACTATTCAAGCTAATAATCGTGATGGTGGTGGTTTAGTGGTAACAATCAAACTACCTTATTGGCGAAAAAATTAATAACAATCCGGATTAACGGTTAATACATATTCTTTTACCAGACTTTCTAAGGTAATTTTATCGTAACCAGTAAAATTCAGATTTTGCATAATCATCTGTGGATTGCTGTCAAGTATTGCTTTATATTCAGCAATATATTGTTTGGCGATTGGTTTATATGACCAATGCCACTCTTCTGGCAAATAGCCCCCTTTTCGCCCCTCATTGAATGGTTGGCAAAAACCATATTTCGGTAAGTTTTCACGAAGCCATTTATACAAAATAATTCCCTGTTTATCATTTTTAAAATATTCAGACGATACACTAGTAATATCAATATCTGTTCCCCAATGATGTCTTGATGTACCAGGCATTGAAGATAATTTTAAAATTTGTTCGGCAATTTTTTGTGGATTATTCAACTTAGGTAATAATGCATCCCACTTACGTTGCCAAATACCATTTTGATAGGTGTAATTACGTGTAGCACTCACTACAATAAAAGGAATATTAGGATAAGATTTTTTAAAATCATTATAAGCCTTAATCAACTGCTCAGTTGGTTCCTTCTGTAAATACATACCTTTTTTGTTTACTGGTAATATTGTTGAATCGAGAGCAATATAATTACTATCTTTTTTTTCATCAAATTGCCCAGTAAGTTTATTTAATGGAATAGATTGTGCCATAGCAAACGTTGAACATAAGAGTAAAGTTAAAGTTGAGCTAAAATGAGTAACTGTTTTCAATGTTATTATTTTTTTCATCATTTAGATTCTAATTAATATTATATTAGCCAGACAGGGTGAAAACCAGTATAATCCTTTCCCTAAAAATTGAAATAGCCATAATGTGTAAAAACGAGGCCATATGTTAACATCAGCTACACACAAATCGTCTGATAATTGTTTGGACGTGACAAATACAACTAATCAAAACACCACCAATCCAACTAACGAAAAAATAAACTTACTTAACTTTACCCGACAACAGTTAAGAGAATTTTTTATTTCGTTAGGAGAAAAACCATTTAGAGCGGATCAAGTGATGAAATGGATCTATCATTTTGGGATAGATGATTTCGATCTTATGACCGACATTAACAAAAAATTACGTGAGCAATTAAAAAAATTAGCTGAAATTAAAGCGCCTAAAATTGCCATCGAGCAACGTTCATCCGATGGCACTATAAAATGGGCTTTAGATGTAGGCAATAATCAAATGATTGAATCGGTTTATATTCCTGAACGAGATCGTGCGACCTTGTGTGTTTCATCACAAGTGGGCTGTGCTTTGGAGTGTAAATTCTGTTCAACAGCGCAACAAGGTTTTAACCGTAATTTAACCGTATCTGAAATTATTGGCCAAGTTTGGCGCGCATCAAATGCCATTGGCGTAACAGGTAAATTAGCCGATCGACCTATCACTAACGTTGTTATGATGGGAATGGGTGAACCTTTACTTAATTTATCCAATGTTGCACCAGCAATGGAAATTATGCTAGATGATTTTGGTTATGGTTTATCCAAAAGACGCGTGACTCTTTCTACTTCTGGTGTCGTACCCGCTTTAGATAAATTAGCTGGCATGATTGATGTAGCATTAGCTATTTCATTACATGCACCAAATGATGAAATTCGTAGTGAGATTATGCCAATTAACCAAAAATATAATATGGCAATGTTACGTGATTCAATTTTACGTTATCTTTCAACCTCGAATGCTAATCATGGTAAAGTGACCATCGAATATGTATTACTCAACCAGATCAATGATAGTGTCGAACATGCCCATGAACTAGCTAAATTCCTGAAAAATGTACCAAGTAAAATCAATTTAATTCCATGGAATCCTTTCCCAGGTGCGCCTTATGCGCGTTGTTCAAACACCCGAATTGATCGGTTTATGAAAACATTAATGGGTTACGGATTTACAGTTATCGTTCGGAAAACACGTGGCGATGATATTGATGCAGCTTGTGGTCAACTTGCAGGCGAAGTTGTAGATCGTACCAAACGAACGCTTTATAAAAAGCAAAATCTTGTTCAACAAACCGCCTAAAATAACCAAGGAGTTGTACATGAAAAACGTATTAATAGCATTAAGCAGTTTGGCCATGCTAATGCTAACAGGTTGCCAAATGAATGGTCATGAGGATTTTGATCCAGAAACCGCTGCATTAGCAAGAATGCGATTAGGTTTAGGTTATTTAGCCAAAGCCAATGAATCTGAAGATAACGTTAAAGCGGCACATTATAATCTAAAATTGGCCGCTCAGTATTCACCCAATAATCCTCAAATCATGCTAGCAATGGCAATGTTTGATCAACATGTTGGTGAATATAATGAAGCTGAGATGATTTATAAACGAATCACATTAATGCAACCAGGTAATGGTTTATATCGTGTGCACTATGGTTCCTTTTTATGTGGTAGAGATCGTTACCAAGACGCGAAACAACAATTTGCCAAAAGTTTAGAACTAGATCGACACCGCTGGAAAGCAGATACCTACGAGCAATATGGTTATTGTGCTATCCAAAACGGCGATAAAAAAACTGCAGATCTAATGTTTAAACAACTTTTTGCATATGATGCAAGTCGTCGAAGTAATGTAGCAAAAACGGCCGAACTTTATAAAAATAAAGGCGACAACAAGATAGCTAACTATCTATTTTTAGTATCAAAAAAATAAATTATAAATAAAAAATTAAAATTAACATCATTGGAAGCAAGAGTATATATCATGAGTTTTTTGGCTATTTTACTGCTAGCATTAGCCATGTCTACAGATGCCTTTGCGGTAGCGATTTGTCGTGGCGTATCACTAAAATCAACGCCGTTTTTAGGCGCATTAAAAGTGGGGATCTTATTTGGTTTTGTTGAAGCCATCACGCCGATATTAGGCTGGTTAATTGGTTATATTGCCTTACAATATATTGAAAGATGGGATCATTGGATTGTTTTTACCGTTATGCTATTGTTAGGTCTAAACATGATCTATCATAGTTTTAAACAAGATAACGATGACAACTGTGATGCAAAACCATTTCCTTCATCAAAAAAATCATTTCTAATATTAGTTCTTACTGCGATTTCAACAAGTATTGATGCATTTGCTGTTGGTGTCGGATTAGCACTTGCCAGCGTTAATATTTATATTGCCGCCACCATGATTGGGCTTGCAACCTGTATCATGGTTACGTTGGGCTTATTGCTAGGTAAAAAAATTGGTTGTTTAATTGGTAAACAAGCATCATTTATCGGTGGCATCGTTCTTATTGTCATCGGTTCAATCACATTGTACCAACATCTCGCTATATAATTTTATTCTTTATTAAACAAATTTAGATATAAAAAAACCACTCACATATTGAAGTGGTTTTTTATTTTGACTGGCTAAATAGGGGAATTACATCATTCCGCCCATTCCTCCCATGCCGCCCATACCACCAGCAGCACCTAAGTCAGCTTTATCATCTTTAGGTAAATCAGTAACCATACATTCAGTTGTGATCATAAGACCTGCTACTGATGCAGCATATTGTAATGCACTACGTGTTACTTTAGTTGGATCTAAAATACCCATGGCAATCATATCACCATATTCTTCAGTTGAGGCATTGTAACCATAGTTACCTTTACCGCCTTTAACCGCATTAACCACAACAGAAGCTTCTTCACCGCAGTTAGTAACGATTTGACGTAATGGCGCTTCCATTGCACGAAGAGCAACTTTAATACCAACGTTTTGATCTTCGTTTGCACCTTTAAGGTCTAAAATTGCAGAAGCAGCACGAACTAACGCAACACCACCACCAGCAACAACACCTTCTTCAACTGCTGCACGAGTCGCATGTAATGCATCTTCAACACGTGCTTTTTTCTCTTTCATTTCAACTTCAGTTGCTGCACCAACTTTAATTACTGCAACACCGCCAGCTAATTTAGCCACACGCTCTTGAAGTTTTTCTTTATCGTAATCAGAAGTTGATTCTTCGATTTGTTTACGAATTTGTTCAACACGCGCATTAATTAATGATTCTTCACCAACACCGTCGATGATAGTTGTGTTATCTTTATTGATAACCACACGTTTAGCTTGACCTAAATCTTCAAGTGTTGCTTTCTCAAGCTCTAAACCAATTTCTTCCGAAATTACAGTACCAGCAGTTAAGATTGCGATATCTTGTAACATTGCTTTACGACGATCACCAAAACCAGGAGCTTTAACCGCTGCAACTTTAACAATACCACGCATAGTATTCACAACTAATGTTGCTAATGCTTCGCCTTCAACATCTTCAGCGATGATTAATAAAGATTTACCTGCTTTAGCAACGGCTTCTAATACTGGTAATAATTCACGGATATTAGAGATTTTTTTATCTGCTAATAAAATATACGGGCTATCTAATTCAACAGTCGCAGTTTCTGGTTTGTTGATGAAATATGGTGATAAATAACCACGGTCAAACTGCATACCTTCAACAACATCTAATTCGTCTTGTAAACCAGTACCATCTTCAACAGTGATAACACCTTCTTTACCAACTTTTTCCATTGCTTGAGCAATTAAAGTACCAACAGTTTCATCAGAGTTTGCTGAAATAGTACCAACTTGTGCAATTGCTTTAGAGTCAGCACATGGTGAAGATAATTTTTTAAGCTCTTCAACTGCAGCAACCACCGCTTTATCAATACCACGTTTTAAATCCATAGGATTCATGCCCGCAGCAATAGCTTTTAAACCTTCATTAACGATAGCTTGAGCAAGTACTGTTGCTGTCGTTGTACCGTCACCAGCTGCATCATTTGCTTTTGAAGCGACTTCTTTAACCATTTGTGCACCCATGTTTTCGAATTTATCTTCTAATTCGATTTCACGAGCAACTGATACACCATCTTTAGTAATAGTTGGTGCACCAAATGATTTATCTAATACCACATTACGCCCTTTTGGACCTAAAGTTACTTTAACTGCATCAGCTAATACATTAACACCTTTAAGCATTTTAGTACGAGCGTCATTTCCAAATTTCACATCTTTAGCTGCCATTTTCGTATTTCTCCTAAATTCTGTATATAAATTAAATTATTTGCCAGTTATGCTTCAACAATGGCTAAAATATCGGTTTCTGAGAGGATAATCACTTCTTCGTTATCAATTTTTTCTGTTTTAACGCCATATCCTTCATTGAAAATTACGATATCACCAACTTTAACATCTAATGGCTGAACTTGACCATTTTCTAAAATGCGACCATTACCAACAGCTAAAACTTCACCACGTGTTGATTTACCAGCAGCTGAACCCGTTAAAACAATACCGCCAGCTGATTTTGATTCTACTTCTTTGCGTTTAATGATCACACGATCATGCAATGGACGAATTTTCATTAGTTATCTCCTAGCACTAATTTTTATTTAAACAATTATTAACAATAAATCATAAAATTATGATATGTATTATATAGTGGACAATACATGGGGATTATTTTAAATTCTTCAAGAGAATAAAATAAAAAAAAATCCAATTGGTTATTTATTCATCACTCTTTCGTTTGAATTCCCCTTCAATAACATCATTCATTTGTGTGTTGCGGTTAGAAGAAAAAGCATAAAATTTTGAGGGTAGTTTTCCAACAATAAACCGAACAATATATTCTTGAACATGTGGAATTAACATAATGGCGCCAAGAATATCAGTTAAAAAACCTGGAATAAGTAACAAAAAGCCAGCAAATAATAAGGATACGCTCTTAATAATTTCATCTTTGGGATTTTGTTGATTAACAATTTTTTGTTGCATAATACTTAGGTTTTTTAAACCTTGTTTTTTGATTAATGAAAGCCCAATAATTGAAGTGGCAATAATCCCAATCAAAGCAAGAAAAACACCAATTGAATCAGCAACTGTTATAAACAAACTCAGTTCAAAATAAGCATAAATAAAAAAAATAATAAAACCAAAAACTCGCATATAAAAATTCCTCTAAATATAGAGTGATATTATTCTAACTAAATTATAAATATAGTGATAACTAGTTAAATTTCAACCAATCAGTACATATTTTTTAAAATTTCTTACAAGAGGGATTGACGGATGATCACGAATCGTGTTTAATACACATCCATTGTTGCCCGGATAGCTCAGTCGGTAGAGCAGGGGATTGAAAATCCCCGTGTCCGTGGTTCGATTCCGCGTCCGGGCACCAATCACCAAATTTTAAGACCTGCTTCTAGCAGGTTTTTTTATGCCTAAAGCTTTTTCAAAGAGTTTTCTTTGTCAACCGACATCAACTTAGATTACTCTATATCAAGTGCAAAATCGGATACAAACCTGGACACATTTGGTTCGATAATAGCGTGTATCCATAAAATAGCTTTAAAGCCTTTATTGGTAATGCTTAAGAGAAATTGCTTGAGCGCTACCTTTTATGATCAGTATTTTTTCATACTAACTCAAAATTTTGTGAGCAGATCACGTAAAATGGAAACCACATAGTTGAAAAACTATTTTGGGATTTCGATGGCAAAAACATCTTATTATCTCGAATAAAAAGAGATTATTAGCAATAATCTTCTATTTTGGTATTAATTATCGATATAAACATCAGTGCTGACTTTTGTTTGCTTGATTTAATGTACAATACGAATGATATGTAGTATTAAATAGAGGATTTCTTCATTTGAAATCGTGATATTAAGCTGATTAATTAAATATTTTTTAATGACATTTGCACATTTAAACTCATCTGGATATTGCCTAATCACCTGTTGAAAAACAAAATCATTATCAGATTGTAGCTGCTTCTGCTCAAAAATACGCTGAATAAAAAACTGCATATGAGTTAAAAAGCGTGAATAATGTAGCGATTGTTTATCTATTCGAATTGCAAAATTAAATTGAATAATATTGAATATATCCTTCAACATTTTAACGGACAATAACGTGTGCTGCATAGTTTGTTGATGTGATTGACCGTTAACTAAATGAAAGGCTATGTTACCTGCTTCCTCCTCAGGTAAACTAATATTAAGACGTTGGTTTATATAGGTTATGCCGTACTTTGCAACTTCAAACTCTTTAGGATAAAAGCTTTTCACTTCGTATAACAAGCGATTTTGAATAACCACTCCTGAATAATATCTTTCAATAGCATAATTGAGGTGATCTAATAAGGTAAAAAAGAGTGTTTCTCTAAAAGTCGTTTGTAATGTTTTGCTCGCATAGTCTAACAAAAATCTCGTTAACTCGATGTAATCATCAGGTAATGATTCAATTAAGTTAAGATAACCTTGAATATCTGTTATTTGTCGTAAAACAAAACATTTCTCAATCTGCTCAGCATCAAGCAGATCACCAACTTTAGCATTAAAACCGATCCCTTTTCCCATCAGGATCACCTCGTTATTATCACTATTTTTGGATAATACTAGGCTGTTATTTAAAATTTTATCAACTTTAAATGTTATCATAACGGTTACGTCAATTTATCCAACTGCCCATTAGCCTTAATTAATTTCTGATACCAAAAATAACTCTTTTTCTTGATACGTTTCATATCTTTTAAATCAAATTCGCCTCGATTAACATAAATAAAACCATAACGCTTACCATAACCTTGATGAGTACTTACCACATCAATAACAGACCATGGGCAGTAACCAATAAGTTCAACACCATCGGTGATAGCCAATTGCATTTGGGTTATATGTTGGCTAATAAAGTCGATGCGATAATCATCGTTAACAGTATTATCTGCATTAAGTTTATCTGGAGCACCAATGCCATTTTCAGTAATTAGAATTGGTAAATTGTAGCGTTCATAAACTTTTCTTAAGGTTAATCTTAAACCAATAGGGTCAATTACCCATCCATAAGCCGTTTTGTCGACAAAAGGATTTTCCGCAGCTCGATAAACTCCCTGTTCACCCAACATGATTTGTTGATCACCAGCTCTGGCTGATATATCGGAAGCATTTCCTTTACTGGCGGCAATTGTTGCTGTTGAATAATAATTCATGGCAATAAAATCAGGTTGAGCATTTTTTAATACAACGAGATCCTCTGCCAAAATTGTTGGGCAAAGCCCTCTATCCTGTAAATAACTTAAAAATAACGCATTATAGCGCCCCAAAATAGCGGTATCGAGGAAACTCCAACATCGAATAGTTTCCCAATTATGAGCTGCTATAGCATCTTCAGGTCGGCAAGTTTCAGCATACATTGAAGTGATATTTAATGCTGGCCCAATTTTAGCATTGGGACAAAGAGTGTGGCATAGCTGCATAGCTTTAGCCTGAGCGATAAACATATGGTGATTTTGTTGATAGAGTGTTTTCTTATCTGGTAATTTACCATTTTCAGGAACACCAATTGCACCAGGATGAAGAATCATGGTGTTTTGTTCATTAATTGTTAGCCAATATTTAACTTTTTCACCAAAATTTTGGAATAGAACTTCAGTATATCGGACAAAAGCATCAATGGTTGATCGTTCGCTCCATCCACCTTGTTTGTCCAATTTATAGGGTAAATCAAAGTGATATAGAGTTACTATCGGTTCAATATCATAACGTTTAAGTTCATCAATTAAGTTATGATAAAAATCTAATCCTTGTTGATTAACGTCACCAATACCATCTGGAATAATACGCGTCCAAGCAATAGAAAAACGATAGGCTTTTAAGCCTAATTCGGCAAAAAGCCGTACATCTTCTTTATAATGATGATAGTGATCACTTGCTACTTTAAAATCGGCTACATCTTCAGGATGACAATACATATCGACAATTGACGGAGACTTTCCATCTTCATCCCATGCCCCTTCAAACTGATAAGCCGATGTTGATCCTCCCCATAAAAAATTTTGAGGAAACGGTTTTAATGTTTTATAGAGCATGATTATCACCTTGATTTGCTTTTTTAACTAATATCAGATCATCACCTATTGCCACCATATTTTTCTTAAAATTTTCAACAAAATACTGATCTGAATGTAAAATAATTATTGGGGTAGTTGTCATATAACCAGCTTGATTGATAGCAGCTAAATCAAATTCAATTAACTCATCACCAATATTAACCCGCTGACCTTGTTCAACTTTAGCTGTAAAAAATTGGCCACCTAACTTAACGGTATCTAGTCCTATATGGATCAAAATTTCAATACCCTGATCACTTTTTATACCGATCGCATGTTTTGATTCAAGTAAACTGACAACCTTACCACTAATTGGTGCAACAACTTTACCTTGATTAGGCTCAATGGCTATACCATCACCTATCAAATTTTTTGAAAAAACATCATCTTTTACTTCTGATAGTGGTATTACTTTTCCTGTTAAAGGACTGCTTAAGATAACATTACTCAAATCAGCAGCGACAGAGTTATTTGTTGAAGATAATGTTGATTCTGTATCAATAGTTTTAATCAAATCATCCTCATCAATTGGATCATCAAATCCCATAAACCATGTCAATACAAATGTTACGACTATCGCAATACAACATGTCACCAGAGCATGAACAATATTCATCGGGTTATCGCCTATAAAAGCAGGTAAACCAGCTAATCCTGGTGATACAAAAGCATAACGTAATAATCCAGATACCCCTGCATAAACGCCAGCAACTCCACCACCTATCATTGAAGCAATTAATGGGCGTTTTAACTTTAAGGTTACGCCATACAATGATGGTTCAGTAATACCTAATAATGCGGTGAAACCAGCAGAATACCCAAGTTGTTTTAGATTTTTATTTTTAGTTTTGATTGCTACATATAATGTAGCTGCACCTTGTGCTATATTTGAGGCTAGCATACCAGGGCCATTAATCATTTCAGAACCATTACGGCTTAATTGTCCTGTTGCAATTGGTGTCATTGCCCAAGCTGTACCGGTAATAATTAAAAATGGCTGTAATCCGCCCATTAACATTGGAATTAACCAACTAGCTTTACTATTTATATAACCCGCCCCTTGTGCAACTAAATCATTTAGTAAGATGCCAAATGGACCAATAATCACTAATGCTAATGGCCCAGCTATCAATAGAATAATCATTGGTTTGATAAAAAATTTTATCATTGATGGAGTCACTTTTTCAGCAAAGCGCTCAATATAAGACATTGCCCATACGGTAATAATGATAGGTAATACAGAACCTGCATAATCGGCTAATTTAACTGGGATACCAATAAAAGAAACATCTTGACCCAACGCCATTAATTTTCCTAAATTGGGGTGTAACATTGCACCTGCAATAGTCATAGCTAAAATAGGATTACACGAAAATTTACTTGCAGCACCATAGGCTAACAAAATAGGCATAAAGAAAAATGCCGCATCGGCCAACATATCCAACAAATAATAGGTATGGCTATCTGGCGATAACACCCCCATTAATTTACATATAGCTAATAACGCTTTAATCATCCCCGCACCAGTTAATGCAGGAATTACAGGCGTAAATGAAGTGGATATAATACCAATAATATATGAAAGTATTCCTTCTTTCTTTTTGCTTCTTACCTTGCCATGTTCTTGGTTAGATAAATTTTGACTAATAGCTTGATACACTTGTTGGACTTCGTTACCGATCACTACTTGGAACTGCCCTCCACTATCTACAATACTAATAACACCAGCCAATTTCATGATTGCATCACAATCAACGATATTTTTATCAAAAAGATCAAACCGTAAACGAGTTGCACAATGAGTCAAGGAATTAACATTACCTTTTCCCCCAACTAACCGCAAAATTTGTATTCCTAACTGTTGATAATCCATATATACACTCACTCTAAAAGATCCAAAAAAAAAGACCAAAACAAAAACTCACCTTCTAGATAAGTTTTTGTTTTGGTCCTGCCTGAATTAAATCAGTAACATGCCTTAATGGATCCGATAGTATATATAACTAATATTGATTTCAAATTAAAATTCAATAAATGTGATCTATATCTTATTTTATATAACTTAGATAATTATATTGCTATGCGTTAATTAAGCGCGAACTTTAATATTTTTACTAATTTTTAAGGTGCTTTCAATTTCAGTTTTGTGCAATCAATTGAACTCTTTATTTAATAAAATAACCCAAATAATCCACTGTGAATAATCACTAATCATCTTTAGGGGAATGTGTTGAAGAAATTACTGAATCAACAAAAAGGCAATATATATTATAATGGTGTTGAATACCCTTTACCGGAACCAGTATATTAATATCTAAGTAACCAAGATCCTCTACTCCAATCAAAACCTAAAATGGACAGATTCTATCTTTAATCTTCTGTCCTTTATTTTTAACTTCGTAAATGATTCTTTTATAGTTTATTTACTTCATATCTTAATAAATTAAAACAATTAGTTAACTTAACAGTTATTCTGCGGTAGTGATTGAGATCTAGTTCACAGTTCTTCTAAATCAAAATTGACTCAACGCCAATTGTATGTTTGTATGCTATTAAACAGGCATGTGACTGGTAGAGCAGGCAGGACCTTAATAAATTGCGTAGGTAAAACAGCATTTTATTAGGTTCTGCTTTTTTTTACCACTAACAAAAGCAATAGGAGATAGTAATGGATTATCAAAAAATAGCCGTAACCATTCTAGATAATATTGGTGGCAAAAGTAACATCGCGCATTTAGAACATTGTGCAACAAGGCTAAGATTTACCTTAAAAGATGATAACCTAATTAATATTGCGGCTTTAGAAAAAATTGAGGGTGTTATAGGCGTACGGCAAAACGTTCAATGCCAAATAATTATTGGTAATGAAGTGGTTGAAGTTTATAACGAAATAATTAAATTAATTGGCAACATTAACGAAAATATCGTTAACCATCAGCCTAATAGCAAGAAAAAAATAAGTGCTATTTTACTCGATTTTCTTGTTTCAATTTTTCAACCATTAATTCCAGCAATTGCTGGCGGCGGTCTGTTGAAATCTTTTGTAATACTGTTTGCCATGCTCGGATTGATTGATGAGAATGGATCGAACTATAAAATTTTGCAATTAATTGGTAGTGCGCCCTTATATTTTTTACCGATACTGGTCGCATTTACCACCGCGAATAAATTAAAAGCGAATCCATTAGTAGCGGCATCCGCGGTAAGTGCGTTAATCCTTCCTGATATGGTGGCTCTACTACAAAAGGACAGCACCCTCTTCTCTTTGCCTTTAGAGAATATCAATTATGCGTTTCAAATATTTCCAGCCATTTTAACCATCCTTTTTTATTCTGTTGTTGAAAAATTTTTCACGAAATATTCATTTAAAGTTATTCGTCTGTTCTTTGTGCCAATGATGAGTTTAATCATTACCGTACCGGTCTCGTTACTGTTACTTGGTCCCCTTGGCTACAACGCCGGTGTGATATTTTCTAAATTTATTATATTTTTTTATACCCATTTTTCATGGATTACCACCGGATTATTAGCCGCGGTACTTCCATTTATGGTTTTTGCCGGCATGCATAAAGCAATGCTGCCTTATGCCATTGATGCAATGGGTAAAACTGGATGTGAAATGTTATATATGCCAGCTTCTTTGGCACACAATATTGCTGAGTCAGGTGCTTGTTTTGGTGTAAGTATTAAAACTAAAAATAGTAAATTAAAATCGATTGCTTTATCTGCCGGATTATCCGCCCTTTTTGGTATTACCGAACCTGCGTTATATGGTGTGACAATTGTAAATAAAAAAATTCTTTATAGCGTGATGGCTGCTGGATTAATTGGTGGCGCTTTTGCTGGCATTATTTTACTAAAAGCATTTGTTCTTGTTGGTCCCGGTTTAGCCAGTATGACCATGTATATTGATAAAGACAATGCGATGAACATAGTCTGGGCTTTTGTCACTTTTGGAATATCCTTTTTAGTCGCATTCATTCTTTCCGCCATACTATTCAAAGATAGTATTGAGATTGATGATGAAAAGATAAATAACAACACTAAAAATATAACTAAAGATGAAGTTATCCAAATTAGAAGCCCGATTAAGGGTAAAGTGATACCAATGACGGAAATTAACGATAATGTTTTCTCTACTGGTATTGTTGGTCAAGGTATCGGTATTATTCCCAATGATGGCGTTTTAAAATCACCCTGTAAAGGGGTTATCGCTATGATATTCCATACTAAACATGCATTGAGTATTAAATTAAATAATGGTGCTGATCTGCTTTTCCATATAGGAATCGATACGGTACAACTCAATGGAGATGGCTTTGAGACACTGGTTAATGTTGGCGATATTGTCGATATTGGTGATGATTTAATTAAATTTGATATCAACATCATCAAAAATAAACAACTAGATCCTACTGTAATATTTTTAGTCACCAATCCAGAAGACTATACTATTTCTACTTTTAATGAAAATAAACAAGTCACTAACGACGATACTATTTTAGAAATTAAGCCAAAGATATTAAGCTATGGAGAGTAACCAATGAAAAATTTAGCATTTCCAGATAATTTCTTATGGGGCGGAGCGATAGCCGCCAATCAAATCGAAGGCGCATGGAATATTGACGGCAAAGGACTTTCTGTTGCAGATATAGCAACCTATAAACCAAATCTCGATGTCAAAGATTATGTTGCTCATATGGCAGTAACCAGTGAAGGAGTAATGGCGGCGATAAACGATCCTTCTGATAAAAATTATCCGAAACGACGAGGGATTGATTTTTATCATCGTTATAAAGAAGATTTAGCGCTTTTTGCTGAAATGGGATTCAAGACATTACGCTTATCCATTGCTTGGACTAGACTGTTTCCTACTGGTGAGGAACTTACACCTAATCCTAAAGGAATTGAATTTTATAAAAATGTCTTTAAAGAGATGAAACGACTGGCAATAGAACCTATTGTCACCTTATCACATTATGAAATGCCAGTAGCATTAAGTATTAAATATAATGGTTGGGTAAAACGTTCAGTAATTGATGATTTTGTCCGTTTTTCTACCGTTTGTTTTGACCAGTTTGGCGCTTATGTAAAATATTGGTTAACCTTTAATGAAATAGACAGTATTTATCGACATCCTTTTACCACAGCCGGAATTATTCCGGATAAATGTAAAGACGGGCAGCTTGAACAAGATATCTATCAAGCTTTACATCATCAATTTGTAGCAAGTGCACTGGTTACCAAAATCGCCCATGAAAAAATCCCAGATTGTAAAATAGGCTGTATGCTCACTAAATTAACCACTTATCCATTGACGTGTAAGCCAGAGGATGTGGAATTGACGTTGCAAAAAACCTTAGACAATTACTTTTATACAGATGTGCAAATTAAAGGCGAATATCCAAAACTGATATTGACCAATTTAAAACAAAAAGGAATTGATATTAAGTTTGAAGAGGGCGATCAAGAAATACTTAAACAAAATACCGTCGATTTCTTATCTTTTAGTTACTATATGTCAAAAGCTGAATCGACAAATCCTGATGCTGATCGCATACCCGGTAATACGATTATCGGCGTTAAAAATCCTTATTTAAAATCCACTGAATGGGGCTGGCAAATCGATCCTAAAGGGCTAAAAATTTCACTAATTGAACTCTATGACCGCTATAATATTCCAATGATGATCGTCGAAAATGGGATTGGCGCGATTGATAAGTTAGAGGGCGACACCGTTCATGACCATTATCGAATTGAGTACTTTAAAGAACATTTCAAACAAATGAAAGAAGCTATTGATGAGGGCGTGGAGTTAATTGCTTATACCAGTTGGGCACCAATAGATTTAGTCAGCGCCAGTACTTCGCAAATGTCGAAACGATATGGTTTTATTTATGTCGATCAAGATGATGAAGGTAATGGCACCTTAGCTAGATATAAAAAGGAATCATTTTATTGGTATAAAAAAGTGATTGAAACCAATGGTAAAGCTATTTACGACAAATAGCTGGAGTGTGAATAATGATTTTGGTGGTGAAAGTACTCAATTCTAGTGTCGTTTTAGTCGAAGAAGAGGGTATCGAGAAAATTGTATTAGGCAAAGGCATTGGTTTTGGTAAAAAACTAGGTGATACGATTGATGATGAGCGAGTGGATAAAATCTTTTTAGAGAATAATGTCAAGCTTGCTTATATCACCGATTTAGTCAAAGAAGTGCCTTTTCAATTTTTTCAGATAACCAAAGAAATCATCACATTAGCTGAAAACAACTTAAACAGAAAACTGAATAATAATATTTATTTAACACTGACAGATCATATTTACTTTGCGGTTGAACGAGTTAAAAAAGGTCTGTTTATACCCAATAAATTATATTGGGAAATAAAAAATTATTATCCGCAAGAGTTTAATATCGCTAAGCAAGCTATTGAGTTACTCAATGCCAGATATAATCTCACTTTTCCTGAAGAAGAAGCGAGTAATATTGCATTTCATCTCATTAACGCTCAAACCACGACCACGCAAAATCTTAATACGTTTCAATATGCCAAAATGATAAATTCAATAGTGAATTTGGTGAAGTATTCCGTCGGCGTGCCAATAGATACCTCATCAATTCACTATAGCCGTTTTATTACCCATATTAAATTTTTTGTAGAACGATTTTATGCCAATAATCAATTACAAGAAGATAATAACGATCTTTATCAACAAATATCCTCGCTTTATCCTTATGCGATGCATATTGCAGAAAAAGTAAAACAGTACATCGATCAAACTTATCATAGCTCAATATCTGATGATGAGGTGGTCTATTTGGGGATCCATATTAATAGACTAATACGCAATACCAAATGAATAGTCTTTGATTTTTATCTAAACAGGTTACGCTAAAGTAAGCAATCCTTTTTAGATAATTTTTCTTATCTTATCAGATAACAAATTGTGATATTAATGGTTTTGTGTTAGTTTCTTTGTCTCAACTAACTACATTCATTATTGGCTTTGCCAAGGTCTAACTATGCCCAATTCATCTGCTAAAAAAGTCGCTTTTGCAGCTTTTATTGGTACTACCATTGAATGGTATGATTTTTATATCTATGCGTTAGCATCAGTCTTAATTTTTGGTCAGCTTTTCTTTCCTTCTGATAATCAATTTGTGCAAGTTTTAGGGGCGTTTGCCTCATTTGCAGTTGGTTTTTTATCTCGACCATTAGGCGCAATAATTTTTGGTCATATTGGCGATCGATTAGGGCGGAAAAAATCACTAATTATTACCTTGCTATTAATGGGCATTGCTACAACGTGTGTTGGTTTGTTACCCTCTTATCAACAAGCAGGAATCATCGCACCGATACTGTTAGTTGGATTACGTATTTTACAAGGTATTGCTGTCGGTGGTGAATGGGGTGGCGCAGTATTAATGGCTAATGAACATGCTCCCAAAGGCTTAAAAAACTTCTTTTCATCGTTTGCTCAGTGGGGTAGTCCGGCAGGTAATATTCTCGCATTATTGGTTTTTTCTTATATCATTAGCTTGCCTACCGATAAACTTATAGATAGCGGTTATTGGCGCATCCCATTTTTAGTCAGTTTTGTTTTATTAATTGTTGGAATTATTGCCAGAATTACCTTAACTGAGTCACCCGTATTTATCGAATCAGCTAAAAAGCAAGCTAGCTTGAAACAAAAAGAGTCAGTGCCAATTATTGAGGTGTTTAAACGGGCAACGCCAATACTGGTATTAGCTATATGCGCCAATGTACTATCATTTAGTGGTATTTTTTCTAATACGCTAATGATTGGTTATACCACAATGGCACTAGGGGTTGAGAAGAAGATCATCGTTGATGCACTATTTTGGATTGCAATAGTACACTTTATAGCGCAACCGTTTATCTCTTATTTTTCAGAAAAGTTCTCAGCAACACGCTTTTTAATTATTTCAGCAATATTAGCGATGGCATCCGTATTTTTGTTATTCCCAATTATTCAAGCAGGAACAAAAACCAGTTTTATTATTGGTATTTCATTAAATGTGATCTGTTACAGTGGTTTCTATGGAGTAATAGCGGGTTATTTAAGCCGAATTTTTCCTGCTAGAATTCGTTATACTGGACTATCCATGAGCTATCAAGGTTGCGCAGCTATTTTTGGTAGCCTTATTCCATTGATCGGGGGTTATATTATCTTTACCTACCAAACTTATTGGTTACCATTAGCGCTATTTTATTGTGGATTAGCAATGCTATCCATTATCAGCATCTATCTTTTAAGCCATTATCACTATTATGATGAATAAAAAGGTAACTACTTATGAAAACCGTTTTATCAATTCAATCTAATGTTGTTTATGGCTATGCAGGCAACAAAGTTGCCACATTAGCCATGCAATTACAAGGCGTTGAAGTCATGCCAATCCACACAGTGCAACTATCGAGTAATACGGTCTATCCCGATTATGATGGTATTGTACTTGGGGCTCAGCAAATTACACGGATCGTAAATAGTCTCGAAAAAATTGGCGTTTTAAAATCAATTGATGCCGTCATATCAGGTTACATTGGCCTTGCCGAACAAGGTGAAGAAATTATCGAAGCAGTAAAAAAGATAAAATATTATAACTCTAACGCCATTTATGTGTGCGATCCGGTTATGGGCGGAGATATTAATAAAGGCAGTTCGCTACCGCAAAATATTATTGATTTTTTCACTAAGCAAGCGATTAAACATGCAGACTATATTACGCCGAATTTATTAGAATTACAGATATTATCGAATATCGAAATTAAAACCTTTAGCGATGTACAAACGGCAATTAAAAAACTGCAAAATCAACCTATCCAGGCAATTTTAGTTAAAAATTTAGTCCATGCCGGTAAAACCACAGAATTGTTTGAAATGATATTAGCCACACCATCGCAAAGTTATCACCTTGCCCGTCCATTATATGATTTTCCTTATCGTCCATTGGGCGTTGGCGATTTAATCTGTAGTTTGTTCACTGCTCATTTAATTAATGGCAAATCACAATTAAATGCATTTGAACTAGCCGCCAATGCAGCGAATCACGTATTAGCAGTTACCAAACAAAAAGAGGCTAGAGAACTAGCGATTATTGATTCACAAGACTGGCTAAAAAAACCTGATTTACAGTATCGAGCAACACCATTATTATAAAAACAGCATTTTAAAATAATTTGATTTAGATTATTGGCATAATTAATTAAAAGCGCTAATAATAGATTAATATGCCATATAAACAGGATGGATGAGATGAAAGGTTACCGAATAAATATTAGTTTGATTGTAATAGCGTGGTTGGCAACTATTGGAGTAGCTACTGCTTATGAACTTGATTGCCCAACCCGAATCAATATTAAATCCGATCATCCTGAACTTGAAGCAACTCCTGAGGGTTGGCAAGTTTCAATGAAAAAAAACCGTAGTTTACTACTCAGTGGTATTGGTGTTTATTCCGATGAGCCAGTTAAATTATTTCAATTAAAACCTGAAATTGGCATTATTGATGGCAAAAAACATGACCTCACTTGGCAAATCAATTCAGCCTATGATGAAAATGGAAACTACGTTAGTTGTAGCTATAATGGCGATGAAGTCCAATTAGTAAAAAAAATCGATCCATCGATGAAAAGTTGCTGGGCGGATTATTCAAATGATAAAAACCAAGCCATAAAAGCCAAACTTATCTGTAGTGCTAGTGAATGGCAAAAGGTGGAATAAATCTGGTTTTTTAATTTTAAATGCTTTGAATTTAAGTATCTTTAATAGTGTTTGCTATGCTTAGTCGGTTTGATAATTATCTCATCGACTTATCAAATTTGGCATATTTTAATCTATGCTTAGATGTCATTAATTGAACTAATAAGAAACATATCAAGATTTGTAACAAGAAAATAAGATATTTGTGGTTTTACACAATGAAAAAATTATGCCTTTTCCTGTATTCATTATGTGTAAAAATAATTAAGGAGTCTATGCCATCAAAGGGTCAACGATCATGTATCATTCTCTATTACCGATTAAGCAACATCTTGCCGCTGAGCGTTTTTTGCTAGCATTGCCGGATTTGGTGGCGACAACGCCTTTATGTCGACGTTTTAAACCAGCTTCATTATTCATAAATATTGCGCCAATGACGTTAAGCAATCAACCACATAGCTTTATTGCAGATAAGTTTAACCTTTCAGCACGAGCAGCACGGCGGTGGGATAATGTTATTCGTCAGTTGTTAGCACAATATGAACCAGATCTTTATCAAGCGATTCTTAACCTTGCTCAAGCAAAACCAACAGAAGTTTTTCAGCAAGCTAAGGCTTTTAAGTCGTGGCTTACTGGGCTACTTAAGACGTCTGTCATGCCTTGCGATTATTGCCACTCTTTGAATACTATTCGCATTGGCCATCGGCTTAATTTCCGTTGTAAAACCTGTCGGCAAACCTTTAATCCACTGAAAAAATATCAACTTAATAAGTTATCTCACCATGAACGATGGTTGCCGTTTATTGATTTATTACTCCAAGGTGAAACATATAAAACCATTCAGCAAAAATTAGACATTAATACCAATACCGCAGCTAAATGGCAGCGCTATTTTTTTACATTGATGGAAGAACAAGGATTTACACTTTTAGTTAACTATTGCCGAACAAAGCGACGCCAGCGTTATCGTCAAACTTGGTTAGATATTAATGTGAATAGTCCACATATTAAAGCTAAATAATATTAATATAATTGTAAAAAATATTGAGAAGTCTATACCATCTTAATTTTTCTTAATAAGAAAATAGATGCGATAAAACACAATAATTCCATGTTGAGAATTTTTAGTTACTTTTTATAATCATATAGTTATGAAAAAGTCCATCCTCAAGATAAGGTTTAGCTGTGGTTTGAATTAAACCGGCATTCTCTTGTGCTTGAATGACTGGAGTAATCACTTATATCAATCATGATTATTAATAAAAAAGCGTTCATTTTAATAACGGCACTTTTTTACATTCAATTTTACTAAAGCTTATTATTTATCATTACCAGCCAATAAATATAATGCTTCGTATGGTCTTAATTGGATTTCAGCGTCGAATGCTGTTGCTGGCTGATAATTACTCAATAATCTTTGCCAATTAGTACTTTGTAAGGTTTTTGGTAACTGCCAGTTAACAGGTTGTTCAGTAAGATTGGTTATCACTAATAGTTGTTGATTATTATAACGGCGCAAGTAACACCAATAATCAGCAACATTGGCGGTTAAATCCTGATAATCACCTAAAATAAATATCGGGTATTCTTGGCGTAATTTAATTAACGTTTGATAGCAGTAAAAGATAGAATTAGGGTCTTCAAGTGCTGCTTTGACATTGATTTGTTGATAATTACCTGCCACTTCGATCCATGGTTGACCTTTAGTGAAACCGGCATTTAAGCTATCATCCCATTGCATAGGTGTTCGGCTATTGTCGCGCGATTTGCTCGCTAATATGGCTAAGATTTCCGCTTTATCCATACCTTCGGCTATTTTTTCGTGGTAGATATTTAAACTTTCGACATCACGATATTGGTTAATACTATTAAAATGCGGATTGGTCATGCCGATCTCTTCACCTTGATAGAGATATGGCGTACCTTGTAATCCATATAGCAACATAGCAAGCATTTTCGCTGATTCACGGTGATATTGGTTTTCATTGCCTAAGCGCGACACAATTCGCGGTTGATCGTGATTACACCAGAAAATAGCATTCCAAGCTTTATTATGCATCCCGGTTTGCCACTCACCGATAATATTTTTTAACTGGAGTAGATCCGGTTTGGCTAATGCCCATTTATAGCCATTTGGATAATCGACTTTTAAATGGTGGAAATTAAATGTCATAGTTAGCTCTTTTCCGTCTAACGAGGCATATTTTAAGCAGTTTTCTAACGTGGTCGAAGACATTTCCCCCACCGTTTTTAGATCATTGGGTTGAAAAGCATCGCGACTCATTTCTTGTAAAAACTCGTGGATTTTAGGTCCATCCGTGTAAAAGCAGCGACCATCCCCGTTTTTATCATCTGCAAAATCTTGTTGTTTGGAGACTAAATTAATCACATCTAACCTTAAGGCATCCACGCCTTTGTCTGACCAAAACTGGCATACTTTTTTAATTTCGTTACGAACTTGTGGATTTTCCCAATTAAGGTCAGCCTGCTCTTTGGCAAATAGGTGTAAGTAATATTGCCCAGATTGTTCATGCCATTGCCATGCTTTACCACCAAATTTGGAGCGCCAATTATTGGGCTCGCTACCGTCGGCCTTAGCATCTTTCCAGATATAAAATGAGCGGTACGGGCTGGCTTTATCTAAAGCTGATTTAAACCATGGATGCTCGGTCGAGGTGTGGTTGAACACCATATCCATCATAATGCGGATCCCTCTTTCATGCGCCTGTTTAATCAGTAATTCAAAATCATCCATTGAGCCATAAGCCGGGTCGATATCGTAATAATCGGCAACATCATAGCCATTATCAATTTGCGGTGATGGATAAATTGGCGTTAACCAAATGGCACTAATACCAAGTTTTTTTAAATAATCTAAGCGACTGATAATACCTAACAAATCACCGGTTGCCTGATCTTGACTGGCTTGAAAACTTTTTGGGTAGATTTGGTAAATGGTACCGTTTTGCCACCATGGGATAGCTATTTTATTCATTGCTCGCTCTTTATTTTTAATCAGTAGATTCAATTTCACCAGCGGTAAAAACCGTGGTGAATCCCCTATTTATAACCGTTATCTGATATTTAACGTGCCTTTTTTCTGTTTTATTTTGTAAACAATGGCGGTTAATACGATTGGCACCACAATCGCCACCAACATAGCCAAGGCATAAATCGCCCAGTAGACTGGTTTTATCGATAGGATACCGGGTAATCCACCGACGCCGATACCATTGGATAACACCCCATATAAGCCACAAATTAATCCGGCACAAGCAGCACCAATCATGGCGCAAAACATCGGGAATTTATAGCGTAAATTGATACCATACATCGCTGGCTCTGTCACACCGAGATAGCCAGATATTGCTGCAGGAATGGATACTTCACGTTCATTATGTTTTTTACTTATTAAGATGATACCAACCACCGCTGATGCTTGGGCGATATTGGATAAGGCGATAATTGGCCAAATAGGTGTGCCGCCCATACTTTCGGTCATCTGCATATCGATAGCTAATGTGGTGTGATGAATACCAGTAATAACCAAAGGTGCATAGAAGAAGCCAAAAATAGCTGAACCAATAAAGGCATAATCACCGGTCATTAAATACTTAACCACATAAGCGATACCATCACCAAGTATGCGTCCAATTGGTCCTAAAACAAAGTGAGCTAAGACGACTGATACCATTAAGGCAACGATTGGCACGATAACTAGATTTAAGTAATCAGGTACAATTTTGCGAAGACGCGTTTCAATCCATCCCAACGCTAAACCGGCAAAAATTGACGGTATAACTTGTGCTTGATAGCCAACTTTAGCAATGGTAAACCAACCAAAATCCCATACCTTGGGAATGGCCTTACCCAAATCATAAGCATTCATCAGTTGTGGTGAAACTAATGTGATGCCTAATACAATGCCCAAAACGGGTGATCCGCCCATTTTTTTCACCGTAGACCAGCAAATAGCTACCGGTAAGAAGTGAAAGATAGCTTCACACGGTAACCATAGGAAATCGTTAATTGGTATCAGCCAACTAAAAGTGTGTATTAGCGGTTTATTGTCAATGGTTGGCATTTCACCAATCACATTACGTAAGCCAAGTAGTAAACCACCGGCAATGAGTGCGGGTAATAATGGCACGAAGATTTCCGCTAAATTCGAGATTAACCGTTCAAACCAGGACATATTTTGTTTAGCTGCGGCTTTGGTTTGTTCTTTGGTTGCTTCATCAATATTTAACTGTTCAGTGAGTAATTTGTAATAACGGTCAACATCCGTGCCAATAATAACTTGGAATTGCTCGGCGTTATTAAAGCAACCTTTGACAAAAGGTAATTCTTCAATAGCGTCAACATTGGCTATTTTCGGATCAGCAAGCGCAAATCTTAATCTGGTTAAACAATGGGTGACACTGGCAATATTTTCTTTTCCGCCAACCAGCTCAATTAGTTGCATAATTGATGCGGTTGAAACTTTAGGTGCTTTCGCCATTGTTAAGTCTCCTTATTTTCAATTTAAGCCAATATTTTGGTTTTTAGTTAAATCATTTCGATCCTAATTTGATAGAGATTAAGCATAAATGGAATGACTATTTAAATAAATGGGAACGTTCCCTTTTTGTGATAAACCTCACAAATTTCAGATAATCACAGCTAAATGCTATACACAGTGAGTTATTTCAGTAATTGGGATGGAACAGTAATAATTTTAGCGTTTACTTGTTTTTCTAACATCAGTAATAGCTCGTTTGCAGCATAGATGCCCGCTTTATCAAAACCAAGATCAACCGTTATCGTTTGAGAAAATAAGAAATTTAGTAACTCACTACTACCGATACTAATAACAACAATATTATTAATATTTTTTTCCGATAAAAATTTATTTAAGCCTAAAGCAATCGAATCAGTAGCACAAACTATCGCTGTTGGTGAATGAACTAACACCGATTCGGCAAGCTCATAACCAGAATAATAACTTAAATTACCAAGTACGGCATTGGCTTGAATTTTATAGGTAGTACAAAAATCAATATAGGCCTGATAACGTAAACCACCGGTAGTTTGATCTTGTTTATCAACACCAATAAAACCTATTTTTTTATGTTTTTCTGATTGATATAAGTAAGTTAGTGCTTTATTTACTGCACCAATATCATCATAACAAATACAAGAATAAGCCGGAAATGGCCTAGCAATCACCACACATTTATGTTGCCAAACCGTTAACAATGAACTGTCCAATCCCGTAAAAGCAAACACAATAATGCCATCAGCTTGTTTTTCTCTTAACATCGTCAGATGTTCGGCGACTTTTGTGGCACTAAATTGACTCTCAATAATTATAGGATCATAGCCATTAGCATAAAAAATCGGCAACATACTTTGCACTGCATGATTTTCAGATATTGAATCAAGGCGTGTAACAATAATACCGATAACCTTATTACCATAACCGCGCATTGCTCTTGCTGATTTTGAAGGCGTGAATTGATATTGTTCAACAATTGCCATCACTTTATTGCGAGTTGATTCCTTCACCATAGGATCGTGATTAATCACTCGTGAAACCGTCGATTTACTGACGCCACTTAATTTAGCTATATCTTTAATGGTTAAATTAGTTGATGATTTACTCATAATCGATTTGTTGAATGAATATCAATTAAATCATAGTAATACAGATTAAAGAAAATAGCGATAATCATATCAATGATAAGATTATCGCTAATTCTGATCTTATTTGCTGTATTTTAATTTGTAGATGCTACCCCAATCTAACATAGCATCGTGTACTTGCTTTAAACTTTCTCCGACTTCAGTTAAGGTATATTCCACTTTAGGGGGCACTTGGGCATACACTTTGCGGGTAATTAAACCATTTTTTTCCATAGTACGTAGATGAGAAGTAAGCACTTTTTGTGAGATGCCGTTGAGTGATTTTTTCAGTTCACCAAAACGTTTGGTGCCAGAAAGTAAGTCTCGCACAATTAGCACTTTCCATTTGTCACCCATTAATAATAGGGTGGTTTCAACAGGACATGGCGGTAAATTTTCAATTGCCTGCATAATAAAATTCCTTTAATTTCAACAATAGTATCTAAACGGTAACTATATTACTACTTGGTACCTACTTTACAATAGAAACTTTGGCTATTAAGCTAAAAAAATTAATTTATCTAAGTTGTAATAAGGAGAACAAGATGAAAATTGCAGTAATTGGTGCAAATGGTAAATCAGGACAGCTATTGGTTAAAGAAGCATTATCACGAGGACATGATGTCACAGCTATCGTACGTAAACCAAGTTCAAATAGCGACGCAAAAGCGAAAGTATTAGTTAAAGATCTATTTCAATTAACTTATGACGATTTAAAACCATTTGATGTGATTATTGATGCATTTGGTACTTGGACACCTGAATCACTACCATTACATCAAACTAGCCTTAAACATTTAACCGATATTTTAAGCGGTAAACCTAACCGTTTATTAGTTGTTGGTGGTGCCGGCAGTTTATACGTCAACCCAGAGCATACCGTTCGTTTAGCCGATTCACCAGATTTCCCTGATGAATTTAAACCATTAGCCAACAATATGGCGAAAGCTTTAGATCATCTAAGAACCTGTGATGATGTGCAATGGACCTATTTAAGCCCAGCAATTGAGTTTATTGCTGATGGTGCAAGAACTGGTCATTATATTGTTGGTGGCGAGCAATTCTTAGTTAACAGCCAAGGTAAAAGTCAAATCAGCTACGCTGACTATGCGATCGCTATGATTGATGAAGCAGAAAAAGCCCAACATATCAAACAACGTTTCACTGTTGTCGCTGAATAATCAAATTATCCAAAAGTCTTGCCAATTTAATAGGTAAGACTTTTTGGTTTATCTCTTATCTATTCACTACCAATTTGACAGGTCACTTTGATTTCACGATTATCACTAATTTCTAAATTTGATAATACCGCTAATTGTGGAAAGTTAGGTCTTAAAAACTGCGCCAACATAGCCCGCAAGGTATGATTAACTAATAAAACTGGCGGTGCACCAATTGCATCTTGTTGATTAAGGGCTTGCTGAAGCTGTTGGAGTATATGTTCCGCCAAACCTGGCTCAACATTACTGGTATTTTGTAACGCTTGCAGTAATATTCGCTCTAAACTGATACTTAATCCAATCACTTTTATCGGCTCTGTTCCCGGAAACCACTGCTGAGTAATCACTCTACCCAATGCTATTCTAACAATACTAAGTAACTGGTAAGCATCATTTTGGTTAGCTGCTTGTTCACAAATTGTCTCAATAATCGTACGCATATCACGAATAGAGACTTTTTCGGCCAACAAGTTTTGTAAAATTTTATGAAACGTGGTTAATGGCACTACACCAGGAATAAAATCCTCGACTAATTTAGGAATATCTTGTTTGATGCGATCCAGTAATTCTTGCGTTTCTAAACGTCCTAATAGATCACTGGCAAATTGATGCAATAAATGATTAAAGTGAGTAGCAATCATGGTACTGGTATCAACTACGGTATAACCTAATATTTGGGCCGCTTCTTTATTATTGGCATCTATCCAAACCGCGGGTAAACCAAATGCTGGTTCAGTTGTTGCAATACCATCAATTTTTTCGGTCACTGTGCCAGGATTAATCGCTAACCACTTGTTATTCATAATTTCACCTTGACCTATTTCGCCACCCTTTATAAAAATTTTATATTGATAAGGAGATAATGAGAGGTTATCGCGAATATGTACTTGCGGTGGTAAAAAACCTAATGTTTGGGCAAACTTTTTGCGCAAACTACGAATTCGGCCTAGTAATTCACCATTTTGATTTTGATCAACCATAGGGATTAAGCCATATCCGACTTCCATCGCTAAAATATCTTCAATATTGACATCAGCCCATGAAGCTTCAACATTTGTTGGTTTAGTTGCTGCTACATTTTTTTGCGGAGTAGACACTGACTTTTCAAGTTTCTTTTGTTTGCTTAACCACCACGAAATGAGCGATAAAATAGCCGTAAACATTAAAAATACTAAATTTGGCATACCCGGAATAAGACCAAGTAACCCAATTACAACCGCAGTTAAGATTAATACTTGTGGATTATTAAATAACTGCTTTAACATTTGGTCACTGATGTTTTCTTGTGAAGTGACCCGCGTCACAATAACACCAGCAGCAGTGGAAATAATTAGGGAAGGAATTTGCGCAACTAATCCATCACCAATAGTTAATAGCACATAGGTTGTACTGGCATCGGATAATGTCATACCATGCTGCATCACCCCAACTAATAAGCCACCGACAATGGTAATCGCCATAATCAATAAACCAGCGATAGCGTCACCACGCACAAATTTACTTGCCCCGTCCATGGAGCCATAAAAATCGGCTTCTTGAGTAACTTCTGCACGCCGAGCTTTAGCTTCATCCTCACCGATTAGTCCTGCATTAAGGTCGGCATCAATAGCCATTTGCTTACCCGGCATACCATCTAATGCAAAGCGAGCACCTACTTCAGCTATCCTACCCGCGCCTTTAGTGATTACCATAAAGTTAATAATAACTAAAATGATAAACACAACAATACCAATGGCAAAATTACCACCAACTAAAAAGTGGCCAAAAGCTTCAATTACTCGACCAGCCGCATCACTACCAGTATGGCCTTTTAGTAACACCACTCTAGTTGAGGCAACATTAAGGGATAAGCGCAATAAAGTTGCAAACAATAAAACGGTGGGAAAAGCGGCAAAATCGAGAACTCGCTTAGTAAACAGTGCCACAATCAAAATGATAATGGATAAGGCAATATTAAAAGTAAAAAAGAGATCTAAAATAAATGCTGGTAAAGGTAATACCATCATCGAAAGAATCAATAAAATCAGCATTGGTCCAGTTAAAATTCGATAATGACCATTTTTTAAGCTATTTATTGATAATAGATTAGTTAATTTTGATTTCATCATAACAATTGCAATTACCTTTATTTATTCACAGATAAAGATTCTGGGATTGATAAATTGGTTGGTTTGAGTGGTTTTTCACCACCATATCTATGCCATCTTTTTAATTGATAAACCCAAGCGAGAATTTGTGCTACCGCAGCATAGAGCTCTGCTGGTATTGATTTACCTATCTCACCATGGCGATATAATGCTCGAGCTAAAGGTGGTGCTTCTAATTGCGGGATCTGATGCTCTTGAGCAATTTGTTTGATTCTGCTCGCTATATTATCGGTACCTTTAGCCAATATCCTAGGGGCACTCATGGTTTTTTCATCATATTGCAGAGCAACCGCATAATGGGTTGGGTTAGTAACAATAACATTAGCTTTTGGGACATCTTTCATCATCCTACGCCTTGCCATTGCCTGCTGCATTTGTCGAATACGTCCTTTAATTTGCGGATTACCTTCTTGCTCTTTAAACTCATCTTTCACTTCTTGCTTCGACATTTTTAACTTTTTCAAATTGCTCCATATTTGGTAAAAAATATCAAAACCTACCATTGGTATTAAGGCTAATACAATCAATAAACTAGCATAAATCAGCAATTGCATTACCTGAGATAACGCATTATTTAAATACATACTGGGTAGTGCCAGCATATTGGGAAATTGATGTATCAAAAATAGGGCAGCTGCAAAAGCGATTAAAACCACTTTAAGAATACTTTTAAACAATTCGGAAAAAATTCGCAGACTAAATAACCGTTTAAATCCACTAATAGGATTCAATTTGCCTAAATTAGGCTTAATCGATTGTAGACTAAACAGCAAACCACCAACACTAAGCGGAGCAATGATAGCGACAATAACTAATCCCACAAAAATAGGTAAAATCGCCCAAAATCCAGCGGTTAATAAATTAATTAAATTGAAAATATTCTGTTTATCATCATCGGTTCGGTGGGCAACTAACATGGCTTGTTGAATAATTGCTTTTAATTTGCTAACAAAATGTGTTCCCATTATCCAAAACAACATAATGCCAACTAATAATATAATTAGCGATGTTAACTCACGAGATCGAGGAATTTGCCCCTTTTCCTTAGCCTTTTTTAATTTACTATCGGTGGGTTGTTCACTTTTCTCTAGATCACTATCATCAGCCATATATTAGTTAAACCAATTTTACTGTCTAATTACACTTTACTTTGATAGCACAGTATGAACGCAACTGATTAAAGTTATTGGCTTAATAAGACCCTAAATTACTGGTTATTTAACTCGTTTAGCTTTAAATAGCATTAAAATGATTAAACTTTAGCACGTTTAGATGAAATAGTTTCAGGCTGTTGATAACCGTGATAAGTATAAACCGCGGGGTTATTAATACTTTTCAAATAATCAATCGATTGTTGTGTCATATTCATACGATTTTGAATAAGTATACCGTTATCCCGATTGATTTGAGCTAATCGTTGAGTGGTATTAGTGATGGCTTGCCATTTCAACGCTAGCTCTGGGTTTTCACTATAAGGTGATTGGATATTATAGCGTGCACTTACTTTTAGCCGTTTTTCATCGAGTAACTTTAACTCGATAAGTAATTGGCTTTTTTGATTTATAACGTCATTTAATTGGCTAATTGTATTAGTTCCAATTAGGATTTGCTGTTCAGACTCTAGAATATCTGAAAGTGATTGCAACATGACTGTTACATTATTAAAAATGTTATCTAACTCTAACATTATGATATTCCTTCAAAAATTAATTAGCTTTCAATCTCTTCAAGAGTTTGCTTAATAATTTCGTCTGCAATTTTATTTGGATTGATGACTAAGTTACCATTAGTAATGGCCTGTTTTATTTTCTCAATTTTACTAATATCAATATCATTTTCTGTCGAATGTAATAATGCGATAGTGTTTTGGCTTAATTTGACATTGCTATTCAAATTTAAGCTATTTGACGTTTGCACAGATGCTTTAGTTTCTTTATTTTGTCCATTTATTAAATCACGATTCAGCAATCCCGATACTGCTGTAACCAATTTTGTTGCATCTATACTCATAAAATTCCTTTAATTCAAGTCAAGGTTTATAGGGTTGGTTTAGTCTAATTATCGGCAAAAATCAAAAAATCATTAATTTTATTTATTAATAATAATGATAGCTTTTTCACTAACAACACCTTCAACAACATTACCCGTATTAAGTTTAATATTAATCGATTCTCCCAATGCCCCATTACTTAATGTCTTGCCATGCGTTGCAATTGAGTAACCTTCGCCATTAATAATGACCTTTACGGTTTGACCGGCTTTAACATACCAGTTTTTCTGCAGCATTGAATTTTTTATTACTTCACCATCATTAATATTACGTAAAGCAAGATGATTGATAACTTCAGATTGATTTAAAATTACTGTTGCTGGTAATTTATCTAGCTGACCAGACTGCATTTTTACCAGTTGTTCAGTAATTAATGTTCCTGCACTAATTGCTTGTTTAGCAATAACATAATGGCCACTCACAGCGACGTATATCTGGATATATTTAGTGATATTTTCGCATTTGGCGGTAATGGTTAAATTGCCCCATTGTTTATTTTTGTTCAATATCGCCAATGTTGGTGAGTCACAACTTAATTGTGGTTTTGCAGTTGGATAATTAATGACAACTTTATCAACATTCACATCAATAAGTTGTTGATGGATCAGATCACTAATTTGTTTTTCAAGTGCAGTGGCACAAACTATTTTTGAACAACCTAACATACAAAAAAGAAACAACAATCTAATAATCTGAGGCATATTTGTTGGGGTTCATGTAATTATTGATAACTAAATTGTACTTTATAAACCCATCTATCGAATGTTGAAATAAGGGCAATTTTTATCGTTATTTATACGATGATTTTTTTTTGATTTGCTTAAAATTCTTTTTATCTATCAGGATGAGATGATTTTATGCTAAATAAATTAGATACTTTCGTTAATTTTCACCAACAAGCACTCAATGTTCGTGAAAACCGTCAAAATATACTTGCAACCAATATTGCTAATAGTGATACGCCTAATTACCAAGCGAGGGACATTGATTTTAATACTGAATTAAATAGAGCCATCAATAATCAATCGACCCACAATAATATAAAACTAACTATTACTTCTGCAAAACATATTCAAATAACTAGCGCTGATTTCACTAATTATAATCTTCTTTATCGTATTCCTTATCAATCATCTGCTGATGGCAACACTGTTGAGATGGATCAAGAACGAACGGCTTTTATGGATAACAGTATCCACTATCAAAGTAATTTAACCTTTTTAGGTGAACAGTTTAAAAATGTCATTTCGGTATTACAGCAAGGATAATCATCATGAGCTTCTCTATTTTTTCGGTTTCTGGTTCAGCCTTAATGGCACAAACACAACGAATGAATGTCAGTGCCAGTAATTTAGCTAATGCTGATAGTGTTACCAGTACTTCTGGTCAAGCTTATCGAGCCAAACAAGTTATCTTTCAAGTCGATGACAATGGTTATTCCAATAGTGTTGCTGGAGTAAAAGTAGCACAAGTTATTGAAGATCCTGCGCCAATGAATTTAGTTTATGAACCTAATCATCCTTTGGCTGATGAACAAGGCTACATTCAAAAACCTAACGTTGATGTAGTAGCAGAGATGGTTAATACCATTTCTGCATCTCGTAGCTACCAAGCAAATGTAGAAGTGATTAACACCGCAAAAAGTTTAATGCTAAAAACACTGACTCTAGGACAATAAAAGGGCGTAATTGATGGGTATTTCGAATGTAGCAGTTTCAGAATCAACTAATATGGCCAATCCACAAGCGCTAAAGAAAGGTTCGTCTGATAGTAACTCAAGTCAGGAACTACAAGATAATTTCTTAACATTACTTATTGCCCAAATGAAAAATCAAGATCCTACCAATCCAATGGATAACAGTCAGTTAACCTCGCAATTAGCACAAATCAATACGTTAGCAGGTATCGAACGACTGAATACCACATTAGGTATGGTTTCAGGCCAAATTGACGATAGCTTATCGGTCAATGCCAGCAACATGATTGGTAAAGGTGTCATGGTTCCAGGTAATAAAATTTTGGTTGCTACATCAGAAGTGGAAGGTTCGGAAAGCGAAAAGGAAACTATTACCACACCATTTGGCTTTGAACTTATGCGTGATGCTGAGTCAGTGGTCATTACCATTAAAGATGAAAATGGCAATGTTGTACGTGAGGTCGATTTAGGTTCGATTCCTGCTGGAGTTAGCTCTTTTACTTGGGATGGTGAACTTAATGATGGAACACTGGCGCCAGATGGTAGTTATACGTTTTCGGTTAATGCCACTTATGACGGGCAAAAAGTATCATCCACACCACTATGTTACTCGGTTGTGTACGGCGTAATAAATAGCAAAGTTAATAATAAAGTATTACTTGATTTAGGGATACTTGGTTCAATTAGTATTGACGAAGTACGTCAAATTCTTTAAAGGGGAATAAGTTAATATGGGATTTTCTCAAGCAATTAGTGGTATGAATGCCGCATCAAAACAATTAGATGTTATTGGTAATAATATTGCCAATTCTGCAACAGTTGGCTTTAAAAGTGCTAGCATTTCATTTGCTGATATCTATGCGGGTTCAAAAGTAGGAATGGGTGTCAAAGTGGCTGCGGTTATGCAAAATTTTAATGATGGCACCACAACGTCAACCAATAATAGTCTAGATGTTGCTATCTCTGGTAATGGCTTCTTCCGCTTAGTTGATAGTAGTGGTCAAATCTATTATACCCGTAATGGCCAGTTTCAATTAGACGCTGATCGCAATATTATCTCAGCGGATGGTTTTCAATTAACCGGTTATCTTGCCACTGGCACACCACCACAGATCCAACAAGGTTCAGCTCCAGGCCCATTAAAGATTTCACAAGAGATGTTAAATGCATCAGCAACCAATAAAGCCTCTTTGCAAACAAATTTAAATTCAAATAGCAAAGTACCTGAAAAACAACCAATTAATGCCACCGATGCTGATACCTTTAATTATTCAACCACGATCACCACTTATGATTCTTTAGGTAATCAACGTAATGTTCAGCTTTTTTATGTTAAAACGGCTGATAATCAATGGGATGTTCATTATCTTGATAGTAGTGATCCTAACGCAAGCCTACAAGCATTAGGGCAAATGGAGTTTGATTCATCAGGCAAATTAATTAGTGATCCAGAAATGACGATTAATATTAATGGGCTTAATGGTTCAGCCGCCAATAGCTTCACGCTGTCATTAGCAAACAGTACGCAACAAAATATGGGTAAAGAAGTCGGTAGCATTAAAACCCCTGTCGTTGATGGTTATGCTGCTGGTGATCTAGTTGGTTATAGTATCAGTGATGATGGCTCAATTTATGGAGTCTATTCTAACCAACAAACGATGTTATTAGGTCAAATTGCCATGGCTGATTTTGCCAATGTTAATGGCCTAGAATCAGCCGGTAACAATAACTGGCGGGCGACCCTTAAATCTGGTGGTGAAGTATTAGGCTCAGCTAATACCGGTACTTTTGGTTTACTAACCAGTGGTGCAGTTGAATCATCCAATGTCGATATGAGCCAAGAATTAGTTAATATGATTGTTGCCCAACGTAATTATCAATCTAATTCACAAACCATTAAAACTCAGGATCAAATCCTTAATACATTGGTTAATTTAAGATAATTTAAGGAGTATTTATGGATCGCGTTATTTATACGGCTATGTCTGGCGCCAGCCAAACATTAAATCAACAATCCATAACTAGTCATAATTTAGCTAATGTATCGACAGTTGGCTTTCGGGCGCAATTAACAGCAATGAAAGCCGTTCCCATTGTCGGTAGTAGTATGCCGACAAGAACTATGGTGACGGCAACTACACCAACCTATGATTCAACAATCGGTGCCTTTAATTACACTGGACGCAATCTAGATGTTGCTTTATCCCAAGACGATTGGCTAGCAGTACAATTAGCTGATGGCAGTGAAGGATATACCCGTAATGGTGCGATTCAAATCGATGAAAACGGCACACTTAACATTCAAGGCTTTCCGTTACTTGGTGATAATGGCGTATTAACAGTACCTCAGCGTTCACAAGTCAGTGTCAGTACTGATGGGACTTTATCAGCTTTAGGTGCTGGCGATAAACGCACCACCATTGCCCAAGTAGGAAAAATAAAAAAAGTTCACCTAGAACGCAATGAATTGGTACGTGGTGATGATGGATTTTTCCATGCCACTGAGGCAACCATAAATAATCGTGGTGCCGTATTACAAGATAACCCAAATGCAAAATTGATGTCTGGAGCACTCGAAGGCAGTAATGTTAATCCGGTTACGGCAATGGTGAATCTAATTAGCCATTCTCGTCAATTTGAAATGCAGATGAAACAAATTACCACTGCCGACGAAAATGCCCAAAAAGCCAACCAAATATTATCGTTAACTTAACTAAAATAGGAAACAGCAATGATTAAATCATTATGGATTGCAAAAACCGGTTTAACAGCGCAACAAATGAATATGGATATTATTTCCAATAATTTAGCCAACGTTAGTACAGGTGGTTTTAAACGCCAACGCGCCGTTTTTGAAGATCTGTTATACCAAACAATTCGCCAACCAGGAGCGCAATCTTCAGAACAAACAACATTACCTTCAGGATTACAAATTGGTACCGGTGTAAGACCAGTTGCAACCGAACGAATTCATAGCCAAGGTAATTTAGAATTAACCGATAACAGTAGTGATATTGCCATTAATGGACAAGGATTTTTCCAAGTTCTTATGCCAGATGGAACACAAGCCTATACCCGCAGTGGCGCTTTTCAAGTTAATCAAAATGGTCAGTTAGTAACAGCTGCCGGTTATGAAATTCAACCAACAATCAACATTCCATCCAATGCTATAAAAATGACCGTAGCACGTGATGGCGTTGTCAATGTCACCTTAGCTAATCAATCAACTCAAGTACAAGTTGGTCAATTAACATTACACACTTTTATCAATGACACCGGATTAGAAAGCGTTGGTGAAAATCTATATCTAGAAACCGAAAGTTCTGGTGCACCAACTGAAAATACACCGGGGCTCAATGGTGCTGGACTGCTATACCAAGGTTATATTGAAACGTCAAATGTGAATGTGGCCGAAGAGCTGGTTAATATGATTCAAGTACAACGTGCTTACGAAATTAATAGTAAAGCAATATCGGCATCTGACCAAATGTTGCAACGTTTAAATCAATTATAAATCTAACAAAATGATAGCGGTAATGAGATATCTTTATATTTTAATAACTTTGTCGTTAGTTGGTTGTAGTCAATTACCTAAAAAGGCATTAGTTGAAGGCGACACCAGTATTGTTCCAAAAATGCCAGAAATTGTGAACAGCAGTGGCTCTATTTATCAAGCCTCACAACCAAGTAGTTTTGGTTATCAACCGATGTTTGAAGATCGTCGACCACGCAATATTGGTGATGTATTAACGATTGTTTTACAAGAAAACGTTAGCGCAAGTAAAAGTTCATCGATTAATGCCGGCCGTAATGGTGGGGTCAATTTAGGGGTAAAAACCATACCGCACTTTTTAGATGGGCTGGTAGGTCGTGGCAAAGTCGATACAGATATCTCAGGCAGCAATGATTTTAAAGGTTCTGGTGGTGCTAATGCTAAAAATACCTTTAGCGGTACCATTACCGTCACCGTTCAAGATGTCATGATTAATGGTAATTTAAAAGTGATTGGTGAAAAACAAATTGCAATAAATCAGGGCACAGAATTTATTCGATTTTCAGGTGTTGTTAACCCTCGGACAATAAGTGGTAGTAATACCGTTATATCAACTCAGGTCGCTGATGCTCGTATTGAATATGTAGGTAATGGCTACATCGATGAAGCACAAACAATGGGTTGGTTACAGCGCCTGTTTTTTAATCTTTCGCCATTTTAATGAGTATCATTATGCTAAATAAATTACGTACTTTTATCTGTTTTGTTTTGCTAATAGTGGTTGTCCCTTCTAGTTATGCTGAGCGAATAAGAGATTTGGTGACAATACAAGGCGTTCGCGAAAACGCCTTAGTCGGCTATGGTATCGTAGTAGGGCTTGACGGTACCGGTGACCAAACTTCACAGACACCATTTACGATACAAAGTATCACCAATATGCTCTCACAATTAGGTATTACCGTGCCATCAGGAAGCAACATGCAGTTAAAAAATGTGGCTGCGGTAATGGTAACGGCTAAATTACCGTCTTATGCGCGTGTTGGCCAACAAATTGATGTGGTTGTTTCGTCATTAGGCAACGCCAAAAGCTTGCGTGGTGGTACATTGATTATGACACCATTAAAAGGCGCCGATAACCAAGTTTATGCGATTGCACAAGGTAATCTTTTTGTTGGTGGTATGGGGGCAAGCAGTAGAAGCAGTAGTGTAACGGTTAACCAAATGGCTGGTGCCACCATTCCTAGCGGTGCAACCATCGAAAGAGAGTTAGTTACCCGCTTAGATGAAAACAGCACTATTCATTTACATCTTAACCATTTTGACTTTACTGTGGCTACAAAAATTGCTGATGCCATTAACAAAGTGCAAAAAAATATCGCCATTGCTTTAGATGGCATGACCGTAAAATTGACCATGCCACAGGACAGCCAAGCAAGAGTTAAATTATTATCTAAAATTCAAAATCTCCAAATTAGTGCTAGCCCTATTTCCGCTAAAGTGGTGATTAATACACGTACTGGTGTCGTGGTCATGAATCAAAAAGTACAATTAGACAATTGTGCCGTTGCGCATGGTAATTTATCCGTGGTGGTAAATAACAAATTGAAAGTTAGCCAACCCAATACGCCACTCGCCGGTGGCAACACAGCAGTAGTTCCAGATGATGAGGTCACTATCGAGCAAGATGGTGGTGCACTGCAGAATTTAGCGTCTGGTGTCGATCTAAATCGAGTTATTCATTCACTTAACTTATTAGGTGCCAATCCTACAGAATTAATGTCGATACTAGAAGCATTAAAAACTGCAGGTTGTTTGCATGCCGCATTGGAAACTATTTAAAGCAGAACTATTGAGATGAAAAACCTAATAAATCAGTCTGTTAATCGTTTTGCTTATGATTTTTCTAGCATTAATCAATTAAAACGTAATGCCGTTAGTGGATCAACTGACAGCATCAAACAAGTTGCCGATCAGTTTGAGACACTATTTGTAAATATGATGATGCAATCTATGCGCAAAGCGGTACCCAATGGCGGTTTATTTAATCAATCAGCAATGCAACTATTTACCTCTATGTTTGATCAACAAATTGCTCAACAAACGGCAGGTAAAGGTTTAGGGTTATCTAATGTTATTGTTAAACAATTAACTAATCAGCCACATTCTACGCTTAATATTCATTCACAAGCTCAAGCGAATAATAATCAAACCAATATGCGATTGGCACAATCTTTATTTAGTGATAATTCATCCAATTTATCGCCAGCAGCATTAGGGCAAATGCTTTATCAACAGCATAAAGCCAACAATTTAACCAAAGCAAATGTTAATGAATCAAGCTTGCCAACATCGCTCAACAAAGTTGATAAAGACCATATTAGCCAATTTGTCGTCGAATGGTTTGAGCCAGCAAAGCAGGCATCGAAAATATCTGGCATTCCTTATGAAGTCATTATTGCTCAAGCAGCTTTAGAAACCGGTTGGGGTAAAAAACAGATAAAAACGGCTGATAATAAGCCGAGTTATAACTATTTCGGTATAAAAGCAACCTCATCATGGCAAGGTGATTCAACTCAGTTAACTACCCAAGAATTCCTAAATAACAATATGGTTAAAATTAAAGATGAATTTAGGGTATACAACAGTAAACAACATGCATTAACTGATTACCTTAATTTATTAACCAAAAGCCCACGTTATCGTGCAGTGGTTAATGCTCCCGATGCTAGAACAGCGGCCAAAGCACTACAAGACGCACACTATGCAACTGATCCTAACTATAGCGAGAAACTGATCCAAATTATTGGCCGAATCGAGCAAATTGCCAAAAATACACCGCAAAAATCAATATCTGGATTTAGACAAATTGCCTTTAAATAGTGCTTAAATGAATATAGCTGTTAATAAATTGCATTATCATCACAGCCAATAAGTAGACCAAACTCTACTCTATAGTCAATAAATAACCAATAATGTCTTAGTTGCATATATCGAGATCACCTATAATCGCGTTTCTCACCCTTTGGCAAATAGCGGATCATCAGCATAGCAATATAAAAACAGTATGACAATAAAATGATAACCGTAAGCAAATCGATAATCAGGAGGTTGCACCCCCTGTTTGTTAGATGAATAGTAATGTTTAGGACGTAAGAAAATTAATAATAGATTATTTCATTTGAAATAATGACATATTTTGCATGTTCATAAATGTATATTGTGCTGCTTGTAAATTTGCTTGTAGCATCACATAATCTGAAATCGCTTCATACCAATCAACATCTTCAATTTGACTAATTTGCGTTTCAAAATCAATATCTAAGGTTTTACCCAGTGCGGTTAGTCTTTCGACTTCAGCCAATACATTTCCGCCTGCAGCTCTAACGGTAGAGATGTTTTCAAATGAGTTATCAACACCTTGACTGGCTTTAGATAAACCTAATCGAAACTGTTCAATAGCTTCAGGGTCATTATCATCTAAACCAATTTGCAATGCCGCTATGGCATAATCGATACTCGCAAAGACATCACTTTCTACTTCTGTATTGGCGCCTGTCATAAAAATCTGTTGGCCAGTAAAACTTAGCGATACTTCACGGGTATCATCGATGAAAACATTAATCGTGGTTGCACCACCGACATAATTCACTTTACCGCTTTCATCGACCACAAAAGGAGGGGTATCATTTTTATTACCAGCAAACAGATAATTACCATTGGTATCTTTAGCATTGGCTAACGAAATTAACTGATCTTTTAATCCTTGTAGCTTATTAGCTAAATCTTGTCTGTTTTCATCATTTAACGTCTCATTACCGGCATAAACTAAAGTTTCTTGGATTGATTGAATCACAGTATTCGCTTCTTTTAATACTGTATCTTGCCGACTTAATGATTTATCAACACTATCTCGCGCTGCTTGAAATTGGTTATTTCTTGATTGAGCTTGCTTTAAAATTAATGTTTGTGAAGCACCCATCGGATCATCTGAAGGTGATAATATTTTCTTGCCGGTTGCCAAATGTAATCCTGACTTTTGCCATTTGGTATTGGTATTTAAAATACTATTTAGATTTTTTTGATACATTGAATGAGTACTAAGTCGCATGTCTAAATCCTTTTATTATTTGGCCAAACCTAAAATGGTATCAAATATTGTCGTTGCCGCATCAATAACCTTGGCATTTGCTTGGTAATATTGCATATAAACTTGCATAGAAATATATTCTTCTTCGATATTCACACCAGAGATAGATTGATTCTGCTCATAAATTTCTTGAGTGATATTTTGACTCGATTGTGCTGAAATTTTAGCGGTCTGCGTCTCACTACCTACATAACTAACTAATGATGTATACGCACTATTTAAGGTTTTAGTACCATTAACTAGTTTTTCATTTTGTATATCAAGTAGTTTAGCCACATTTCGATTATCACCACTACCATTTTCATCATCGTTAATACCGGTCGCGAGTTTATTTACATCTTTAACCAGTAACTGTAATGATGAGGCTACATCGGCAACAGGTTTAAGTAAAAAGCTATCACCAGCAACAGCATTGCCAGTAATTTCAATCGATAAGCCGTCAAACACTAACTTACCATCGCTAACTTGTGGGGTAATTTGTTGATTATCAGATAATCTGGTTACTACCCAATCGTTGCCATTGAACTCTATTTTATAATCAGAAGCTTTGACTTCAGTTACTGAGTTATAATCCATTTTAACGGTAGCATTACCTTGGTTTTTGCTATTAGCAATACTAGTCGGTTTGTGATAATCAAATAGTTTTTCGCCAGGGTCACCATTAACATCAACGCCAGACGTATGTACTTCATTAAAGCGCTCAGCTAAATTTAACGCCAACAACCCTAATTGATTACGAGCTTCAAGGAGTGGTCCATCACGAAAAGCTAATAGTCCATTTAATCGGCCTGATGCGATATTTTGACTTGTCAGTTCTTGTGTCGCACCAGAATTATGGGTGTAAATAATCGTATTTAAGGCTGGATCAGAGGCCGAAGGCTGCACCGATAACTGATTTGTCGATGCGCCTTGTACTAAGCTTAAACCATTGCTAAGCGAAATATTATATTGGCCATTTTGCTCGGTAACAGTTATACCAATCAGTTCGCTTAATTCAGTTACCAGTTGATCTCGTTCATCTAGTAAAGAATTAGGCTCATGACCACCACTGACAGCCTGTAATTTGGCAATTTTTTGATTGAGATCGGCAATTTGTTGGGTATAAGTATTAACTTTATCTATGTTATTCGTCAGTTCAGTATTGATATTGGCAATTTGATTTTTTAAATTCAATTCCGTTTTATTGAACTGGCTGACTAAAGAGGTAAGATCGCTAATCACTGTCTGTTTTGTTGCAGCATCACCCGCATTGGAAGAGAGCTTATTTAAGCTAGCAAACAGATTATTTAATTGTGAAGAAATGCTGTTTTCGTTTTCAGCTAGTAAATTATCGACTTTTGATAATTCATTGTAATAGGCTTTTATCGAACCATTTTGCGATTGTGATTGGCGTAATTGACCAACCACAAAACTGTTATATGCACGGTTAACTGATGATACCGCAACACCATTACCTACAAAGCCAAAATTATACTTAGTACCGTTTGCTTGACGCAAAATTTGCTGCTGGCGGTTATAACCAACTGTATGTGCATTACTAATATTATTACTAATCACATTAAGCATATTTTGTGCTGTATTTAATCCACTAATACCGGTATTCATCAATGAATTTGACATAAAGGCTCCTAAATATAATCTCAGTTAATAATAAAATTATTAAACTAAAGTGTTATTATTTATATCGGCCTTCAATTTAAAAACTTTAATTATTTTTAGATAAAAATGGATTTTTTTTGATTTTAATTTTTTAACCAGCTTAATCTGAGTATTTATGTTGATATTATTCTGATTTAATTTGTTTGACCTGTTTTAAAAAATCGATGCCTGTCATGGTATTTTCATCTTCAATATACTGCTGTGCTGATTTGTTCAAAATTAAAATACTAATACGGCGATTGGCATCTTTGCTGTAATTTGGGTTATTTAATCCCACCGTATCGGCTAAACCAATAATACGAATGATTTTATTGGAATCTAATCCACCAGCGATCAACTCTCTTCTTGATGAGTTTGCTCTATCTGCGGATAACTCCCAGTTACTATAACCACGATCACCGGTTATATACTGACGCTCATCAGTATGACCAGATAACGTCATTTTATTAGGTAACGAATTTATGATTGGCGCTAAAGCATACAAAATTTCTTGCATATTAGGATGAATAACCGCACTACCAACATCAAACATCGGTTTATCATCGGTGGCTAAAATCTGAATTCTTAACCCCATTTCTGTTAGTTCAACGATAAGATTAGCGGCTAATTTTTGTAGTCGAGGATCAAGTTCAAATACTTCATATATTTTATTCGCTGTATCAATTAATTGATGTTTCTCATCTTGATTCAAATCAGATTCGACAGGATGATCATTCAATATGGTATTTTTATCTTCACCTACATTTTTAGATACATCATCGCCACCACCCGGTATCGGACTTTCACTATCACTGATATTTTTGCCACCATTTTGACCTAAAATCAATGGTGTTCTAAAGTATTCAGCAATGCCTTGTAACTCTTGTGGACTGGACTTAGCAATTAACCACATGACGAGAAATAGCGCCATCATCGCCGTCATAAAGTCAGCATAAGCAATCTTCCATGATCCACCATGATGGCCACCGCCATGACCGGATTTCTTTTTAGAAATAACTATTCTTACTGACTTCTTTTTCATTATTCATTATTTTCTGTTGGGTTAGCGTTTTTATCTTTCACTTCTTGAATATATTTTTCTAATTCAAAAAAAGATGGCCGTTCGTGGGAAAAAATTGTTTTGCGACCAAACTCAATACAAATTTGCGGCGCATAATCATGCATACTGGCAATAAGAATCACTTTAGTACATTCTAAAATTTTTACTGTATCGGCATTTTTTTGCCTTAATAAGGCTGCTAAAGGCGACACAAAACCATAAGCAAGTAAAATACCTAAAAAGGTACCAACCATAGCATGGGCAATAAGCTCACCCAATTCGCTAGCTGGCCGGTCTGCTTGTGCTAAGGTGTTAATTACCCCCATAACTGCAGCCACAATACCAAAAGCAGGTAAACCATCACCAACGCTAGAAATGGCATCGGCTGGTTTTTCAAGTTCATGAGTATAGGTTTCTATTTCCTCATTCATTAGTGCTTCGATTTCATAGACTTCCATATTGCCACTGATCATCAAACGTAAATAATCAGTGATAAAATCACAAACTTGCGGATTGGCTAAAATAAGTGGGTATTTTTTAAATAACTCACTCTCTTTGGGATTATCGATATCTTCTTCAATCGATAAGCCACCACTTTGACGCACTTTAGTTAATATGGTGTACATTAAATTGATTAATGTTAAATAAAGTGTTTTATTATATTTTGAGGTTTTAAATAAATTACCTAGTGATTTAAGTGTCGCTTTGATAACTTTCTTTTCGTTACTTACAATGAAGGCCCCAATAGCTGTCCCACCAATAATGAGAAACTCTAATGGTTGAAAAAGTACCGCCAAATACCCGCCACTTAGCACATAGCCGACTAAGGCTGAAGCGATAACCACAATATATCCTATAATTATTAGCATTGGCTTTCCTTTATCTCCATAAAATATAACTAACTCTGTTGTACTGCTTAATGTTTACTTAAATTGTTACCTGATTTGCTGTGACTAAATTAAATGCATTTGGTATTGATAAAACTTGTAAACATTTGGCATGACTCTCTTTATGTGTTTTATTATTTTTTTCTGCTCTTGATGGTGGCTGGCATAAACTGCACACAAAGCTATTATGCGGTTGATAAGCATGGGTAATAAATCGCCCTTTGCACTCCTTGCAACTTGACTGCTGCATAACATTACTTTCAACAAATTTAACTAAAATCCATGCTCGGGTTAATCCTAAAATAGGCTCTTCATCTTGAGGAAAGGAACACTGCTCTAAATAGAGTTGATAGGCTTTTAAAATGGCCTGAACACCAGGTTTAATGCCATGTTTAACTAAAAAATGGTAAGCATTATAAAACATACTTGAGTGAATATTGGGCTCCCAAGTCATAAACCACGTAGTTGAAAAGGGAAGCAAACCTTTAGGAGGAGGACATCCTTGAATTTCTTTATATAATTTAATTAATTTACCACGGCTTAAATTGGTTTCACTTTCTAACATTTGGATTCTAGCGCCGAGTGAAATTAATCGAATAGCTAATTGAACTTCTTTATACTTTTGAATAATACTTGTGCTACTCATCTTTATTATCTACCTACTTATTAATTGAATCTAAAAGTAAGCTTGATAGAAGGATCCCTGTATGCATCTGCTTTATATCACTAACGCGAGATTCCTCAGTTAATTTTTCCATCATTGCCGAATTTTTAAATCTAAATTGAAATGTTAATTGATTGGTTTCAGATAGAACCAACATTTGAGAAGCACTTAAATTACTCAAGATATCAGCTGTTTTTTCATCAATTCCTAATCGATACATCGCCATCACTTTATCTTTTTCAAGCATCTTTTGACTTAATAAAAGCGTTGAAAGATTTAAATGATGAATACATTTCAAAATATCGTCATCTTGTATATTTCCCAATTTAACCACCACAATCCATATCTGCTTGCGCTCGCATAAAAAAACGCAAAATTAATAAAATACAACTAACACCACTTTTTTAAACTTAAAGTTACATTTTTAAATTCGAAAGGTCAATAAAAAAATCATTTCAATTTATTTTCGATTTATTTTTCCATGTTTTACTGTTTTAATTCTTTTTTTTATAAAACAATTTTACTTTGTATTCGTTTAATTGCTTGGCTATGTAATTGACTTACTCGAGATTCGCTAATATCCAACACTTTTCCAATCTCTTTTAAATTTAATTCTTCTTGATAATAGAGAGCTAAAACCATTTTTTCTTTTTCTGGTAAGTTATCAATTTGTTGAACAATAATATTGCGAATTTCATCATTGATAATGGAAGCAAAAGGATTGTTATCTGCGTCAGGCTCAATTAACGCATCCAAATTATCGCCGAGTTTTTTGTGAATCTCATCATAAGAACAGATTTGGCTATAATTTGAATCTAATAATACTTTGTGATATTCAGTAAGAGATAATTGCAGATGAGCAGCTATCTGCTGATCATTGGGAGGTATGCCTAATTTTTGCTCTAATTCATTAATAGCATTAGTGACATCTTTAATTTTTTTCCGTGTTTGCCGTGGTAACCAATCTCGACTACGCAATTCATCTAGCATAGCCCCTTTTATTCTCGGAGTAGCAAAGGTAGTAAAAGTATAACCTTGAGATGCATCATAGCGTTTTATGGATTCTAATAAACCTATATAACCAACTTGCAGTAAGTCATCAAGTTCAATCGTGGTTGGCAATCGAACAGCTAATTTCAACGCCTCATTACGAACTAAATATAGATATTGTTGCCAATCGATTTGATTCACTACACCTTGAGAGTTATACAGGCTATCACTCATTTTTCTGAACCAATGTAAAAAAATGCTAATGATTATTATGACGATAATTGATTGAGTTAATGGCAAGAATAAGATATTAAAAAATAGGTAATTAACATTATTAACAATAGTGGTATTAAAAAATACCACTATTGTTATCGTACAAAATTAGAGTGACCGAAATTCTATCTATGTACTTGTATGGTTTTATTGTAATAAAGACAATACTGATTGTGGTACTTGGTTAGCTTGTGCTAATACTGAAGTACCAGCTTGTTGTAAGATTTGACCACGAGTCATATTAGATACTTCTTCAGCATAATCTGCATCTTCAATACGGCTACGTGCTGAACTTAAGTTATTTACAGTATTGTTGATGTTAGTTACAGTTGACTCAAAACGATTTTGTACCGCACCAAGCTCACCACGTAATTCATCAATTTTTGATAATGCCGCATCAATTGTTTTTAATGGATCTGCGGTTGGCGCATCTGATACATTAAAACTAGCTAAACCTAATTTGTCGCTGTCAATTTGTTTTAAATTGATAGCAATGATTTCACCATCATTTGCACCAACTTGAATGTTAAGGGTTTTGTCTTCTGATAATACTTTAGTACCATTGAAGTCAGTTTGTGCTGATACACGGTCGATCTCTTGTAAACGTTGATCGATTTCATTTTGGATTGATACAAGATCGCTTTCAGAGTTAGTACCGTTTGCTGCTTGAACAGTTAATTCACGAATACGTTGTACGTTATTATTGATTTCGTTTAACGCACCTTCTGTAGTTTGTGCAATTGAAATACCGTCATTGGCATTACGTGCAGCTTGAGTTAGACCACGAATACTAGAAGAAAAACGGTTAGCGATTGCTTGACCAGCCGCATCGTCTTTAGCACTGTTGATACGCATACCAGATGATAGACGCTCAATTGCAGTTCCAAGCACGCTTTGAGAATGATTAAGGTTGTTTCTTGCCATTAAAGACATAGTATTAGTATTAATTACTTGTGCCATTTTTATCTCCTTTAATATGATTAGTTAGATCAACGAGATATTGAAAAATAATTCAATATATATGCTGATGGTTTAGTTATCGGTATTAAAAAAAGAAACTTTAATATTTTTTTGAATTTTTATTTGTTGGTATTAAATAAAGCTGAATAACTAAGTCGTTTGATGAACATGATTAAAGGGCATCATACATGTTTATATGTGTAGTAATCGAAGTTATGTATCGCTGAATCGACTGGTTAATATAGCCTTAATTTGTGGCAACAAAACTTAAGCTTGTCCCCGTTTAATTCATGGCAATATATTTTCTAATTAATCAATAGTAATGATATTGGAAGTTTCACTACACAATTTTAATGTTAGGCAACATAAAGGACAGCTAACAACACTATTGATTGAGATAACTACCTCATTTTTTAATAGATAAAACTGATTATCAATATTCTCATTGCCAAAACCGACTTATTTATTAGTAAAGATAAAAAACTAAAAACAGCTAAACTTTTTACGGCATTGGTCGATAAAACAAGGGATGAAAGAATTTATATTAGGATAATCAATCATGGCAATGAGTATATTAGGAATTGGTTCTGGTATTGATTTAAATGAAGTATTAGATCAATTAGAAGCCGTTGAAAAAAATCGTCTTACACCGATAAAGGCCCAACAAAAAGCAGTTAATAACAAAATAAGCGGTTTTGGTAAATTAAAAAGTGCATTATCAACATTCAACAGCGCAACAGCAAAACTGCAAAAAAAAGAGCTGTTTCAAGCGCGTTTTGCATCTGGTAATGACAACTATTTTACCACTAATGTAAATAGCAAGGCCCAATTAGGTAATTATGCGGTTAGCGTCGAACAACTTGCCACTGCGCATAGTGTTGCTACTAATGCTATTAACGATAAAACATCAGCGTTAGGTAATGATAATGAAACCCGTACCCTCACAATAGAACAAGCTAATGGCCAAAAATTAAATATCACGTTAGGCAAAGATGACACATCGCTCGAATCAATAGCCAATGCAATCAATCAAGCTAAGGTGATTAATGAAGATGGTTCAACAAGTGACACAACGGTAAATGCCACTATTGTCCGTTCTGGAACTGATAGCTATCAACTGGTTATCACATCGAAAGAAACTGGTGAACAACAAGCCATTACCTCTATTTCATCCGATGATGATAAGCTTAATTCACTAATTGGTTTTAATGCTAATCAAGCTGATTCATCAGCTATGAGTGAAGTGGCTAAAGCGCAAGATGCTAAATTTAGCTTTAATGGTATAACGATTAATAGCTCATCAAATACCGTTAAAGAGGTTATTCCTGGTGTCGATATCACATTAAAAGCAGTCACTACAACAGCGCAAAATTTAACCATCAGCGCTGACAATGACAAAGCTCAAGAAGCCCTTAAAGAGTGGGTTGATGCCTTTAATCAATTACAATCAACTATATCAAGCTTAACGCAATTTACCGCTGGTGATGCCAATTCAGATGAATTAAATAATAGTAATGGCCCACTGATTGGTGATTCAACACTCCGTAATATTGATCAAAGTATTCGCTCTATATTTTCTAAAGGTCAAACAGGAGAATTATCGGTACTAGCACAAATTGGTATCAATATGGATAGTAATGGCAAGCTGGTAATTAAAGAAAACGAATTAGAAAAAGCCCTTAAAGAAAACAGTCAAGCAGTCGCCATTTTATTTACCGGTGATGGTGAAACAACTGGTATTGCCAACGAAGTCTTTGCCAAAGTAAGTAGCTTTATTGATAGCGACGGCATGATTGATACGGCAACTAACGGTTTAAATTCTACCTTAAAATCATTAGATAAACGTTATGACCAAGTTAATAACTCTATTGACCAAACTATCGAGCGTTATCGAGTACAATTCACAAAACTAGATATCTTAATCAATGAATTAAATGGTATGAGCAATTACCTTACCACCCAATTTGAAATGATGGCGAATTTAAAAAAATAAGGCATAACAATGTATAAAATGGGATCTCAAGCTTATAAACAAGTCAATTTAGAAACTAGTGTTAGTCAGGCTTCACCTCATCAGCTTATTGTTTTGTTATTTGATGGCGCATTAAATGCTATTCGCTTAGCTGAGTTATATATACAAAAGGGTAATATTGCTGGTAAAGGAAAAGCCATTTCTAAAGCTATTAATATCATTGATAATGGGCTTAAAAGTTGCCTTGATTTAGATCAAGGCGGTGAAATTGCTGAAAATTTAGATCAGTTATATCAATACATCAGCCAGCAACTGGTTTTTGCTAATCTACATAATGATACGCAAATACTGCAAACTTGTTTTGATCTGCTTAATAATATTGCCCAAGCTTGGCGTGAGATAGCATAGTTATGGATGTAGCAGAATTGAATACGAATCTAGTATTAGAACAATACGAGCAACTTAATTATGTTGTTGAGCAAATGCTAATTAATGCACAACAAGAAAATTGGGAATTATTAATTAGTTGGCAAACTAAATATCAGCAGTTAGCACGTGATATTCAACTCAAAAATGGGTTAACTACTATTGATAATATACCATTATCACAACAAGATATGATTCAAATGTATATCAATAATATTCTTAGTTATCATGAGCAATTAAAGCAATTAATCCATCTGCGACATAATGAATTAAGCCAATTAATTGGTGAACAGGTTGATTATCAAGCAAAAATAGATAGCTACCAAACAATCGCCAATTTAGTTTAGATTATTCACAGAGTAGTCAAAAAAATAGTACAAAAATAATTGAGGAACGGGGTTTTTTTAGCTAGTTTTATCTGCCAAAAACCCCACTCCGCAAACTTTTTTTTGATTAATTTTACATCGTCAATGTATATACTTTGCTTGTACTGGTGACTAGCTTACTTCACAATAACTAATGCATTTTTAACTTGAAAAAAAATCTTATATCGAGTATCTCGATAGTCGTTGTAACAACAATAGTGGTGAGTTTAAGCCAATTTAGGATAAAAATTGGCGATTAATTAATACTATTTTTTAAACCAAAATATATCATCTAGTCGATAAGTAACCATCCGATAATGGTTTAAACATTCATATTCATGATTTCTTGATATGCTGCGACTAATTTATTGCGAACTTGAATACCAAATTGTAAAGAAACTGAAGACTTTTGCATGCTAACCATCACCTCATTTAATGCGATATTGGCTTCACCCATCTCAAATGCTTTAGCTTGTTGGCTAGCGTCTATTTGTGTTTGACTGATTTTATCTAATGCCATTTTTAATTCAGCCATAAAATTTTGTTCACTATGATTAACAGATTGCTTATGTGAAAAATCAAGTTGGGTTAATGTTGTGCTATTAAAGGCATCAATACTATTCATAATAAAGGTCACGGTTATTCGTCTGAATCAAGTTATAGCGTAAATTATCATAAAGATAACAATCTAAAAGCGATAACTAAAGGGTAAAGCATATGCTTTTTTAGCTATTGATTTTTTTAAATACACAGATAATAAACCCTAGAATTAATCTAGTCAGTTTAGTGTTAGGATACATATGGATAGCCAGGCAGTTGGTAACAAAGGCGAATCAATATTGAGTAAGTTACCTTTTATTAATCAATTAAAAATAAATCGTAAAATGCTACTCCTTATTGTAGGAGTAATTGTAATAGCAATTAGTAGTATTAGTTACTTATGGCTTAAAGACGATAATTATGGCGTATTATTTAGTAATTTGAATGATAAAGATGGCGGTGAAATCATTAGCCAACTTGATAAGTTAAATATTCCCTACAAATTTTCATCCTCTGGCACAACTATCTTAATTCCCCAAAATCAAATTTATCATACTCGTTTACGAATAGCCCAGCAGGGTTTGCCTAAAGGTGGCGCAATTGGTTTTGAACTACTCGACAAAGAAAGTTTTGGCATGAGTCAGTTTAATGAACAAATCAACTATCAACGAGCATTAGAAGGCGAACTATCGAGAACCATTGCCATTATTAGTAGTGTAGATGATGCCAGAGTGCATTTAGCGATGCCTAAACCCTCTTTATTTGTTCGAGAAAGAAAATTCCCTTCGGCATCTGTTGCATTAACTTTATTACCAGGTCGAGCTTTATCGCAAGGTCAAATTGATGCCATCATTCACTTAATTTCGAGTAGTGTTCCAGAATTACAAGCAGATAAGGTGACGATTATTGATCAAAAAGGCAATTTATTAACCGGTGAAAGATACCGTGACAGTAACGTTAATATTGCCCAATTAGAATATAGTGAACGCATCGAAAATTTAGTACGAGAAAGAGTAGAAAAAATTATTATCCCTATTTTGGGACAACAAAATGTTAAGGTGCAAGTGAATGCTGATATCGATTTTAGTCGGCAAGAGTCAACATCAGAAATTTATGATCCCAATAGTGATGCCAGCAACCAAACTATTCGCAGTAAGCAACAAACTGAAAATAGCCAATTAGCATCAAACAACATTATCGGTGGTGTGCCGGGTGCTTTATCTAATCAACCAGTACCAACTCCTAGTGCACCAATTGATGGTGAGGGCGATAGCAAAGATAAAGACGATAAACAAAAAATGTATCATTTGCAGTCAAATAAGACATTGAACTTTGAAGTTAATCGACAAGTTGTTCATAGCAAAATTCCTGAAGGTCGTATCAAACGTTTATCCGTCGCCGTTTTAGTTAATTATAAATTTATCTCAGCCGATGAAGTCGCATCGGCAAATGAGGAAAATTCAGAAAAAGAAGCCGTTGAAAAATGGGTAAAACTAGATCAAGAGGAACTCACCCATATTGAAGCACTTGCCCGTCAAGCGATGGGATTTTCTGACTTGCGTGGTGATTCATTAACGGTGGCTAATTTGAAATTTACCGATCAAATTGAAGATGAAAATGCCACCATGGTCTTTTTACAAAAACATGAAGTTTTCGACATGCTGAAAGTCGCGATTAAATATCTGATTTACATTTTAATAATCTGGTTTGCATGGCGCAAAGTATTACGCTCGATATGGATTAAAATTCAAAGACAATATCTTAATACTGATAACAGATCATCTGATGGCACAATGGCTAATGAAGATAAACTCGATTACAAAGCACACAGTAAACTGCAACAGAAGATTTTTGAAGATAATATGCAACAACAGCAATACATCCGCAAAATTGTCGAAAAAGATCCTCGTGTAATGGCTTTAATTATACGTGGTTGGATGAACAAGAAGGACACCGAGTAATGAATTTAACTGAAGCGCAAAAAGCAGCGACAATTTTAATGATTTTAGGTGAAGAATTAGCAGCCAAAGTAATGCAATTTTTAAACCATAAAGAGGTACAAAAAATTAGTAGTGCTATGATGGGATTGCCACAATTAACTCAAGAACAGCTGAAAAATATTCTTAATGAGTGTCAAACCACTCTTGATGATTGTGCAGTATTAAATACTGACACCAATGGCTATTTAAGAAAAGTTCTAGAAAAATCAATTGGTAGCGATAAAGCTAACCGCTTACTTGATGAACTATTAGATACCGATATCGAAGATACCACTGATGGCTTAAAAATGCTTAACTTTGTCGATGCTGCACGTGCGGTTGATTTAGTTAAAAAAGAACATCCACAAATTATCGCCACTATTTTAGTTCACTTAAATCGCGATTTGGCTGCTGAGATTTTAAATTTATTTGATGACCAATTACGTAATGACGTCATGCTACGTATTGCAACTTTCGGTGGTGTAGAGCCATCAGCATTAGAAGTGTTATCGACATCATTATCAACCTTACTACATGGACAAAATATTAAACTTAATAACATGGGTGGCATCCGCACCGCAGCAGAAATTATCAATCTGATGAAATCACAACAAGAAGAACTGGTTATCAATGCATTACGTGATTATGACAATGAGCTTGCTCAAAAAATCATTGATGAAATGTTCTTATTTGAAAATCTGGTGGATGTCGATGATAGAAGTATCCAACGGCTACTCAAAGAGGTGGATAATGAAACCTTAATTATCGCCATGAAAGGGGCAACAGAAACCTTACGCGAAAAACTCTTAGCAAATATGTCACAACGCGCTGCTTCAATATTACGAGAAGATTTAGAAAACAGACCACCAGTTCGCTTGTCGCAAGTCGAAACCGAACAGAAGAAAATTTTGGTTATTGCACGGCGCTTAGCAGAAACTGGTGAGATGATCTTAACAAGTGGTGATGATGAATATGTATAATCATACTAATAGTGTAAGTTGGAAACCATTGCATTTCCAAGATTTGGCACTTAGCGAATTATCACCATTAACCAGCCAGCAACAGCCAGAAGAGTTGGAAGAATTTGCGCCACCATTAGAGCCAGATAACCAAGATGATCAAGATGAGGGCTCTTTTGATATTAATAGCCCGGCAATATTGCTAGAACTCGAAAATATTAAACAACAAGCAAGAGATGAAGCATACCAAGAAGGCTTTAATTTAGGTAAAGAAGAAGGTTTTAATATTGGCAAACAGACTGGCTATGAGCAAGGATTCACACTCGGACACCAAGAAGGGCTGGACACAATAGAACAACAGTTAACAGCAGAAAAATTAACTAGCATAAATGCCATCAAAAATTTAGCAATCAGCTTTCAACAATCGATTAGCCAAATTGATGAGAAAATTGTACCAAAGCTATTTGACTTAGCTTTACTTGCTGCCGAAAAAACAGTTGGTTCCTTATCAAAAGTCAAACAAAAACAATTATTACATATTATAAAATCATTAATTGAACAAAATACAATTGTTAACCCACCAATTGTAGTACGAATTAATCCAACAGACTTGTTATGGCTTGAACCACAACTAAATAATGAGTTGCAACCACAGCAATGGCAGTTTATAGCTGATGCCAATATCGAATTAGGTGGTTGCAAAATATTTACCCAAACCAATGAGATCGACGCCAGTGTAACCCATCATTGGCAAATCATCTCAGATAATGTACATGGAGTTGAACATTAAGGTGGACTTTTGTACGCAATGGATGACTAAAATTGATGGTGCGCAACAAAAATTACAGTCAATATCGTTAATCCGTCAATATGGTCGCTTAGTTAAAGCTTCGGGCTTAGTTTTAGAGGCCGTGGGCTTAAAATTACCTTTAGGTTCTAACTGCTTTGTCGAACGGCAATTAGATGGAAAAGTACAAGCCGTTGAGTGTGAAGTTATTGGTTTTAATGGTAAAACCTTATATCTGATGCCATTTGAATCAACCGATGGCATATTACTTGATGCCAGAGTATATACCTCACAATATGATCTAACCCATTTTAGCCATAAAGTTTTACCTATTGGTACGGGGTTATTAGGACGAATAGTTGATGCAATGGGCAAACCATTGGATGGTAAACCTTTACCAGAAAATATTGAATATGAAGGATTAATCAATAAATCACTAAACCCTCTGACTCGCACGCCTATTCATCAAGTATTAGATGTCGGCATTCGTGCTATCAATGCATTATTAACCGTTGGCCAAGGTCAACGAATGGGGCTTTTTGCTGGTTCTGGTGTTGGTAAAAGTGTCCTACTTGGCATGATGGCTAGGTATACCAAAGCCGATATTATTGTGGTTGGTCTGATTGGCGAACGTGGCAGGGAAGTAAAAGATTTTATCGAAAACATCCTTGGTGAAGAAGGCTTAGCGCGTTCAGTCGTTGTCGCGGCACCAGCCGATGTATCGCCATTATTACGTCTACAAGGTGCAGCTTATGCCACAAAAATTGCCGAAAATTTTCGTGATCAAGGGTTTAATGTATTACTAATCATGGATTCACTAACCCGTTATGCCATGGCACAACGGGAAATAGCCTTAGCCATCGGTGAACCACCGGCAACCAAAGGTTATCCACCATCAGTATTTGCAAAATTGCCAGCATTAGTTGAAAGAGCAGGTAATGATGCCAAAGGAAAAGGGGCAATTACTGCTTTTTATACTGTGTTAACCGAAGGTGACGACCAACAAGATCCTATTGCTGATTCAGCAAGGGCAATTCTTGATGGTCATATAGTGTTATCACGTTCACTAGCTGAATCGGGGCATTATCCAGCCATTGATATCGAAGCGTCAATCAGTCGTGTAATGACCGATCTTACCCCGCCAGAAGATGAAAAAAAATCACGGTTATTTAAACAATTATTTTCAAGTTTCCAGCGCAATCGGGACTTGATTAATGTTGGTGCTTACGTAGCTGGAACCGATCCATTATTAGATAAAGCTATCTCACTTTTTCCAGCTATGCAGCAATTTTTACAACAAGGAATCAATGAGCATTGTAGTTACCAAGACGCTTATCAACAATTAACCAATATTGTAGCAGCTCGCTGATAAATTAGGAAAGAATTATGGCCAATCAACATCATGGTAAATTTGCATTTATAACGTTAAAAAAGCTCGCTGAAAAAGCAGTTGATGACAAATTGATTAAATTAAAATATGCCCACGAGAATAAACGTAATGCACAATCACAACTAAATGTATTAAATGATTATTATCACGAGTACCAACAACGGCTAAATAATGCCTTATCCAGTGGCATTAAAGGATCGGAACTAAATAATTTTAATGCTTTTATTACAGCTATTGAACAAGGTATAGCTCAACAAAAAAAACTATTATTAACTTTAGATATAAAACAAAAGCAGATCACCAATGAGCTTAATCAATCACAAAAAAGCCTAAATACTTATACTACATTATTAGATAAACAACATAAAAAACTGTTACTACAACAGAGTCGTTTACAACAAAAATTAACCGATGAATTTGCTCAGCAGCAGATAGCAAGGAGAACATTGAATGAATATTAATCAGTTTAACGATATTCCATTAATCTCATCTCAACAATTTGAATTAAACGACAACAAGTTATCTATTCTTGATGATGATTTTTTCCAAAAATTATTACAACTTACCGAAAAACAGCAATGGCTAAGTGATAATAATAATCACATTAATGCTACAAGCTTAAAAGACAATGAGTTAGAGCAGAAAGAACGAATGGATAGTGAAGAGTTGTTCATACTATTTTCTATGCCACTCAATCCGCAAGAGGATATACAGCAAAATAGACAATCGGATACTCAACCGAAAAATGAAGCAATATATGAAACTAAACTATTATTAGAAGCTAATCCAACTATGATTGATCCAAAATTGGATAAACAATGTGCTGATGATATTAAACAACTCATCAATATTAATGAAAAAGCTGCCGAGATTATTACTTCAATTAATCACAGTGAGCAATTAATCAACAAAGCCACTAAGCCAAACCTTAACCATTTATTGGCTTCGGAAAATAATCAGCCACAAACGACCAAAAATGCACATTTGATCATTAATCAAACTCAGTCAACAGATACGTTGGTAAATAATAACAACAATGATCATCATTCTGATTTAGCCTCAACGCTGACAGATAAACTATTTACTACTAATTTGGCTAATACACCATCAGAAATGGCTTTAACAATAGATCTAAATGGCCAACCATCGCTATTTAATCCGGTAACCTCTGCAACACCCCCAACCACATTAAACCTAAATTTACCGATGCCCATGGATATTAGTAAGTGGCAAGCATCTTTAAATGAACAAATTTGTTTGATCAGTCGACAAGGTATTCAAAATGCCGAAATAAAATTAAATCCACAAGAACTAGGATCATTACATATTAAATTAGCCATGATTGATGACAAAATCGATCTGCACATGGCGGTTGCGCATAATATGGTTAAGGGTGTGTTAGAATCAGCACTCCCTATGTTAAGAACCTCATTGGAACAACAAGGTATCACTTTACAACACACTAACATTAGTGATTTTTCAATGATGAATGATTCTAAACAGTCGTCTTCTTATCAACAACCACAACAATCTGAAACAGAGCAACTATTAGATGATATCAATCCAATTCAACAAAAAATTAATCATCATACTAAGGTTGTTCAATCAGGATTAAGTATTTTTGCCTAAATAATGGTTATGGCAATATTTATAAAATAATTGATATCTACGTTTTTAACAGTGTTTAACGTTGATAACTTAATATTAAAAAGGTTGAATAGATAATATTTTTATTGCCTATTCTTCCGATTAATTCTTACGGCATGATTTATTATTTTGGTAATTTTTGGTTATTTAAATAGCTACAAATCTTTCGTTAATTTTCATTGAGACAATAATAAATATGCAAACCACCAATAAAAAAGTAAGAATTTTAAACCTAATACTTATTCTAATTACCTTACTCGCAATAGGTTCAGCAGCTTATTTATGGTTCGAAAATCAAGCTAAAAATACGACACATACTCATCAAGAACCTCAAGTTTCATCACCGGTTTTTTTAACCTTAAAACCATTTACCATTACATTACCTCCTTCTGAAGATAATTTAGATATCAATAAAATTCTATATGTAGGTATGGTGTTACGCGTCGAAGATGAAGATCAAAAAACAGTATTATTAGAATATTTGCCTGAAGTAAGAAGTGATGTATTGCTGTTAACCTCAAAACAATATGTCAATAATTTGAAAAAAGAATCTGGCAAACTCGAATTACAAGAGCAAATAAAAACAGCATTATCACGTCAATACGATGCCAAACATTCAGTAAAAATTGATGAAGTGTTATTCACTGATTTCATTATAAGGTAATTATCATGTCGGATAAGCTTCAATCTACTAGCGATAAAAGTGAATCTTTAGCTAAACATTCACCGGATAATGCTGCCAGTATTGAAAAAGATATTGTGCAAAATTATCAATCACAGCAAAGCAAACGGACTGAAGTAAAACCTTATGATATATCAGTTAAACATAGTTTTATCCCTGAACGACTAACCGCATTAGAAATAATTAATGAACGCTTTGCTCGTCAATTTCGAATTGGTTTATTTAATTTATTACGTCGTAATACGGATGTTATTACCTCGCCAATTGAGCCAAAAACATTTAAAGAGTTTTCGCATATCTCGGCAACTTACCATTTAAATTTAGTTCATCTTAATCCTTTACGGGGTAGCTGCTTATTTTCTTTTTCACCAGAACTGGTATTTATTGTTGTTGATACGCTTTTCGGCGGTGATGGACATACCACCAATATGAATACTGAAGGACGTGAATTTACCCATACTGAACAAGAGATTATTAGACGAGTATTAGATCTTGCTTTAACTACATATCAAAATTCATGGATTGACGTATACAGCATTGAAACTGAATATATTCGTTCTGAAGTAGAGAGTAAATTTACCAATATCACCAGCTCTCCCGATGATGTAGTGTTAACTTCGACATTTTTAATTGAAATTGGTAACTTTAAAGCAACTTTCTGCATTTGCATTCCATATGCAATGGTTGAATCTATTAAAGAGTTATTAATTAAACCACCGATCGAAAGCCAAACCCATCAAGATGATAATGTCTGGATGAGTTCCCTCACTAGCGGTATTAAACAATCAACGGTTGAGTTAGTCGCTAATTTTACAAATATTCAAACAACTGTTGCCAAATTATTAGCATTAAAAGTAAACGACATTTTGGATATTGAAAAACCAACCAGCCTAGATGTCACTATTGGTGGCGTACCGGTTCTAAAAGGTCAATATGGTAGTGTAAATAAACAATATGCAATTCAAGTAGAGCAAATAAGCAACCCTGTATTAGAACAATTGAATGAAGGAGTGTTCAATGAGTGATATGCCAAATAACAGTGATGATAGCCAAGCAACTAACTTAACTGATGAAGAATCGGTAACGACAGAAGCTATTTTTGAAACCCTTTCACCCCAACCGTCAAATGTAAAAGAACAAGATATTAATCTTATTTTAGATATTCCGGTTAATTTAAGTGTTGAACTTGGCCGTACCAAAATGGCCATTAAAGATCTATTAAATTTAACTCAAGGATCTGTTATCGCCTTAGATGGTTTAGCTGGTGAGCCATTAGATATTTTAATTAACGGTTACTTAATTGCTCAAGGCGAGATCGTGGTGGTGGGTGACAATTATGGTGTACGAATTACCGATATTATTACCCCTTCAGAACGGGTACGTAGATTAAGTCGTTAATAACCATTAATGAGATAACCATGAGCGAATCAACAATCAACGCCGGTATACAAAACTTTTCGTCTATTCCTACTGAATCAAGTTTATATAGCCAAATAGGAATAGCCTTTTTTAGTGTCATCACCATTATTTTCGTTTTAACCTGGCTAATAAAACGGTTAGGTTGGCAAAAATCTACTAAGCAATTCATTGATGTTAAAGCAACTTACAATATAAATGCCAAAGATCGCATTATGCTGGTTTATGTTGACCATCAATTACTGGTGGTCGGGGTTACAGCCCAACAAATGACTTTACTCCATACTATCAATGAACAACGCACTGAAATGTTATTCGCTGAACCGGTTGACGTTGAACAACAGTCAAAAAATAATCTGTTCAATCAGATATTAAAATCTGTGCTAAACAGTAAAAAGGTGTAATTAATTGTGCGGTTAAAACTTATTATTTTATTTAGCTTATTGCTGGCCAGCCAATATAGTTATGCTGAATTATCACCGTTAACAATTGTTACTCAAACCTCACTACCAGAAGGGCAAACTTGGTCATTACCAGTTGAAACTTTAGTTTTTTTAACCCTACTGACGTTTATCCCAATTATATTACTATTAATGACGAGTTTTACTCGTATCATTATTGTGTTAGGGCTATTACGTAGTGCACTTGGTACCCAATCAGCACCGCCTAATCAATTAATTTTGGGTATTGCCCTATTTATGACATTTTTTATTATGTCACCAACAGTGGATAAAATATATCAAGATGCTTATCTTCCCTATTCTCAACAACAAATCACTATGCAACAAAGTTTGACAGAGGCAAGCAAACCACTGCGTGAATTTATGTTGAGCCAAACTCGTGAAAGTGATTTAACGCTATTTGTTAATATGTCCCATTCTGGTGATATTCAAACGCGTGATGATATCCCGCTACGAGTTTTAGTCCCAGCTTTTGTGGTTAGTGAACTTAAAACCGCTTTTCAAATTGGCTTTACTCTGTTTATTCCTTTTTTAGTCATTGATTTAGTTGTTGCCAGTACATTAATGGCATTAGGGATGATGATGGTACCACCAGCAACAGTATCACTGCCTTTTAAAATTATGTTGTTTGTATTAGCTGATGGCTGGCATTTATTGTTAGGTTCATTAGCACAAAGCTTTTTTAGTTAACGCCAACAGTAAAGGGATTATATGCCTTCTGAATATATTAGCCATTTTGCCATTCAAGCAATTAAAGTTGCCGCATCACTTGCAGGTCCTTTATTACTCGCAGCATTAGTCACTGGGCTAATTATCAGTTTGTTACAAGCGGCAACCCAAATTAATGAAATGACCTTATCTTTTATTCCAAAAATTTTGGCGGTGGTTTTAGTATTAATCATTTTAGGCCCCTCAATGCTGACAACCATGATCGACTATATCCGTCTGGTTATTACTGATATTCCTAACTTAACTAGTTAACCTTAATGGACACCGCGATTCACGATCTGTTTAATATTGATTTTTTTGCTTGGGTTCGATCAAGTTTTCTGCCTTTTACCCGTATTTTAGCGCTAATTATGGTCGCACCCATTGTCGGTGAAAAAGAGGTACCAAATCGGTTAAAGATCGGTTTAGCAATGCTGATCGTCATTTTATTACCGTTACCAAAGTTAGACGACAACCTTGCCCTTTATTCATTACTCGGTATCTGGGTTATTGCCCAGCAAATCATGATTGGCATCATAATCGGTTTTACCGTACAACTTACTTTTTTAACGGTAAGATTTGCCGGTGAATTAATTGGTATGCAAATGGGGTTAGGCATGGCGACCTTTTATGATCCTATTGGTGGACCATCTACTTCCGTACTGTCACGTTTAATTAACATTATTGCCTTGTTGATATTTCTCAGCTTAGATGGCCATCTATGGTTACTGTATGGATTAGCTAATAGCTTTGAGATTATTCCTATTAGCGTTTCACCTTTAAAGGCCAACGGTCACTTAGCCTTAATCGAAACAACCGGTTTGTTATTTAGTAATGGCGTTATGTTGGCATTACCATTAATGACGTTATTGTTGATTATTAATTTGTCGTTAGGGCTATTAAATAGAATTACCCCACAGTTATCAATTTTTGTAGTTGGCTATCCACTTACCTTATTATGTGGTTTGATGATGTTAAGTTATTTATTTTCCACCTTGCCTTCATTTGTTGAATTTATTTTAGAACAGATATTTTCAACCACTTCGCAAATTTTAATCCATCTTGCTGCCACCAATAATTAAGCTAATTAAGCTTAATAAAATTTAGGAGTATCTTTTAACAAAAATTTTGAGGAACGGGGTTTTTTAGCCTTAACATTAAAGGTTATTAACCATGTATATAACTAATAGTTGCTTATACGAGATAATAAAAAACCGCTGTGTAGCTTTGCGTTACACAACGGTTCAAGTTAATTATAACTTAAAAATTAATTAAATAATTTATGGAATTGTAAGCTTATCCAATCCCAAATATTACCAAAGAAGCCCGCTTCTTCAACATTTTCAAGTGCAACTAAAGGTTGTTCGTTGATCACTTTATCATCTAATAAAAATTGGATTTTACCAACCGCAGCACCTTTGGTGATTGGTGCATAGATGTAATCATCAATAGTGTATTGTACTTTAACGTCAGCTGAACGACCTTTTGGCACAGTAATATAAGCACCATTAATAGTCCCTAAATTTACTTTGTTTTCATCGCCATACCAAACTGACTCTGTCACTAATGGTGCATTAGGCTTAACTGGATTAGCTGTTTCAAAGAATCGGAATCCCCAAGTGAGTAATTTTTTACTCTCTTCTTCACGACCTTTAAAGGTTCGGCCACCAAGCACGGCTGAAATTAAACGGGTATTACCATCAACCGCTGATGCAACAAGGTTATAACCAGCAGCATTCGTATGACCAGTTTTAATACCATCTACGTTTAAAGTTGTATCCCAAAGTAAACCATTACGATTTAATTGTGGTTTAGACAAGTTATAGGTGAACTCTTTTTCTTTATAGATAGCATATTCAGTTGGTAAGTCACGAATCAAAGCTTGACCTAATAGTGCCATATCTTTAGCTGTAGTATACTGGCCTGGCGCATCAAGGCCATGTACCGTTTCAAAATGGGTATGTTGCAAACCTATTTTTTTGGCATATTCATTCATTAAATTAACGAAAGCACCTTGACTACCAGCAACATGTTCAGCCATAGCGATACATGCATCATTACCCGATTGAATAATGATACCTTTATTTAAATCGGCAACCGAAACCGTTTTACCAACCTCTAAAAACATCAATGATGAGCCTTTTAAAACCGGGTTACCGGTTGCCCATGCATCTTTACTGATCAGCACCATATCATCATTTTTAATACGGCCTGATTCTAATGCTTGGCCAACAACATAACTGGTCATCATTTTAGTTAAGCTTGCTGGATCGCGTTGTTGTTCAGCATTATATTGTGCTAGGATTTCACCAGATTTGGCATCGATTAAAATATAGGCTTCTGCATCTAATTGAGGGATAGCTGGAATAGGAAAAGCCATCTCTGCAGAGGCAGAAGAACATATTGCAAGCGCCAACAAACCAAAAGATAATTTTAATTTCTTTTTCATTTATAAAAATTCCGTTAAATGTTTTTAGATAACATGTATCGATGAGTGTGAATAGACATCATAATGCCAAAACTTGCCATTAAAACGACCAGAGAAGAGCCACCATAACTTATTAGTGGTAATGGTACACCAACTACTGGTAAGATTCCACTGACCATACCGATATTAATAAATACATAGACAAAAAATACTAAAATCAAACCACCAGACAGTATTCGTCCAAACGTCGTTTGTGCCTGTGCGGCAATAATTAATCCACGTATAATTAAACATAAGAACAAGACTAACAAAACAATAGAGCCAATAAAACCAAACTCTTCAGCGATAACTGAAAAGATAAAGTCAGTATGTCTTTCCGGTAAAAATTCTAACTGAGATTGCGTACCTTCAAGCCAACCTTTACCCCATATTCCTCCCGATCCTATCGCGGTTTTTGATTGCAAAATATGATAACCAGCACCATTAGGATCACGCTCAGGATTAAATAATGTTAATACTCGTTCACGTTGATAATCATGCATCAAATAAAACCACATAATCGGTAAAAATATGGCTATCAGTATTAAAGCAACAAGAATAAATCGCCAGTTAATCCCAGCCAAAAAGATAATAAAAATACCCGACATAATAATTAAAATAGCCGTTCCTAAATCGGGTTGCATTGCTACTAATAAGGTAGGTACACCAATAATAGCTAAAGTTTGCAAAGTTGTTTTAAGCGGTGGTGGACAGCCGTCACGATGAATAAACTTAGCTACCATTAATGGTACAGCAATTTTAGCAATTTCTGACGGTTGAAAACGAATGACGCCTAAATCTAACCAACGTTGAGCACCTTTACTGGTATAACCGAAAATATCAACTAATAATAATATAATAATACAGGCAATATAGAGATAAGGTGCCCACTGTTCATAGCTTCGCGGTGAAATTTGGGCAAAAACAATCATCACAAAAAAACCAAGAATTATTTGGATAACTCGTTTTTGCATCATATCTACATTTTGGCCACTAGCACTCCATAAAATATAAAGGCTATAACCAAGTAGTAAGGTTATAAATAAGCAAAAAAGTGGATCGATATGTATCTTTTGCCAAAAAGATTTCTTAATATTGTTCATAATTAATCTTCATGTCCTGTCGTCGATGATGATGCATCATCTAATTCTGTTGAGTTATCACCCTCAAGATAATAATCCAATATTTTACGGGCTACTGCACCGCCATTGGAGCTACCACCGCCACCATTTTCAAGGACTATAGCTAGCGCTATTTTCGGTTTATCATAAGGTGCATAAGCGATAAATAAGGCATGGTCACGTAAATGTTCGGGTATTTTATGGGCATTATAAGTTTCGTTTTCTTTTAAACCATAAACTTGAGCGGTACCTGACTTACCTGCCGCTTGATATTTAGCACCAGCATAAACTTTACGTGCAGTACCTCGAGCACCAAACATAACTCGATGCATACCTTCTTTAGCTAATGCCCAATAGGCTGGATTAACATCAACTAGGCTATTAGTTTCAACATATTTTTCGGGATCAATAGTTGGTTGATTCTGATTAGTATTAATAATGTCACTTTTTTTATAGAGTAAAAAGTGTGGCGTAAAAGTTTTACCATTATTAATTAATGTGGTTAAGGCTTTAGCCATTTGCATAGGTGTGGCAGTCCAATAACCTTGACCTATACCAACCGGAATGGTGTCACCTTGTAACCAAGATTTTTTATGGCGCTTCAATTTCCATTCCCGACTTGGCATAACCGCACGAGTCTCTTCATTAGCCGAAATATCAATGCCGGTACGCTCACCATAACCAAACTTAGTCATCCATAAATTTAGGCGATCAATACCCATATCATAAGCAACTTGGTAAAAATAGGTATCTACCGATTCTTCAATTGCTCGTAATACATCAACATGGCCGTGCCCCCATTTTAGCCAATCTCGATAACGTCTTTCAGTACCGGGTAATTGCCACCAGCCAGGATCATTAACCACACTTTTTGGTGAAACGACTCCTTCACTTAAAGCGGCTATCGAAATAAATGGTTTTACCGTTGAAGCAGGAGGATAAGCACCAAGTAAAGCTCGGTTAAATAGCGGTTTACTTGGATCATTAAGTAACTCACTATATTTTTTACTGGAAATACCACCAACAAAATCATTTGAGTCATAACTAGGGCTAGACACCATTGCTAATACTTCACCATTATTGGGATCAATAGCAACAACTGATGCTTTTCGGCCAGCAAGCAGTGATTCAATATAGAGTTGTAATTTTAGGTTGATGGATAAATAGATATCTTCACCGGCTTGTGGTGGATGTTGTTCAAGTAAGCGAACAATACGACCTCGGCTGTTTACTTCAACCTTTTCATTACCAGCCGTACCATGTAAAACATCTTCGTAATACCGTTCAATCCCCATTTTACCAATGTTAAAAGTAGCCACATAATCGCTGGCTTTATTTTCTTCTTCTAAACGTTGTTTATCTTGAGTATTTATTTTAGATATATAGCCAAGAATATGGGTAAGTGAAGCGCCATACGGATAATATCTATGTTGAATTTTAACAATCGACACAAACGGAAAGCGATGCTGATCGACAATAAAACGTGCTATTTGTTTTTCGGTTAGATTTTCTTTTAGTGGCACAGGTCGATGAGCCCGATAATTACGGCGTTCCTTTTGGAAATTCTCAATATCTTCATCAGTTAAATCAACAATCGTTTTTAACTGTTCAAACTGTTCGTTAAGGTTTTTGGTTTTATCAGGAACAATATTAAGTTGATAGGTAATATTATTTATCGCCAATGGCGTACCATTACGATCATAAATCATACCGCGACTAGGAGGAATAGGGATAATTTCAATACGATTGTTGTTTGATTTGGTACTGTAATAACTAAAGTTTGAAATTTGTAGATCAGCTAAATTGGCTAATAACACAAAAATTAATAGAATAATTACCACAAATGCAAACAACGCTCTACGCAAAAATAAGTTTGTTTCTGCTGAGTGATCGCGAATATTGCCCTTTTTTGTTTTACCTGAAATAGAGATAATATAACTCCTCTAAATTCTGTTTATGAGTGTTGTTGCTTGTGTTTTTGTTGTTCCCATTTTTCATAAGCATTAACAATTCTAGCTACGACAGGATGGCGAACGACATCTTCACTCTTGAAAAAATTAAAACTAATATCATCAACTTCACTTAATACTTCGATAGCGTGGCGTAATCCTGATTTTTGGTGACGCGGTAAATCAATTTGCGTAATATCACCAGTGATGACCGCTTTAGAATTAAAACCAATACGCGTTAAAAACATCTTCATTTGCTCAATTGTGGTGTTTTGGCTTTCATCAAGAATTATAAAAGCATCATTAAGTGTACGCCCACGCATATAGGCTAATGGAGCAACTTCAATAACACTTTTTTCAATTAGTTTTTCAACTTTTTCAAAACCAAGCATTTCAAACAATGCATCATAAAGTGGACGTAAATAGGGATCGACTTTTTGACTTAAATCACCAGGTAAAAAACCTAGTTTTTCGCCAGCTTCAACCGCAGGGCGAGTTAAAACAATACGTCTAATTTGCTGTTTTTCTAGTGCATCAACCGCTGCGGCTACCGCTAAATAGGTTTTTCCGGTACCAGCCGGACCAATACCAAAAGAAATATCATAATCTAATACATGAGCAATATATTGAGCCTGATTAGGCGTACGTGGTTTTATCACTCCACGTTTGGTTTTTATCATGACTTGCTTACTACCATGCAGATCAACATAGGCAGGAAGATGCTCTTTGGCTTTTTCTAATGCACCAGATTCTTTAATGGCTAAATGTATCTGCTCGGGTTCAATATCGATAATATTATCTTTTTGTTTAGTTTGCTTATAAAGCGATTGTAATATTTCAGATGCAGCTTTTACACAAATGGTATCACCAGTAATGGCAAAGAGATTACCACGATGATTTATTTCAATCCCTAAACGACGTTCAAGTTGTTTAATATTGTCATCATAAGGACCACAAAGACTATTAAGTCGCTGATTATCTGCTGGTTCTAGCATAGTTTCATGGGTCGTAATATTCAATGATAAGTCCTCTAATTATTCAGGTTAATGACTAAATACGCTCTTCACATAAAGAACATTTTTCAACACCTTTTAAAAAATCCATATGGCAATGATGACAAGTCACTATATCGTCACCAACTATATTATTCACAGCACTAGTTGCCTGATTATTATCTAATCCTTGGCTTTTCAACTTATTGATAACCATCGTGATAGGTGTACCACTTTTTAACTCTTGCTCAACATAAGATGCCACTTGCTGTTCAAATGTAGGTGGTATATAAGTTAAAACACTTTCATTAAAATCAGAATTACAGTGTTGACATTTAATATATCGACCTAAAGTTTGAAAACTAAAAATAGGAATAAAAAATAGTGTAAAATATTTAGCTACCTTTATTTGCGTATACTGATGTTGTTTTTGATCACCAGCAATATTTTGCTGAGCACAACAGTTTGGGCAATTAAATTGCCCTGTATTTTCATTAACTTCACGTCCTTTTGTACCAAATACAATAAACATTTAATATTCCTTATTTATAAATTATCATCTTTAATTATTAATTAAATTACACTTCTATTTGTATAATTATGGTTGATAAATACCAACGCCTAAATTATTTTCTTTACGAGTTCGCGAAATAACTGAAATTGGTGATTCACTAACCCGTAGATCCATCTGATCTTCAGTTCTCACTACTTTACCACGCAATGAGTTAGGATAAACATCGGTAATTTCAACATCAACAAATTTACCAATCATATCTGGATTGCCAGCAAAATTAACAATACGATTATTTTCAGTTCGGCCGGTTAATTCCATAAGATCCTTTTTAGATGGACCTTCAACTAAAATACGTTGTACGGTATTTAACATACGACGACTAAATTGCATAGCTTGTTGATTGATTCGCTCTTGAAGAATATAGAGCCGTTGTTTTTTCTCTTCTTCAGAAACATTATCTTCCATTTCCGCAGCAGGCGTACCCGGACGAGCTGAATAAACAAAGCTATAACTTAAGTCAAAATTAACATCAGCGATCAATTTCATAGTTTGTTCAAAATCTTCTTGGGTTTCACCCGGGAAACCAACAATAAAATCAGAACTGATTTGAATATCTGGGCGAACTTTACGTAATTTACGAATAATTGATTTATATTCAATTGCAGTATGAGTTCGTTTCATCAAGTTCAATACGCGATCAGAACCACTTTGTACTGGTAAATGTAAAAAGTTAACCAGTTCAGGCGTATCACGATAAACATCAATAATGTCATCGGTAAATTCAATTGGATGGCTAGTGGTAAAACGAATACGATCAATACCATCAATAGCAGCAACTAAACGTAATAATTCAGCAAAAGAACAGATATCACCATCAAAGGTTGGTCCGCGATAGGCGTTTACATTTTGCCCTAATAAATTCACTTCACGAACACCTTGTTCTGCTAACTGAGCAATTTCATAAATTACATCATCACAAGGTCGACTTACCTCTTCACCACGGGTGTAAGGTACCACACAATAAGTACAGTATTTGTTACATCCTTCCATTATGGATACAAATGCCGTTGGACCTTCACTGCGAGGTTCGGGGAGACGGTCAAATTTTTCAATTTCAGGAAAACTAACATCAACAACATGCTGGCCATTACCACTGCGGATCTGTTCAATCATATCTGGCAAACGGTGAAAGGTTTGTGGTCCAAAAATAATATCAACAAAAGGCGCTCGTTTACGAATATGGGCACCTTCTTGTGATGCGACACAGCCACCAACACCAATAATAATATTAGGGTTATGTTGTTTTAAATTTTTCCAACGACCTAGTTGGTGAAAAACTTTTTCTTGGGCTTTTTCTCGAATAGAACAGGTATTTAATAATAAAATATCTGCTTCTTCGGCATTTTCTGTTAAGGTTAAACCATGGGTGGATTCAAGGAGATCTGCCATTTTAGTTGAATCATATTCGTTCATTTGACAGCCCCAAGTTTTGATATGTAATTTTTTGCTCATCAATAACTCAGCTATATTTAATTGTTAAAATGAAAACGGGTTTAAATCCGCGATTTTAGCGAGCCATATTGTAATCCTTTGTGATTGTAGGGTCTATAATAAATATAAAAAACTATATTTATTACTTTATATATAAAAAATAAACAATTAGTTATTTATTTATCGAAAAAACAACTGATTATGATAATCATTCTTTTTATTTTATGTTATTATTCTCGCCCTATTAATATTTTTAACAATATAAGTATTTAGGTATGTCAAAAACATTTAGTCCAACAAAGCGCTTTTTAATTAAAGGCATTATTGCGACTTGTTTATTGTCTGTCACGCGAGTTGGCTTTGCTGCGGCAATGGCTCAGGTTATTGCTGTGCGTGTTTGGCCATCATCAACTTATACACGAATAACGTTAGAATCAAACGCCAAACTTAATTATAAACATGCAAATTTGTACAACCCCGACCGTATTGTTATTGATATTGATAATCTCAATTTAAATCCAATTCTAAAAACGATTTCAACAAAAGTACTAAGCCGAGATCCTTTTATTAAATCTATTCGTGTGTTGCAGTTAGATCCCAAAACTGTCCGTTTGATGATTGAATTAAAACAAGGTATTGATCCAAATACATTTACATTACCACCAATTGCTGAATTCAAACATCGATTAGTTGTTGATCTTTATCCATCTAAACCAACTATAACTGATGATGATCCACTGTTAGCACTCTTAGAAGAGTATCAAAAAGGCGATCTCAATAAAAAACAATCTCAAATAAAATCACCATCCAATAAGAAGAAAAATTCACCCATTATCGTTATGCTTGATCCGGGTCATGGTGGTGAAGATCCTGGCGCTATTGGTTATAAAAAGACTAGAGAAAAAGATATTGTGTTGCAAATTGCTCGACGCACTTACAATTTGCTAAAAAAAGAACCCAATATCAAAGTATATATGACTCGTAATGAAGATGTATTTATACCTTTAAAAGTTCGCGTAGCAAAAGCACGATCTTTACATGCAGATCTATTTATTTCGATTCATGCAGATGCTTTTGCTAATCGCTCTGTTAAAGGCTCATCTGTATTTGCTTTATCAACCCGTGGTGCCAGTAGTTCAGCAGCCAGTTATTTAGCACAAACCCAAAATGATGCCGACCAAATAGGTGGAGTGAGTAGAAGTGGTGATAAATATTTAGATAATACGATTTTAGATTTAGTACAAAAAACAACCTTGTCTAATGGGGTATTATTAGGTTCAGCTATTTTAAATCGAATGAAAAACGTGAATAAACTACACAAACCATCGATTGAAAAAGCGGGTTTTGCGGTATTAAAAGCGCCAGATATCCCATCAGTTTTAGTTGAAACAGCCTTTATTAGTAATATCAATGAAGAGCAAAAACTTAAGACTGCTTCCTTCCAAAATCAAGTATCTAAAGCAATAGTTGATGGTATTAAAGATTATTTAAAACGTCGTAAAAATTGATCTAATAATTTTTTAGATCAATTTTACCTTTACTGAATGATCATTAATCGTCGTTCAGCATTTAATTCCGGAATAGTCAGTTTAATATTTTGTTTAAGAGTAAACCCATCAGGGATCTCATCAAGATCGCTACCTTTTAATGCGTAAAATGATCCTTGCTGGTTAGGAAGATGTTTACACCAAGTTAGCATATCTTGCAAAGAAGCAAATGCTCGGCTGATGACCCCATCAAATTTTTTCTCATTATATTCTTCTATACGGCTTTGAATTGGTTGAATATTCTTTAATTTTAATTCAAATTGAACTTGCTTTAAAAAGCGGATCCTTTTACCTAAACTATCCACCAGATCAAATTGCTTATCAGGATTAATGATGGCTAAAGGGATCCCAGGTAATCCAGGACCCGTTCCCACATCAATAAAAGTATTACCAACCAAATAAGGTGAAACAACTAAACTATCCATAATATGTTTAATTAACATTTCACTAGGATCGCGCACTGCGGTTAAATTGTAAGCTTTATTCCATTTATTAAGCATTTCAACATAATCGATCAACAGATCAATTTGCTGTGAAGTGATCGAAAGATCCGTTTGATCAATAAGATTAATGAGTTTCTTTTTTAACATAGTTTTTCTTTTTTAAATAAACTAATAACATTGAAATTGCCGCTGGCGTAATGCCAGAAATACGTGAAGCTTGGCCAATTGAAACAGGTTTATGCTGTTTTAATTTAGCAACGACTTCATTAGATAACCCTGATATTTCAGCATAATCAATGTGCTCAGGTATAAGGGTTTCTTCATTTCGTTTTTGTCTTTCAATTTCTTCAATCTGTAATTTTATATAACCATCATATTTTACTTGTATCTCAACTTGTTCAGCGGCTTGAGTATCAGTTAAACCTGGTGCAAAAAGCGATAATGATTGTAGTGTTTTGTAGCTCATTTCAGGGCGTTTAAGTAACTCTTCACCATTAGCTTCTTTGGTTAAATTAGCACTTAGTACCGCGTTAACTTCATCGATTGTTTCAATATGAGGGTGAACCCAAATATCACGAAGGCGTGCTCTTTCTTGTTCTATAGCTTCAAATTTTTCATTAAATCGTTGCCAACGATAATCATCAACCATGCCAAGTTGTCGGCCTATTTCGGTTAAACGAATATCGGCATTATCTTCACGTAACATTAAGCGATATTCAGCACGAGAAGTAAACATACGGTAAGGTTCATTAGTGCCTAAAGTACAAAGATCATCAACTAGCACCCCTAAATAAGCTTGATCACGAGTAGGGAACCATTGATCTTGATCATATACAAATCTTGCCGCATTTAAACCTGCCAACATACCTTGAGCAGCAGCCTCTTCATAACCGGTAGTGCCATTTATTTGACCAGCTAAAAATAAACCTTTGATCACTTTGCTTTCTAAAGTTGGTTTAAGATCACGCGGATCAAAATAATCATACTCAATAGCATAACCAGGTCTTACTATATTCGCATTTTCTAGTCCTTTCATACTACGGACAAAAGCTAATTGTGTATCAAACGGTAAACTGGTAGAGATCCCATTTGGATAAATCTCATTACTATCTAACCCTTCTGGTTCTAAATAGATCTGATGAGAATTACGATCAGCAAAACGCATTATTTTATCTTCAATAGACGGACAATATCGCGGGCCAACACCTTCAATCACACCTGTGTACATAGGACTACGATCTAAGCTATTACGAATGATCTCATGGGTTGTTTCATTAGTACTGGTTATATAACAAGGGATCTGTCTAGGATGCTGTTTAGCATCGCCTAAAAATGAAAATACAGGTACTGGATCATCACCATATTGAGTGCCTAATTTCGAAAAGTCTATTGTTCTGGCATCAATACGTGGCGGTGTTCCTGTCTTTAATCGTCCCATTCTAAATGGATATTGATGTAAAGATTTGGACAAACCGATCGAAGCGGGATCGCCAGTTCTACCACCACTATAATTATCTAAACCTATATGGATCTTACCATCTAAAAAGGTACCTGTTGTAAGTACTACAGCTTTTGCTTTAAAAGAGACGCCCATTTGGGTAACTACACCAGTGATCTGATCGTTTTCGATGATCACATCTTCAACGGATTGTTGAAATAACATTAGATTTTCTTGGTTTTCCAGTGTAGTTCTTATTACTTTACGATATAAAGATCGATCCGCTTGAGCACGTGTTGCTCTTACCGCTGGTCCCTTACTGCTATTTAAGATCCGAAACTGGATCCCTGCACGATCTATAGCTTGAGCCATTAATCCGCCCATAGCATCAATTTCTTTTACTAAGTGCCCTTTACCAATACCACCGATTGCTGGATTGCAGGACATTTGTCCTAATGTATTGATATTATGCGTTAAAAGTAATGTTTTTCGGCCCATTCTTGCTGATGCCATTGCAGCTTCAGTTCCGGCATGGCCTCCACCAACGACGATGACATCAAAAAGATCTGGATAAAACATATAAAGCCTCGTTTTTTATATTACTGATAGATGATCACTATTTTTGATCAGGTGATTTGGTTTTATTTAGCGTTACGAATTTTACTCATCTTTTTTATTACGTCAAATGATCTATTTTGATCGCGATCTAAATTAAATAAGATCTTTTATATGATCTTTTTATTTTTACTATTATTAAGTTAGATCGTTTTTGTTGATAACTAATTTTTGTGCTTATTTTATATGATCTTATTGATCAGTTAATTCTGTTAATTGATCGGATCTTTTTTTAATTAAACTTGTTTATAACTATCTTATTTATCCACAATCTTGATTTAAATTAAGGTTATTAATGCGATTATAACAGCTTATGATCGTTGTTTATCACAGAGTTATCCACAAAAAATAAGTTTAATTGCTTAAATTTTTATCTTTTATTGTTTATAAATTAGCCTTTCCAATTTAAGTTAATTAGAGGATTCTAGTTAAAAACAATTTATAATAGCAGAAGTTGTATAGATAAATATGTTGTTATGAGTATTAAACAGTTCTACAAAATTCAAAATAAGATAGTCAGTCGTACTTGGCGCCATCAACCAACTTATCCTGTTTTACCGAGTTGGGAGACTGAATTTGTCTACATTAAAGGAATAATAGAACGTATAGATTTACAAGAAGAGTATAATTATTTTGAATTTGTATCTAAAAGTGCAGTTGAAAATAGGATAATTAATGCTCGTATTCATGTTGTTAGATCTCTTGAGTCCAATTTTGAGAAATTTAGGAAGCGTGTTTTAGCAAAACAAGTTAATCCTTTTTTAATTAAGGCTAATTTTGTTAATGTTCAAATTGATGGTGTTATTTATCGAGGTTGGATAGGTGATTGCCCTTTTCAAGCGGGTGAAGAAGTTGCTGTTATAGCGCAGTGGCAAGAAGATCATTATGAACTTTATGCTTTAGCTAAACCTGATGAAAGGATTATTAGTATATGTCCTAATTGCAGTAAAGGACGAATAGCTTATTTAATACATCAAGCTAAAGCGACATTATTTCTGATTCTTTCTTTTATGATTCTTTTTAATGTTTTTTATATTTTAGTTTGGGGTAGTCTCTATCAATTACTTCATTTAACAGCTGAATATATCTCTTTTATGAAACCTATATTCTTTGGTAGTAGTATTTTTTGTAGTATTGGTATGATTATTGAATCTATACCTAATGTTAATAAAAAAGCAAAAATAGCCGAGAAAATTTTTAAAACTTTAAATCTGCCGAAAATAGCTAGAATGGATTTAAGACGTTTTACTAATAAAAAAGTAGCTAAATTAAAACAAAAAAAGCAGCATAATAGTGTGAAACCTTCTAAAAGGTTCTTTCCTAGAAAAGATGAAAATAATTTATTTTATTATTAATTAATAATAATAAGTTAAAGTTTATAGCTATATAGCATTTTAGCTATGTTATTATTTGGTTTTTTGTAAATTAACTAGTTTTTATATATCGACTTTTAATAGCTGCTTTTGCTAACTTGTTTTGTTCTCTATAAAAGTGATTGATTTTTGTGAAAGCAAATTTATACTTAGTACGATTGTATTTTTATTGTGAGGTTATTTTATTACTCTTTCACAGTTGCCTTTACCTTTTATATTACCTAATAACGAAACATTTGATAGTTTCTACGTAGGTGATAATCAGCTATTGTTTGATTCTTTGCAAACCTTACTTGATAGGGAAGGTTTTAATGTCTTTTATATATGGTCAGCAAGCGCAGCTGGTCGTACGCATCTATTACATGCTTCAAGCCAAAATAAATTAGCTAGTTATATTCCATTAAAACAACATGTGTTATTGGTTCCAGAAATTTTACAAGGTTTAGATAATTATGATTTGGTTTGTTTAGATGATATTGATGCTATAGCGGGTCATCGAGATTGGGAAGAGGCAATATTTGATTTATTTAACCGTCTAACTGAAAAAAATGTTAGTAAACTTTTGATTACTGCTTGCGCACCGCCTAAACAAATTCCTTTTATCTTACCTGATTTAGCTTCAAGATTAACTTGGGGGCAAGTCTATCAGCTAAAAGAGTTAAATGATGAAGATAAACTAAAAGCTTTGCAACTTAGAGCACAATTGAGTGGTTTTGAGTTATCAACTGAAGTTGGCTTGTTTTTATTAAAACGGGTTAATCGCGATATGCGAACATTGTTTTCCTTAATGGAAAAATTTGAAGTTGCAACATTAGCTCAACAACGCAAATTAACCATTCCTTTTATTAAAAATATTTTGGATTTATAAAAATGACTAAAAAACCTGAAGCTATCGTTTTTTTTGATTTAGATGGTACTTTATTTGATAGTAATATAGAAGTGTTGCCAAGTTCTTATACAGCAATTGAAAAATTAAAACAAAATAATATTATACCAATGATAGCAACAGGCCGAACACCTATGGAAGCTGCTAAATTGATGAAAGATACAGGTATAAATTCGATTATAGCAATGAATGGCCAAGTTGTTATTTATGAAAAAGAAGTCATATTTACTAATAATATTGATAAAAATGTTATTACTAGATTGTATGAATTTTCACGAGAAAAGATGAATATTCCTTTGTCTTTTTATAATTATAATAAAATGCGCGTCAGTGAAATTAATCAAGCTACTGAACAGTTTTATCGTTCTTTAAAACTACAAATTCCTCCTGTTGATGATCAAATTTATTTAAAAGAACCTCTTCAGATGTTGTTATTACTTTGTGAACAAGGTGAATCAGCTTATCGAGAAGTCTTTCCTGAATTAACTTTTATTCGTAATACTCATTATTGTGTTGATGTCTTTAACCATGGCGGATCGAAAGGTAATGGCATTAATGAATTAATAAAAACTAAAGGTTTTGATAATGTACCTACCTATGCATTTGGTGATGGCATGAATGATTTAGAAATGTTCTTAACCGTTGATCATCCAATCGCTATGGCTAATGCAGTTGATGATTTGAAAGATAAAGCTGAGTATATAACCGATAATAATGATAACGATGGTATTGTTAAAGCACTGCAAAAATTTGGTTTAATTTAGATTTATATATAAAAATCAGTAGATAAAAGAAGGTTATTGATAAATAACCCCTAAACATACAGATTGGCTTGCTCCAGTAACTTCTGGAATATTGGATGGAATATTATTTATTCTACAATAAGCAAGCCAAGCAAAAGCGATCGCTTCCATATCATCACTGTTCACCCCTTTAACATCAGTCGTTAAAACTTGCCATTTGGGTAATAATATTGATAAGCGTTCCATAATGAGTGGGTTTTTTGCGCCACCTCCACAGACTAACAATTGACATGGTAAATGCATTTTTATTGATAATTTATTAATCTCTTGGGCAATTGTGGTAGCAGTAAATTCTACCAATGTCGCTTGAATATCTTGGCCATTTAAAGCAAAGTCAGTTAATTTTTGCATCAGCCAAGCTAAATTAAATAATTCTCTGCCAGTACTTTTTGGCGCGGGTAATTGGAAATAATCTTCATTACATAATGCACTTAATAAGTTTTGATTTACTTTACCTGATTTTGCCCATAAACCATCTTTGTCATAGCTTGTTCCGAGGCTTTTATTTATCCAACCATCAAGCAGTACATTACCAGGACCAGTGTCGTAGCCAATCACTGATTGGTCTGGTATTAACACAGAAATATTACTGATACCGCCAATATTTAACACTACACAGTTAATTGCTGGGTTTAAAAATATTGCTTTATGAAAAGCAGGAACTAATGGCGCACCTTGACCACCATAAGCCATATCTTTACGACGAAAATCGGCAATAGTCGTAATGCCTGTTTGGGCGGCGATGATATTGGCATCACCTATTTGCATAGTAAATGGATTAGCACCATTCGGCGAATGATAAATAGTCTGTCCATGACAGCCAATCGCTTTAACTTGTTTGTTATCAATATTATTTTGTTTTATAAATTGATTAATACTTTTAGCGTAAAGTATGCCGAGTTGATGATCGAGTTCGCCTAAATCTTGTAATGATGTTTGTTTACTATTACAAAGCGTTAATAATCGAGTTTTAATTTCGTTTGGCATTGGATAGCAATCACTAGCAATAGCGGTAATTTTTCCATTGCTGATATCAACTAATGCGATATCTACTCCATCCATACTGGTACCCGACATTACACCAATATATAAATTTTGCATAATATTACCCCTGTCGAATGATAGTGCCAGTTAGCACATCGCGAATGATTGACGGTTGTGAACGATTGCCTGTTTGACCAGCTAAAATGGGAAAATTATTACCGAATTGGTTAGCCACTTCTAACGCTGTTTTACAAGCTGGATGGCCAGAAAGATTGGCACTGGTTGAAACTAATGGCTTAGCAAATAAATCACATAATTTACAAACTAAAGGATGATCGGTAACACGAACAGCAATCGACTGATATTTTCCACTTAAAAAATTAGGGGTATTAGTATTCTTGGGAAAAATCCAGGTATTTGGTCCCGGCCAACTGTTAAACGCCATTTGTATTTGTTCTTTCGTTACTGCCGATTGATCAATATAAGGGATCAGTTGTTGATAATGACTGGCAATTAAAATCAATCCTTTATCAACTGAACGTTGTTTTAGATTTAACAGTTTATACACTGCTGATTCACTGTCAGGATCACAACCTAAACCAAAAACGGCTTCAGTTGGATAAGCAACAACTTCACCTTTTTGTAATAGTCGATTAATTTCTAGTAGAGTTAATAAGTTTGCCATCAAATTTGTATGTTTACCCAATATCATTAAAATTTATATTAAACTCAGGTAAGACTATTTGCAAATTGGCAACAATAGAATTAATAATGTTATTACAATGAATATCGCTTATTTGCTGTGATAGATAAATTAGCTTTTATCGAAAATAGCAAAATTATTCCCAATTCATTTGCGGAAAATAGTTAACTGTTAAATCAATAACCTGTTGCAGGTTGATAATTTTAACTCTTGAATCAATTAGGTCGCCTAAGCCTCGAGCATTAATGTCGTTATCAAGTACATAACAATGATGGGTGTTTTGCAAAATAGTATTTAATGTAGGGTTATCTTGACAACACATAATTACACCATTTTGCCAAAATAGTACGGCATCTTGCGCTGAAATTAACGTTGGATCGATTGTTGATTGGTTCGCTGTTGCAATGGTATGTAACATTTTTCCTCTTTTAGCGTCAAATTTACCCTTAAAAAACCCCGTTCCTCAAAATTTTTTCGGTAAAAATTCAACTTAATCTTAGTTGGTACATCTTTAATGGTTATTAGTATATAATAAGGGCTATTTATTGAGCAAAGAATTCGTTATGAAACCCATTATTTTAGCCAATGAACAATTAGCTAACGAACAAGAGACAATATTGTTTGGTAAACAGTTGGCAAAACAGTGTTTAAATTATTTATCTAATCATGATAGTGCAATTGTCATTTATCTGATTGGTGATCTTGGCGCAGGTAAAACCACTTTTAGTCGTGGTTTTTTGCAACAATTGGGTCATCAAGGTAATGTTAAAAGTCCAACTTATACATTAGTTGAACCTTATCAATTTGATACATTTTCAGTTTATCATTTTGACTTATATCGCCTTGGTGATCCAGAAGAGTTAGAGTTTATGGGCGTTCGCGAATATTTTTCCTCAAGATCTATTTGTTTGATTGAATGGCCTATGCAGGCAAGAGGTATGTTACCTGCTGCTGATATTGAAATTCATTTGGCCTATTCAGCACTTGAACGTACGGTTAGTGTGCAAGCGAATAGTGAAAAAGGCCAAGCTATTATCACTCCATTACTATAAAAATTAGCGAAAAAACAATGAAGAAAATATTAACTTTTTTTATATTATTATTACTATGTAGTTCAGCTTATGCGGCAAAAGTTGTTATTGCCGTCGATGCTGGACATGGTGGTAAGGATTCTGGTGCTGTTGGTAAAAATGATTTATATGAAAAAAATGTAACGTTATCGATAGCTAAAAAATTAACTAATTTATTAAATAAAGATCCTAATTTTAAAGGGGTTTTAACCCGCAATACGGATAATTTTATTTCAGTTCCTCAGCGTTCTGATATTGCGCGTAAAAATAAAGCGAACTTGTTAATTTCTATCCATGCTGATGCCGCACCGAATCGTAATGCTTCTGGTGCATCAATTTGGGTATTATCTACTAAACGCGCTGATACTGAATTGGGGCGTTGGCTGGAACAGGATGAAAAACAGTCACAGTTATTAGGTGGCGCTGGTGATGCATTAAGTGATGATCACGACCAAAATTTAAGCCAAGCAGTACTCGATTTACAATTCTCTTATTCGCAGCGTGTTGGTTATGAACTTGCTAGTCAGGTTTTAAAAGAGATGAAAGGGGTTATTAAATTGCATAAAGGTGTACCTGAACATGCTAGTTTAGGCGTATTACGTTCACCTGATATCCCTTCAATATTGATTGAGGTTGGATTTATTACTAATCAAGCTGAAGAAAGTTTGCTGGCTAGTAATGCTCATCAAGACAAGATCGCTAAACTGATTTATCAAGGCATAAAAAATTATGTCAAAAAAAATCCTAATTTTGGAGAACAGCATTAATGGCAATTCAAATTCTATCACCGCAACTAGCTAATCAAATTGCTGCTGGTGAAGTGGTAGAACGGCCTGTATCGGTAATTAAAGAGTTAGTCGAAAACAGCATTGATGCAGGTAGTACGCAAATTGATATCGATATTGAACAAGGCGGTAGTAAATTAATTCGTATTCGTGATAATGGTGGTGGTATTGCTAAAGACGAATTAGCATTAGCTTTAGCTCGCCATGCGACTAGTAAAATTAGTTCATTGGATGATTTAGATACTATAATGAGCCTAGGCTTTCGTGGTGAAGCGTTAGCCAGTATTAGTTCTGTAGCTAGGTTAACTTTAACGTCACGTACCGCCGATCAATCTGAGGCATGGCAAGTTTATGCTGAAGGTCGAGATATGAAACCAACCATTAAACCTGCGGCACATCCTGTTGGTACCTCGGTTGAAGTTCTGGACTTATTTTATAACACGCCTGCTCGACGTCGTTTTCTAAAAACTGAAAAAACTGAATTTATGCATATTGAAGAATTTGTTAGGCGTATAGCTCTAGCTAGACCTGATATCTCTTTCAATCTGCAACATAATGGAAAACTAATTAAACAGTATCGAGCATCTGCACTTGAAAAACGTGTTGAATTGGTTTGTGGACGTACATTTGTGCAAAAAGCAGTAAAATTAGATTGGCAACATGATGATTTGTTAATTCAAGGGTGGGTAGCAAGTAATGAAATTAGTGATCTGCAATATTTTTATGTTAATGGTCGAGTAATAAAAGATAAATTAATTAATCATGCGCTGCGCCAAGCTTATATTAGTCGAACTAATGAACAACAAAGTTATGTGGTTTTTCTACAAATCGATCCTAAACAGGTTGATGTTAATGTTCATCCTGCTAAACACGAAGTACGTTTTCATGAAGCAAGATTAGTACATGATTTTGTTTATCAAGCTATTGTTATGGCTCTTGAATCAAGCCAACAGCTTGCCGATGATGAAAAATTGATAATAACACCTAATCGACAAGCTGCTGGTGAAAATATTTTTAATCAAAAAATAACTGCGGAGCCTAAAAGCTATTCTACGACTAACGTATTACCTAAAAAACCGATTAATCATGTTAAAGAAAATGCAATTTATGGTCAGTTAATTGATACTAAACCAAGCTTTGAAATTGAGAAAACGCAATCTAATCAGTTGCCGTTAGCCGATGATAATGATTCAATAACTGCACCACAACAAGCGGTTATTGAGGGGTTATTTCCTAAACGAAATGTACCATTACAATCACTGCAACAGCAACTTGATAGTTCTTCATTAGTACAGTTTGGTCGAGTATTAACCGTTATTCAACCTGATATAGCTTTGCTTGAAAAATTGCAAGATAGTCAGCAAACATTTATGCTTATGAAGTTAAATATTGCTGAGCAAAAAGTAAAAGCAATAAAATTATTATCTCAAGAGTCAGAAAAATTACTGATTCCACTAACAATTTTAGTCAATCAAAAAGAACAACAAGTATTAAGTGATTATCGACCGCAATTAAATTTTTTAGGATTTGATTTTTATATTGATAAAGCCAAATTTCATTTGCATAATGTGCCGAAAATGTTGCGAACTACTAATTGGCAACAATTATTACCAAGTTTAATTGATTTTCTTTTATCTGATCAATCGTCTGTTATCGATCCTACGCAAATTGCAATGTGGTTGGCAGAAAATAGTAGTGATAATTATGTGGAGAGTTGGAGCGTAACCAAAGCTATCCAATTATTAGCACAACTAGAACAGATAGATATTAATTTATTAAAAAAAGATACGTTTTTGTATCCGATTGATCTTCAATCTTTATCACAATCAATTTTATCATGAATAAAGCAAAAATTATTTCATTAATGGGGCCCACTGCATCCGGTAAGACGGCTTTTGCCATGGAACTTTATGACAAATATCCGATTGATATTATTAGTGTTGATTCGGCGCTTATTTATCGTGGTATGGATATTGGTAGTGCCAAACCAACTAAACAAGAACAGCAAAAATATCCTCACAAATTGATTGATATCTGCGATCCAGCTGAAAGTTACTCGGCAGCTAATTTTCGGCATGATGCGATTGAAGAAATTGAAAAATCGTTAAGTAATGGTCGAACGCCATTACTGGTTGGTGGAACAATGCTGTATTTTAAAGCTTTAATTGACGGGCTTTCACCTCTTCCTGCTGCGGATAGCGATATACGGCAACAAATTGAAGAAAAAGCCAATAAATTAGGTTGGCAAGCGATTCATGAGGAGTTAAAAAAGGTTGATCCAGTGTCAGCTCAGCGAATTCATCCAAATGATCCGCAACGGCTTAATCGTGCATTAGAGGTTTATCTCATTTCTGGTAAAAGTTTAACTGAGCTTACCCAAGAAAGTGGTGAAGCATTACCTTATGACATTATACAGCTAGCTATTATGCCGGAAGATCGAGCTGAGTTACATCAACGTATTGAGCAACGTTTTTTACAGATGTTAGATCAAGGTTTTGAAGAAGAAGTAAAAACACTTATGCAGCGTTCTGATCTGCATACCAATTTACCTTCTATCCGTTGTGTAGGCTATCGTCAAATGTGGGAATATCTCAATGGCGATACTAGTTATGATGAGATGGTGTTCAAAGGTATTTGTGCTACTCGTCAATTAGCGAAACGGCAAATTACTTGGCTAAGAGGCTGGAAACAACCGATAACATGGTTAAATCAAGATAATAAAGATACTGTTTTTAAGCATATTTTTTAAATTATAAATTACAGCAATAGGTATTAGCGTTTTTTCTATTTGATTATAATAATAAACAGAAATTTTTCATTTAGGAAACCTTTCTAAATTTACAATATCTATCATGTATGTTTTTTTGTATGAATTTCGTTAATTTTTTAAATTTTTAGTTATTTGTGCATAAATTGTAGTTGATTAGTTTAAGAGCTGGGTTTTTTATGTTATTTTGATAAATACTACATAAGTATGTTATGTTGCAATCGTATAAATCATCATTTCGATTGTATATTTATTTTATCTTTATATTTTTATTTCATCTTAAAGGATAAACTCATGTCAAAAGGGCAGTCATTACAAGATCCTTATTTGAATTTGCTTCGTCGCGAGCATATTCCAGTATCAATTTATCTAGTTAACGGTATTAAATTACAAGGACAAATTGAATCATTTGATCAGTTTGTTATTTTATTAAAAAATACTGTTAGTCAAATGGTATATAAACACGCAATCTCTACTGTTGTTCCTTCAAGACCAATTTCTGGTTTAGTATCTCAGCCTGAAGAGGAAAGCGAAAGCTAATTATTTGAGTGGAGAATGTGATTGTTTGAGCGATATAAAGGCGGCGAGTCTGCTTTATTAGTCCATGTATTCTTCCCTCAAGAAAGCGATATCGAGGATTTAAAAGAGTTTGAAGTACTTGTTTCTTCTGCTCAAATTGAAATTCTCGATATTGTGACAACCTCAAGAAAGTCTCCGCAAGCTAAATATTTTATTGGTGAAGGAAAAGCGTTAGAAATTGCCGATAAAGTAAAAGAACTGAATGCTTCAGTTATTCTAGTCAATCATACCTTAACCCCAACTCAAGAACGAAATTTAGAACAACTATGTGAATGTCGTGTAGTCGATAGAACAGGATTGATTCTGGATATTTTTGCTCAACGTGCTCGAACCCATGAAGGTAAGTTGCAAGTTGAATTAGCGCAATTACAATATCTGTCAACACGTTTAGTTCGAGGTTGGACTCACTTAGAACGTCAAAAAGGTGGTATAGGCTTACGAGGTCCTGGAGAAACTCAGCTAGAAACCGATAGACGATTAATTCGTCATCGTATTCAGTTAATCTTATCAAGACTTGCCAAAGTTGAAAAACAACGCAATCAAAATCGTCAATCTAGACAAAAAGCAGATTTATCAACGGTATCACTAGTTGGTTATACCAATGCTGGCAAATCGACACTATTTAATGCACTAACTAATGCTGATGTTTATGCTGCCGATCAATTATTTGCTACGCTAGATCCAACCTTAAGACGCATTATGGTTGATGATGTTGGCGAAGTTGTTTTAGCTGATACGGTTGGATTTATTCGTCATTTACCTCATGATCTGGTTGCTGCTTTTAAAGCGACTTTACTTGAAACACAAGAAGCATCACTGCTATTACATGTTGTAGATGCTGCTGATCCTAATTTATTAGATAATATTCAAGCTGTTGATGAAGTTTTACTTGAAATTGATGCCCATGATATTCCTACTTTGTTGGTAATGAATAAAATTGATTTAATCGAAGGTAAGCAACCAAGTATTGATCGTGATGAAAATGGTGTGCCAATTCGAGTTTGGATTTCAGCACAAAATAGTTTAGGATTAGAGCTCTTATTTACTGCATTAAAAGAAAGGCTTGCCGGTAAGATTCAAGTTTGTCAATTAAACTTGCCTATCCATCTAGCAAAACTTAGAAGCCGTTTATATAAATTAAATGCGGTGGAACATGAAGTCATTAAAGATGACGGCAGTTTTCAGCTAAATATAAGAATGCCTTTAATTGAATGGAATCGCCTCTGTAAACAAGAGCCAGATCTGTTATACTTAATCAATACGCAAAATAACAACTAATTGTTAAATGGAGCATATAAAATATGGCGTGGAATCAGCCCGGTAATAACGGACAAGATAACGACCCATGGGGAAATAATAAGAAACCTTCCAATTCGACGGGAGGAATATTCGACCAAATTAAAGATCTCTTCAAAAAAGGGAGTTCAGGTAATAATCGAGGACCTTCTGATATTAAGCTATCAATGAATAGTTCAAAAATTATTTTGGCAGTGATAGTTGTTCTTATCCTAATTTGGGCGGTAAGTGGTTTTTATACTATCAAACAAAATCAACGAGGTGTGATAACTCGTTTTGGGCAAGTTCAACCTGAAATTATTCAACCTGGTTTGAATTGGAATCCATCATTCATTGATAAAGTTTATAAAGTCGATACGCAAGGTACTTATAATTTCAATGTGCATGGCGATATCATTACAACAAGTGAAAAAGGTGAAAACTTAGTCTTTGTTGAAATGAACGTACAATATCGTATTAGTGATCCAGTTAAATATTTATTTAATGTGACTAATGTTGAAGATAGTTTACGTCAAGCTGCGGATAGTGCACTTAGGACTTCAGTAGGTAGTTCTAACATTGATGCTATCATTTCAGATGGTCGTTCAGATTTAGAAGATAGTACTAAAGATGAATTAAATAATGTTATTTCTCATTATGATATGGGGATTACTATTGTCGATCTTAACTTCCAAGTTGCTCGTCCTCCTGTAGAGGTACAAGATGCTTATGCTGATGCAATTAGAGCTCAAAATGATAGTGAACGTGAAATAAAACAAGCTAAAGCAGATAAAGTCCAATTAGTTCAGCAAGCTGAAGGTCGTTCGGCGACCATTCTAGCGGATGCCAATGCTTATAAAGTAAAAGTAGAATTAGAAGCAATTGGTGATGTTGCTCGGTTTGAAAAATTGTTACCGCAATATAAAGCTGCGCCCGAAATTACTAAAGATCGTTTATATATCGAAACGATGGAAAAAATATTAGCTAAAACGCAAAAAGTTATTGTTAATGATAAGAGTGGTAATTTATTAGTACTACCGTTAGAACAATTATTAAAAAATAAAAATGAGCAATCATCTGAATCAACTACAGCAAATTCTGATAGTGATTATAATATTAATCTGCCAAATCCTTTAGATGCAGAAAGTGCTCAACAAAATGGTGTTGAAGCAGAAAATCATAGCTCAACTACTACTAATAATAATTCTAATAATCGCACTAGACGGACTATGGGTCGATAAGGAGAAAAAAGAATATGCGAAAATTATTGATTCCTATAGTTTTAATTTTAATTGGCGTACTTTTTTCAAGTATCTATGTAATAGAAGAGGGTACTCGTGGTGTCGTTTTACGTTTTAATAAAATTATTGGTTTATCTGAACCTGGTTTACATTTTAAAATGCCATTAATCGATAGCGTTAAAACTATTGATGCCAAAATCCAAACTACCAATAGTTCAAATAATAATAATGAACAACGTTTTTTTAATGTACAAAAGAAAGAACTGATTGTGGACTATTTTGTGCAATGGAAAATTGTTGATTTTAACCGTTATTACGAAACTATTGCTGGTGGTAATGATGTTAATGACTTAATTTTAGCTCGCTTAAATGGTCGTTTACGTTCTGAGATTGGTAAACTAAATAATCGAGATATCATTAATGATTCTAATGCCGATACCAAATCAAGAAATTCATTAATGGCGCGAGTTAAAGATTCGTTAAATGGTTCATCACAAGAGGGTGAAGAAAATTTACCGATTGATAAATTAGTTACTGATGCGAAAAAAGATCCTGAAAACAGTAAAACCAGTTTAAGGGCTTTCGGTGTTGATGTAATTGACGTTCGAATTAAACAAATTAACTTCCCTGCTGAAGTCTCTGAATCGATTTATGCAAACATGAGAGCTGAACGTGAAGTTATTGCTCGTGACAAACGTTATGATGGTATCAAACAAGCTGAGGAAATAAGAGCCGAAGCTACATTTGAAAAAACTAAAATCATATCAGAAGCCGAACGTCAATCCCGTTCAATTCGCGGTGAAGGTGATGCCAATGCTGCTAAACTTTATGCTGACGCTTTTGGTAAAGATATTGAGTTTTTTAGCTTTATTCGTAGTTTAAAAGCTTATGAACAAAGCTTTACAGGTAATGATGTTATGGTCATTAGCCCTGATAGTGAATTTTTCCAATACATGAAATTAAAGTCTAACAAATAATACAATGAGTAAATAAACTATGAGTAATAATGTTGTTGTGCTAGGTACACAATGGGGTGATGAAGGCAAAGGTAAAGTTGTTGATTTACTCACAGAAAAAGCCAAATATGTAGTACGTTATCAAGGCGGACATAATGCTGGTCATACTTTAGTTATTAATGGTGTAAAAACAGTATTGCATTTAATACCATCTGGTATTTTGCATAATGATGTCATAAGTATTATTGCTAATGGTGTTGTACTTTGTCCTGAAGCACTTATGAAAGAGATGAAAGAGCTTGAAGATAATGGTATTCCAGTGAAAGAAAGGCTACTTATTTCAGAATCATGTCCTTTAATTTTGCCTTACCATATAGCATTAGACCAAGCCCGAGAAAAAGCTCGTGGTAATAAAGCAATTGGTACCACCGGTCGCGGTATTGGTCCAGCATATGAAGATAAAGTTGCTCGTCGAGGATTGCGTGTTGGAGATTTGCGTGATCGTCAGGCATTTGCTGAAAAATTAAAAGAAGTTATGGAATATCATAATTTCCATTTAGTCAATTACTATCAATCAGAAGCTGTTGATTATCAGAAAGTACTTGATGAAACATTAGCGATTGCTGATATTTTGGTGGCAATGATTGCTGATATTCCTACATTACTTGAAAATGCGCGTAAAAATGGCGAAAGAATCATGTTTGAAGGTGCACAAGGTACTTTACTTGATATCGATCATGGTACCTATCCTTATGTAACTTCTTCAAATACTACTGCTGGTGGCGTAGCAACAGGATCTGGTTTTGGTCCTCGTTATGTTGGTTATGTATTAGGTATTGTTAAAGCTTATTCAACTCGTGTTGGTGCAGGTCCTTTCCCAACGGAATTATTTGATGACGTTGGTGAATATCTCTGTAAGCAAGGTAACGAATTTGGTGCAACTACCGGCCGTCGTCGTCGTACCGGTTGGCTTGATGCTGTTGCAGTACGTAAAGCGGTGCAACTTAACTCTGTTTCAGGTTTTTGTTTAACTAAGCTGGATGTTTTAGATGGACTAAAAGAAGTCAAAATCTGTGTTGGTTATCAATTACCGAATGGTGATGTTATCCAAAATGCACCAGCAGCAGCTGAAGATTGGAGTTTAGTCAAACCAGTATATGAAACTATGCCTGGCTGGAGTGAATCAACTTTTGGTGTCAAAAGTTATGACGCATTGCCACCTGCAGCTAAAGCTTATATTAAACGAATTGAAGAATTAACTGAAACACCAATTGACATTATATCAACTGGACCGGATCGAAGTGAAACTATGATTTTACGTGATCCATATTTGGTGTAATTTAGCATACAGAAAATCGGGGTAACTATCCCGATTTTTTATTTTTTGCTTGTTAATAAAGTATAATCATTAAATCTCTAAGAGGATACTATGGCAAAAATAGGGACACCACTTTCATCAAGTGCTACCAAAGTATTACTTTGTGGAGCCGGTGAATTAGCCAAAGAAGTTGTTATTGAATTACAACGTTTTGGCTGTGAAGTTATTGCTATTGATCGTTATGCCAATGCCCCCGCTATGCAAGTAGCCCATCGTTGTCATATTATTAATATGCTAGATGGTAATGAACTTAGAAAAGTTATCGAGGCTGAAAAACCTGACTATATTGTTCCTGAAATAGAAGCAATTGCTACTGACACCTTGGTCGAATTAGAAGAAGCCGGATTTACTGTTATTCCCACCGCTAAAGCGACGCAATTAACCATGAATCGTGAAGGTATTCGTCGTCTTGCTGCTGAAGAACTTAAATTACCAACCTCTCCATATCGGTTTGCTGCAACTGAAAGCGAATATAAACTTGCGGTTAAGGAAATCGGTTTTCCTTGCTTAGTTAAACCGGTTATGAGTTCTTCTGGTAAAGGGCAATCTTTATTAAGAAGTGAAGCTGATATTGAATCTTCATGGAAATATGCTCAAGAAGGTGGTCGTGCCGGAAGTGGTAAAGTTATTATTGAAGGCTTTGTTGACTTCGATTATGAAATAACGTTATTAACCGTTAGACATATAAGTGGTGTTTCATATTGCCAGCCTATTGGTCATCGGCAAGAAAATGGTGATTATCGAGAATCATGGCAACCTCAGCCGATGTCGGCTAATGCATTGTCTTTAGCGAAAGATATTGCTACCAAAATAACCGAAGCTTTAGGTGGTTATGGATTATTTGGCGTTGAATTGTTTGTGAAAGGTGATCAAGTCTGGTTTAGTGAAGTATCTCCACGACCACATGATACCGGCATGGTAACATTAATATCGCAAAATCTTTCTGAGTTTGCATTACATGCTAGAGCGATTTTAGGATTACCAATACCTTTAATAGAACAATATGGTGCTAGTGCATCAGCAGTGTTAATCGCAAATGGTGATTCTGACAAAGTTGCATTCTCTAATTTAGATAAAGTACTAAGTGAAGCAGACACTGATCTACGTTTATTTGGTAAACCTGAAGTAAAAGGTATAAGAAGAATGGGAGTTGCATTAGCTAAAGCGCCAACTGTAGAAAATGCGGTTAAAAAAGCGGTTAATGCTATTAAACAGCTAAAAATAACCTTTTAAATGGCTTTATTGAGTAAAAAGCAATCACTTGAAGAAAAAAAAGCAAATTTTGTAAAATAGGGGTTGACGTAGACAGGTGAAATGAGTAACATACGCAACCCTTGAGACAGCAAACTGAAACAAGAAATTGTGAAGTAAATTAAAACGCTGTCAGCTCTTTAAAAAGAAGAAACAGACAATCTG